>NZ_JBBEGM010000003.1:0-442998 GCF_037400335.1 Actinomycetospora flava
GTGTCTCCGGGAGCGGGCCCCCGAGCGCTGTCTATCGCCTGGAGCATTCGCGTACCGCGATCGGCGCAGAGATGGGCTCGAGCCGTCCGCGAGTTGTCCCCACCCCACCCGTTCATCCCCAGCACGTCGATCGACGCTCACGCTCTCCGTCGTTCGGCGGGGACGCTTCTCGCAGCGAGCCGGGAATCGTCCCGGCGCGGAGCGAGCGGAGTGCCACGTGAACGAGACGATGGTGACGGTGACGGGCAACGTCGCCGGCGACGTGATCACCAAGCGGGTGGGCGCGAACCAGGAGCACCTCCTCGTGACCTTCCGGGTCGCGAGTTCGGAGCGCCGATACGACAGGGCGACCGACTCCTGGGTCGACGGCGACCGCTTCACCGCCCTGGTGAACTGCTGGCGGCGTCTGGCGGACGGAGCGCGCCTCCTCGTCAAGGGCGACCCGGTCGTCGTCACGGGGCGTCTGTCGGT
This sequence comes from Actinomycetospora flava, assembly GCF_037400335.1. Taxonomy (NCBI): domain Bacteria; kingdom Bacillati; phylum Actinomycetota; class Actinomycetes; order Pseudonocardiales; family Pseudonocardiaceae; genus Actinomycetospora; species Actinomycetospora flava. The sequence continues at coordinate 472 of NZ_JBBEGM010000003.1, forward strand.
GCGCGAGTACGAGGTCGAGGGCGTGCGGCGGTACATGACCGAGATCAGTGCGACAGCGGTCGGGCCGGACCTCGGTCGCTGCACCGCCACGGTCAACCCGTGGCGCACCGCCGCCGTCGAGGGCGCCGACGGGGCGGCCGCGGAGGTGACCGCCGGTGGCGCTGTGGGCCCGCTCGAGGCCGACCGCCGCGTCGAGGAGGTGAGCTCGCTCGGCGGGCCGGCCACCGACCTCGGAGGCCCGGCGCCGCGCGTCGACGTCGACGGGGCCGACGGGGCGGTGGAGGCGGGGGAGACCCCGCCGGAGGGTGCGACGGTCACCGGGATCGCCACCGGTGAACGCCGCCGATCCGCCTCCACGCGGGCGAGCGCCTGAACCGGCCCCGGGGCCGGTGGGCGCCGAGTCGTGCCAACTACCATCGAGGGCGTGGCTGAGTTCATCTACACCATGAAGAAGGTTCGCAAGGCCCATGGTGACAAGGTCATCCTCGACGACGTCACGCTGAGCTTCCTGCCCGGCGCAAAGATCGGTGTCGTCGGTCCCAACGGGGCGGGCAAGTCGAGCGTTCTGAAGATCATGGCCGGACTCGACCAGCCCAACAACGGCGAGGCGTTCGCCGCCCCGGGCGCGACCGTCGGCATCCTGCAGCAGGAGCCGCCGCTCAACGAGGAGAAGACGGTCCTCGGCAACGTGCAGGAGGGCGCCGGCGACGTCGCCACCAAGCTCGCGCGCTACAACGAGATCGCCGAGCTGATGGCGACCGACTACTCCGACGAGCTCATGGAGGAGATGGGCGGCCTCCAGGAGGAGCTCGACAACGCCGACGCGTGGGACCTCGACTCGCAGCTGCAGCAGGCCATGGACGCGCTGCGCTGCCCGCCCGGCGACGAGCCGGTCACCCACCTCTCCGGGGGCGAGCGACGGCGCGTGGCGCTGTGCAAGCTGCTGATCAGCAAGCCCGACCTGCTGTTGCTCGACGAGCCCACCAACCACCTCGACGCCGAGAGCGTCCAGTGGCTGGAGCAGCACCTGGCGAGCTACGAGGGCGCCGTCCTCGCCGTCACCCACGACCGGTACTTCCTCGACAACGTCGCGGGCTGGATCCTCGAGCTGGACCGGGGCCGCGCCATCGGTTACGAGGGCAACTACTCGGTCTACCTCGAGAAGAAGGCCGACCGGATCGCGGTCCAGGGCCGCAAGGACTCGAAGCTGCAGAAGCGGCTCAAGGACGAGCTCGCCTGGGTACGGTCGGGCGCGAAGGCGCGGCAGGCGAAGAGCAAGTCGCGTCTGGCCCGCTACGAGGAGATGGCGGCCGAGGCGGAGAAGACGCGCAAGCTCGACTTCGAGGAGATCCAGATCCCGCCGGGCCCGCGTCTGGGCAACGTGGTGGTCGAGGTCAGCCACCTCGACAAGGGCTTCGACGACCGGCTGCTCATCAAGGACCTGTCGTTCTCCCTGCCGCCCAACGGCATCGTCGGCGTGATCGGACCGAACGGCGTCGGCAAGACGACGCTGTTCAAGACGATCGTCGGGCTCGAGAAGCCCGACTCCGGTGACGTCCGGGTCGGCGACACGGTCAAGCTGTCCTACGTCGACCAGGGGCGGGAGGGTCTCTCCGGCACCGACAACGTCTGGAAGGTCGTCTCCAACGGGCTCGACTTCATCCAGGTCGGCAACGTCGAGATGCCGTCCCGGGCCTACATCTCGGCGTTCGGCTTCAAGGGACCCGACCAGCAGAAGCCGGTCAACGTCCTCTCCGGCGGTGAGCGCAACCGTCTGAACCTGGCGATGACGCTCAAGCAGGGCGGGAACCTGCTGCTGCTCGACGAGCCGACGAACGACCTGGACGTCGAGACGCTGTCGTCGCTGGAGAACGCCCTCGAGAACTTCCCCGGCTGCGCCGTGGTCGTGTCCCACGACCGCTGGTTCCTCGACCGCGTCTGCACCCACATCCTCGCGTGGGAGGGCACGGACGACCACCCGGCGTCGTGGTTCTGGTTCGAGGGCAACTTCGCCGACTACGAGGAGAACAAGATCAGCCGCCTCGGTCCGGACGCCGCCCGTCCGCACCGCGTCACCCACCGCAAGCTGACCCGGGACTGAAGGACCGGGACACGGTGGAGGGGTCGGCGCGGCAGGCCGCTGTCCACGGGCTCAGCGCGAGCGCGATCCTCGAGGTCGCCGAGGGTCTGCGGTGGACGGACCCCGCGCTGAGCGTCGCGCTGGCCGAGCACGTCGCACGCTCGGCGGGCGACGACGCCGGGGCGCGGCACGCGGCCGAGCGCTCGGCCGTGCTCGCCCTCGGGCAGTCGGACCGGGCGGCCGCGCTGATCCTGCGCGCCGTGCCGCAACTGCGCGACGCGGAGCGGGACGCCCGTGCGACCGACGCGGCGGTGCTGCGCTGCGAACTCGCCCTCGCGGCGGTGCGCTGCGCGGAGGTCGACGCGGCGGAGGCGCTGCTCGAGCCGCTCGCGGGCGGACAGGTCCTGCCCGTCGCGGTGCGCGGGGACGCCCTCGTGGCGTGGGCGGCCGCGCGCGCCGCGCGGGGGGACGTTCCCGGCGTGGACGCCGCCGCCCGTCAGGTCGAGGACCTCGTCGGGACCGCGACCGACGACGTCCGGCGCGTCGCCGTGCAACGGTCCCGGGCGCGGGCCCGGCGCGTGGCGGGCGACGCGACGGACGCCCTGGCGGTCCTCCGGAACGCGTCGATCGGCGAGTCCGGACCCGACGGGAGCCGGGAGAGCGCCATGCTCGTCGCCGACCAGGTCGAGCTGCTCGCCGAGCTCGGCCGTCCCGACGAGGCCCGGGCGGTCGGCGAGTCGTCGCTCGCGGCGGCCCCGCAGGCGACGACGGCACTCGCGGTGGGACGGGTGCGGTGCGTGCTCGCGCGACTCGTCTCGCTGCCGGCCGGGGACGTCGACACCGCCGCCCGGCTCGCCCGGGAGGCGGAGGCCGATCTGATCGCGCGCGGCCACGAGGCCCAGGCCGCGGAGGCGATCGAGGTGCTCGCGGACGTCGCCGCCCAGCGCGGCGAGAGCCGCCACGCGCTCGACGAGCTGCGCCGCGCCCACGCGCACGCCACCGCGGCGCGCGAGGAGACCACGCGGGCGCGGATCGCCCTCGCCGTGGCCCTTGCGCGCACTGAGGCAGCTCCGGCGGCCGGCGACGTCGCGCCGGGTCGGCCCGACGCCGCCGGCGACGCCGAACCCGACACCGATTCCCACGCCGAACCCGACTCCGCGCCCGAGTCCGACCCCGACCCCGACCCGCTGGCCGACCTCCGTGCGTCCCTCGCCGCGTTCGGGGCTCCGAGCGGGGAGCGGGGGGACGACCGCGGAGGGGAGTCGACCGACGACGCGCCGGGTGGGGTGCTCCTGGGCGCGACGCCCGGTCCCGTCGAGGACCTCGGGTGGGCCGGGTCCACCGAGGCCGGCGCCGGGGAACCGCCGACGTCGACACCCGGGACCGGCGAGGGGAGCGCCCCGGAGCCGGCGCCCCGTCGTCGGCGGGCCCGCTACCGCGACGACGACGATCCTGGCGAGGCCCTCGCCGCCGCGCTCGCCGCCGCCCGCGAAGGAGGACTCGACGCGGTCCTCGCCGCAGCAGCGGCCTCGGCCGCGCCCCAGACCTCGACCTCGAGCGAGAGCGAGAAGTCGGCGCCGGACCCGTTGCTCGGTCGGTTGCCGGACGACAGCGGAGGAGACACGGCCGAGGAGGCCCGCAGCCGGCGGCTCGCGCGGGCGCGTGCCCGGTGGGAGACGAACGACCTGCTGCCACGCCGCGCCGAGCCGACCACCGGAGCCGACGGCGGGGAGCCCGTGCCACGCGAGCGCCGGGACACCGACAACCCGCGGCCCTCCGAGCGTCGGTCCGACAGCGCGCTCGACGACCGGGTCGAGCCGCACCGCCACCGACGGGACCCGCAGGCGGGCCGTGCCGCGGCCGGTGAGCGGGCTCGCGACGCGGGGCTGGGCGTCTTCAGGGGAACGGGCGCGGAGACCGGCGGCCGTCCGCCCGCGAGTGCCCTCGGGGACGCCGAGGACGCCGTCGGCGACCGCTCCCGGTCCGGCAACGGCCACGGGGTCGTGGGCGGCGGTCAGGTCATGCGGGGCGCTGACACGTGGTCCGCGGACCGCGAGGGGCGGGGACGCGACGCCCACCCAGGAACGGCGGAGAACGGCCACCTCGCCGCTGGCCGGTACCTCGCGGGCGGGGGTGTCGACGGCCGTGCCGGCCGGGACGACGAGCCCGTGACCATCGCGGCGCGGTGGGGCGAGGCGGTGAGTGACGCCCAGGCGGCCGCGACCGCCGGCGTCGACGACGAGTACCGGCGCGAGCTGGCGCTGACGCTCGTCGACCTGCTGAGCGAGTACCAGGACGCCGCACCGCCGGCCCCTGCGCCGCCGACGTCCCAGCTCAACGGGCGCACCCCCGGCACGAACGGGGACGGGCGGGCGCGCCCGCCGACACGGGGCGGCGGCACCCGCAACGGGGTGCCCTCGGCGCGCAAGGCCGACGACTCCGGGCCCCGGCTGGCGGACCTGCTCGCCGACGCGATGGACGCCTACCACTCCGCAGGCCCCGGCACACCGGCCCCGGACGAGCACCGGGCGCGCCGGTGACCGTCTGAATCGAGCGACCGGGCAGACACCTCGACCCGGACGTCCGGACGGCGGCGGCCCGCGGGCGGATCGTTAGGGTGGCGGGCGTGGACGCCCGGAGGAACGGCGACGATCCCCAGGCCGCGCCGGTGCCGGCTCGACGGCCCCTCACGCGCGGAGGCGCGGCATGACCACGGGGACGGAGCCGCTCACGACGCCCGTGGAGGCCGGCGACTGGCCCGCCGACCGCGGAGTCCTGCGCACCGTGGCCGCGGAGCAGCGCCCGCCGGACTCGGCGCTGGGCGAGCTCGCGGTGGCCTACTTCGACCGCGTGCCCGACGGCGAGCTCGTCGCGGACCCGGCGGACGCGCTCGCCACGGTCCGCGCGCACCGCAGCCTCGCGCGGCTGCGAGTGCCGGGGAAACCGGTCACGGCGGTGCTCGACACCCCGGGCTCGGCGGGCCGGATCTCGGTGCTCGTCGTCACCGACGACATGCCGTTCCTCATCGACTCGGTGCTCGCCGAGCTCGACCGCACCGGGGCGAGCGTGCACCGCGTCGTGCACCCGGTGGTGGTCGTGCGCCGCGACGTGCGGGGCGAGCTGCTCGACATCCTCCCGCTCGCCGACCCCGCGGCGCCGCCGCCGGGCACCGTGGCCGAGTCGTGGATGAACATCGAGCTCGGCGACCTGCCCGGATCCGACCCGGCGCGCGACCTCGCCGCCGACCTGCACGCGCGGCTGTCGAGCGTGCTCACCGACGTGCGCGAGGTCGTCGAGGACGGCGACCGGATGAACTCGACCGCCCGCGCGCTCGCCGACGAGCTGGACGGCGCGGTCGGACCGGACGACACGGCCGAGACCGCCGACACCGTCGCGCTGCTGCGGTGGTTCGCGCAGGGCAACCTGATCATGCTCGGGTACCGGCGGCAGGAGGTCGTCGACACCCCGGAGGGGCCGGCGCTGCGCGGGGTGCTCGCCACCGGGCTGGGCGTGCTGCGCCGCGACAGCCTCGTCGCCCGCACCCTCACCGCGAGCCCGGACAGCGTCAGCCCCGCGGGCACCGGCGGCGACTCGGCGTCCCGGCGGCTGCTCGTGCTCACCCGCGCCAGCGCCCGGTCGACCGTGCACCGCCCGGAGCACCCGCTCTACGTCGGGGTGAGCATCTTCGACGAGGACGGCCGCCTCGTCGGGGAGCACCGGTTCCTCGGCATCCTGACCGTCGCCGCGCGCCACGCCGACGTGCTCGGCATCCCCGTGGTGTCGCGCCGGGTGCAGGAGGTCGTCGTCGAGGCGGGGCTGCCCGTCGACTCGTGGTCGGGGCAGCGTCTGCTCGAGGTGCTGCAGACCTACCCGCGCGCGGAGCTCCTGTGCACCGACCGCGCGTCGCTGGAGGCCACCGCGACCGGCGTGCTCGACCTCGCCGAGCGCCGGCGGGTCCGGCTGTTCCTGCGCCGCGACCCGTTCGGCCGCTACTTCTCCTGCATGATCTACCTGCCGCGGGACCGCTACACCACCGCGGCGCGCCTGCGGATGCAGGACGTCCTCATGCAGGAACTGCGCGGCACCGATCTCGAGCACACGGCGCGCGTCACCGAGGACCAGCTCGCGCTGCTGCACGTCACCGTGCACACGGGGCGCGAGGACCCGGTGACCCCCGACCTCGAGACGCTCACGAACGACCTCGCGGAGGCCGCGCGGACCTGGTCGGACCGCCTGCGCGAGGCGGCCAGCGGCGAGGAACGGGCGGTCATCGCGGCCATCGGGGAGCCGTTCGCCGAGGCCTACAAGGAGGACTTCGGGCCGGAGCGCGGGCTGCTGGACCTGCGGGTCCTCGAGGGCCTGTCCCCGCAGAGCACCGACGGCGGCGACACCGCGGTGCGCCTCTACCGGCCGACCAACCCCGACGCGGGGGACCGGCGCCTGAAGCTCTACCTCGCGGGGCGCCGGGCGACGCTGTCGTCGGTGCTGCCGGCGCTGCAGTCGCTGGGCGTGGTGGTCGTCGACGAGCGACCCTACGAGGTGACGCGCAGCGACGGCGTCACGTGCTGGATCAACGACTTCGGTCTTCGCCTCGGCGACGCGGACACGGTGCCGCCGGGCACCGAGCACGACCTCACCGAGCGGTTCGCCGAGGCGTTCGACGCCGTGTGGAGCGAGCTGGCCGGCGCCGACGGGTTCAACGCGCTCGTCGTGCGGGCGGGCCTGACGTGGCGCCAGGCGGCGGTGCTGCGGGCGTTCTCGCGCTACCTGCGCCAGATCGGCAACGCCTACGGGCAGAGCTACATCACCGACGTCGTCGGTGCGCACCGCGACGTCGCGGTGGGCCTCGTCGAGCTGTTCGAGGCCCGCTTCGACCCCGCGCTGGACGACGACGAGCGCGAGCGCCGCGTCGCCGAGGTCGACGGCCGCGTCACGGCGGCGATCGCCGAGGTCACGAGCCTCGACGCGGACCGCATCCTGCGCTCGCTGCTCGGGGTGGTGCGCGCGGTGCTGCGCACCAACTACTTCCGCACGCCCCGCCGCCCGTTCCTCGCGCTGAAGCTCGACCCGGCGCAGGTGCCCGGCGTGCCCGAGCCGGCGCCGGCGATCGAGACGTTCGTGTACTCGGCGCGCGTCGAGGGCGTCCACCTGCGGTTCGGCGACATCGCCCGCGGCGGTCTGCGCTGGTCGGACCGACTGCAGGACTACCGCACGGAGATCCTCGGGCTGGTCAAGGCGCAGGCCGTGAAGAACGCGGTGATCGTCCCGGTGGGCGCCAAGGGCGGGTTCGTGGTGAAGCGCCCGCCCGCCACGACCGGTGACGCCGCCGCCGACCGCGACGCCACACGTGCCGAGGGCGTTACGTGCTACCGCATGTTCATCTCCGGCCTCCTGGACCTCGTGGACAACCGGGCCGGGCACGCCGCGCAGTCGGCGATCCGCACCCCGTCCGACGTCGTGCGCTACGACGGCGACGACCCCTATCTGGTCGTCGCGGCCGACAAGGGCACCGCGACGTTCTCCGACATCGCCAACGGCGTGGCCGGCGAGTACGGCTTCTGGCTGGGCGACGCGTTCGCGTCCGGCGGCTCGGTGGGCTACGACCACAAGGCCATGGGCATCACCGCCCGCGGCGCCTGGGAGAGCGTGCGCCGCCACTTCCGCGAGCTCGGGCGCGACGTCGCGAGCGACGAGATCACCGTCGTCGGCGTCGGCGACATGTCCGGCGACGTCTTCGGCAACGGGATGCTGCTCTCCGAGCACCTCCGGATCGTCGCCGCGTTCGACCACCGGCACGTCTTCCTCGACCCCGACCCGGACCCGGCGGTCTCGTTCGCCGAGCGCAGCCGCCTCTTCGAGCTGCCGCGGTCGTCGTGGGCCGACTACGACTCCTCGCTCATCAGCGACGGCGGCGGGGTGTACCCGCGCACGATGAAGGCGATCCCGGTGTCGCCGCGCGCCGCCGAGGTGCTCGGCATCGACGCGGGCGAGCTCGACCCGCCGTCGCTGGTGCGCGCCATCCTGCGGGCGCCGGCGGACCTGCTGTGGAACGGCGGCATCGGCACCTACGTCAAGGCGTCGAGCGAGACCCACGCCGACGTCGGCGACAAGAGCAACGACGCCGTGCGGGTGGACGGCGACGAGCTGCGTGTCGCGGTGGTGGGCGAGGGCGGCAACCTCGGGCTGACCCAGCGCGGCCGCATCGAGTACGCGCGCCGCGGCGGGAAGGTCAACACCGACGCCATCGACAACAGCGCGGGCGTCGACTGCTCCGACCACGAGGTCAACATCAAGATCCTGCTCGACTCGCTGGTCGAGCGCGGCGAGCTGGCGCCCGCCGACCGCGACGAGCAGATCGCCGCGACCACCGACGAGGTCGCGGACCTCGTGCTCGCCGACAACGTCAGCCAGAACGAGGTGCTGGGCGTGTCGCGGTACCACGCGGCGCCGATGGCACACGTGCAGGAGTCGCTGGTCGAGGACCTCGAGGAGCGGGGGCGGCTGGACCGCGAGCTCGACGTCCTGCCCACCGCCGAGGAGTTCGCCGCCCGCGTCGCCGCGGGGGAGGGTCTGTCGAGCCCGGAGCTCTCGACGCTGATGGCGCACGTCAAGCTCGACCTCACCGACGCGCTCGCGGCGTCCGAGGTGCCCGACCTCGAGGTCTTCGCCCGGCGCCTGCCGTCCTACTTCCCGGCGGTGTTCGCCGAGCGCTACCCGGAGGCGGTGTCGGCGCACCCGCTGCGCCGGCAGATCGTCACGACGATGCTGGCGAACACGGTGGTCGACGGGGGCGGGCTGACCTACGTCCACCGCCTCGCGCAGGAGGTCGCGGCGACGCCGGGCGACGCGGTGCGCGCCTACCACGTCGCCACCACGGTGTTCGGGCTCGACGTGCTCGCCGACGACATCGCGGCGGGGGAGCGGACGCTGTCGACCCTCGTCGCCGACCGGCTCACCCTCGCGCTCCGCCGCCAGCTCGACCGCGTCGCGCGCTGGTTCCTCACCCACCGCCCGCAGCCCCTGGCGGTCGGCGCGGAGGTCACGCGGTTCTCGCCGTGGGTGACCCAGCTGGCGCCGCGGGTGCCCGAGCTGCTGCGGGGCGAAGAGGCCGAAGGTCTCGCCGAGCGCACCCAGACGTTCGTGGACGGGGGTGCGCCGGTCGACCTGGCCCGCCGCGCCGTCGGCGGGCTCTACGCGTTCGGTCTGCTCGACGTCGTGGAGATCGCCGAGTTCGCCGAGCGCGAGCGGGGCGGGCTGCGCGCGGACGACGGCGAGGTCACCGACGACGAGATGCTCTCCGTGGCCGAGCTGTACTACGCGCTCTCCGAGCACCTCGGCTTCGACGCGCTCCTGACGGCGGTCGCCGGGCTCGAGCGCGCCGACCGCTGGCACGCGCTCGCACGGCTCTCGCTGCGCGACGAGCTGTACTCGGCGCTGCGCGCGATCACCCTCGACGTGCTCGCGGACACCGGGTTCGACGAGACGGCGGACGAGAAGATCGAGCACTGGGAGCAGGCGAACGCGTCGCGGCTGATGCGCGCGCGCACGGCGCTCGCCGAGATCGCCGAGGTGGGTCGCGCGGACCTCGCGACCGTCTCGGTCGCCGCCCGCCAGATCCGCAGCATGGTCCGCTGACCGCTCACACACCCCGGAGGAACGCGCGTGGCGCCCTACGTCAACGACGTCGCGGTGCGCTGGTCCGACCAGGACGCCTACGGGCACGTCAACCACGCCCGCGTGGTGACGCTGCTCGAGGACGCCCGGACCGGCCTGCTCTTCGACGCCGCGACCCGGGCGGGCGTCGCCGCCTTCGAGGCCGGCCTGCTCGTGGCCACCCTGCAGGTGCGCTACCGCCGGCCGATCCCGTGGACGCCCGCCGGGGTGCGGGTGGAGATGACCGCGCAGGACGTGAAGGCCGCGTCGTTCCTCGTCGCGTACCGGCTCCTGCTGCCCTCCGGCAACGGGGACGGCGGGTTCGACGACGCGAAGCCCGCGGCGACGGCGACCACCCAGCTCGTGCCGTACGACCTCGCGACCGAGCGGCCCCGCCGGCTCACCGCGGAGGAGCGGGCCTTCCTGGTCGAGTACGCGCAGTGACGCTCGCGGTCCCGGACGCCGGCGACCGGGCGGCGCTCGCCGACGTCGTCGGGCGGGTGGTGCGGCTCGACCCGGCGGCGGTGGTGCGGCTCCGGAGCGCCGACGACACCGTGGCGCTCTGGGCCGGCACACCCTTCGCCGTGCTCGTCACCACCACGGCGCCGGGACGTGTCGACCCCGCGGACGTCACGGTGATGGCGTCGGACCTGCTCGCGGCGCTGTCGGTCGTCGACGCCCCCGAGCTGGACCCGGGCCGCCCGGTCGACGACCGCTGGCGCGGCGACCTCCCCGGCGCGCCGGCCTGGGACGTCGTCGGCGCGATCCCGGCGGGCGAGGTGGAGGCGATCGTGGCGCGGGCCGACGCGTCGGGGCTCGACGCGACGGTCTGGGAGGCCGGCGGGGCGCGCGTGCCCGCTCGCTGCGTGGTCGCGGTGGCGGGGATGGGGTGGCCGGAGGACGGCGCGCCGGTGACCGTGGCACTGTCGGGCGACGGGGCGTGGATGCGCCTGGACGCGGGGCACGCGGCGATCGTGCGCCACCGCCGCCCGGCCCTCACCGTGCTGGTGTGAGCGCGGGTCAGCGCAGATTCGCCCGCAGGAAGTCCCGGGTCGCGCTCCAGGCCTTGAGGGCCTGCTCGGGGTCGTAGGTGCCCAGGTGGTTCTCCTCGTTGAAGAACGCGTGCCCGGACGGGTAGATGCGGAAGTCCGGGGTCACGCCGGACTCGGCCTCGATGCGCTCGGCGAGCTCCTCGACGGCGTCCGGCGGGGCCATCTCGTCCTCCTCGCCGAAGTGGCCGAGCAGGGGCGCGGACAGGTTCGCGAAGCTCGGGTAGTCCTCGCCGAGCACGCCGTAGAACGGCACGGCGGCACCGATCTTGTCGCCCTGCTGCGCCGCGAGGACGAGCACGAACCCGCCGCCCATGCAGAACCCGACGGCGCCGACCTTGTCGCCCGTGACGGCCTCGTGGCCCAGCAGGAAGTCGACGGCACCGGCGAGGTCGGTGGCCGCCCGGTCGACGGGCAGCTCCTGCATGAGCCGTCCGGCCTCGTCGGCGTCGTGCGTCGTGGTGCCGCCGTACAGGTCGGGGGCGAGGGCGACGAACCCCTCGGCCGCGAGGCGGTGCGCGATGTCGGCGATGTGGGAGGTCAGCCCCCACCACTCCTGGATCACGATCACACCGGGACCCGCGCCCGACTCCGGCAGCGCCAGGTAGCCGTGGGCGGTGCGCCCGTTCGAGGGGAAGGAGACGTTCTGCAGAGGGTTGTCGGGCACCGTCACCACGCCTTGTTCATCATGCTCGTCGCGGCCATCTCGAAGTACTCCCACATCTGCCGGCGCCGTTCCTCGGGCAGGGCGGCCTCGTCGACGGCGACGCGCATGCAGCGCAGCCACGCGTCGCGCTCGAGCGGCCCGATGGGGAACGGCCCGTGCCGCATGCGCAGGCGGGGGTGTCCGCGGTGGTGGGAGTAGGTCTGCGGGCCGCCCCAGTACTGCTCGAGGAACATCAGCAGCCGCTGCTCGGCCGGGCCCAGGTCCTCCTCGGGGTAGAGGGGACGCAGGACCGGGTCGTCGGCGACCTGCTCGTAGAAGCGGTGCACGATCGCCACGAACGTCTCGTGCCCGCCCACGGCCTCGTAGAACGTGTCGGGTCGACCGGCCTGTGGTGCGCTCACCCCACCACCGTCCCAGATCCCGGGGTGGCGGGTCGCATCAGACCGCGGGAGTGCCCGGGCCGGCGACGCCTGAACGCCCCGTGAACGGGAAGGGCGCCGGGACGCCCGCCGCGTCGAGCTGCGTCTTGACCTCGGCGGCGACGGCGCGCTGCACCGCCCACTGCTCGCCGGGGCGCGTCCTGATGGTCAGGCGCATGAGCACGCCCTCGGCGGTCACCGACTGGACGCCGAGCATCTCCGGCGGCGCGATCACCTTGCTCGCGATCTTGGGCTCGGCGCACTCGGCGTTCGCGGCGCGTTCGGCGATCTCGAGGGCGTCGTCGACGTCGGCGCTGTGGCCGACGGGGATGTCGACGACGGCGACGGAGAAGCCCTGGCTGGAGTTGCCGACGCGCAGCACCTCGCCGTTGCGGACGTACCAGACGGTCCCGGCGATGTCGCGCAGTGTCGTCACGCGCAGGCCGACCGCCTCGACGGTGCCGGTGGCCTCGCCGAGGTCGACGATGTCGCCGACGCCGTACTGGTCCTCGAGCATCATGAAGATGCCGGACAGGAAGTCGCGGACGAGGTTCTGCGCGCCGAACCCGATCGCGACGCCGACGATGCCCGCCGAGGCGATGATCGGGGCGAGGTTGACCCCGAACTCGCCCAGGATCAGCACGAACGCGACCCCGTAGATCAGGATCGTCGAGAACGACCGCAGCACCGAGCCGATCGCCTGCGCGCGCTGCGTCCGCCGCTCGACCATGAGCGGGGCGGCGTCACGCAGCGTGCGGACCGCGCGGTCGCGCAGCGGCCGCAGCAGGGCCGGGACCCGGCCCTCGCGCGCGCCGTTGGTCAGCCGCCCGATCGCGCGGTGCACGGCGAAGCGCAGCACCACCGCGACGACGATGATCAGCAGCACGACGACGAGGTGCGTGATCAGCTGGTCGGCCGAGCGGGAGAGCCAGTCGGTCTGGGTCAGCTCGTACACCCGCTGGCACAGCGACCCCGCGTCGGCCGCGCACGCCGGCGGCTGCGACGTCAGCGGGGACGACAGGGGCGACGCGAAGTCGGGGGTCGGCGTCGGGGTGGCCGGGGGGCTGCCCGGAGGGGGCGTCGGCAACGGCACGGTCACGTCGCCCGACGGTAGAGCACGCTCCCGCCCCGCCGTCGCGTCGGTGACGGGCGGGTGACGCGCCGATGCGTTCGGTGAGAACACAGGTGCGATCGGGCCCGTTGTGTGGTCGACTAGGTCCAACTCGGCGGGAGGTGGTCGTGTGCACGAACGACAACCCGGCAGCGTGACTCCGCTGGTCAGCGAGGTCCCGCCCACCACCGCGCCACGCGGCGCGTTCGACCCTCCCGATCCCGTCCCCGAACTCACCGTCGCTCCCCCTCTCCCCCCGGATGCTTTCGACTCCCCGGTCGATCCCCCCGCCCCGCCGCTGGCGTCGCCGCCGTGGGGCCGCCGCCGGGTCCTGCTCCTCAACGCCACCTTCGAGCCCCTCACGGCGCTGCCGCTCCGGCGCGCGATCGTGCTGCTGGTCTGCGGCAAGGCCGAGGTGGTCCACGGCGACGCCGCCGGGCTCGTCCTGCACTCGGCCACCGGCTCGGTCGAGGTCCCGTCCGTCATCCGGCTCAGCACCTACGTCCGCGTGCCGTACCGAGCGCGGGTGCCGCTGACCCGGGCCGCACTCATGCACCGCGACCGGTTCCGGTGCGCGTACTGCGGCGGGCGGGCCGAGACGATCGACCACGTCGTCCCGCGCAGCCGCGGCGGCACCCACACGTGGGAGAACTGCGTCGCCTGCTGCGCGCGGTGCAACCACAAGAAGGCCGACAAGCTGCTCGCCGAGCTCGGCTGGCCGCTGCGCACCATGCCGACGGCACCCCGCGGGCGGCACTGGCGCCTGCTCGCCGGGCTCGTCGACGCCGATCCGCTCTGGCTGCCGTACCTGGGGGAGAGCGCGGCCTGACACGCAACGCGTCCCGTGATGCGGCAGCATGGGGCAACCGTGAGCGATCTCCACGAGCTGAGCGCCCTCGAGACGGCCGCCGCGGTGCGGCGCGGTGACGTCACGGCCCTCGACGTCGTCGACGCCGCCCTCGCGCGCGCCGAGCGTCTGGGCCCCGCGCTGGGGGCGTTCACCGTGCTCACGCCCGACCGCGCCCGCGACGCGGCCCGCGCGCTCGATCGCTCCGGGCTCGAGGGGGCTGGTCCGCTCGGCGGGGTCCCGACGGCGGTCAAGGACTTGACCGCGACCGCCGGCGTCCCGACCCGCCGCGGCTCGGTGATCTACGACGGCTGGGTGCCCGAATGCGACGACGACGTCGTCGGCCTGCTGCGCCGCGCCGGGACGATCAGCATCGGCAAGACCGCGGTCCCCGAGTTCGGCCTGCCCTGCTACACCGAGCCGGCCGGGGCGCCGCCGGCCGTGACGCCGTGGGACCGGACCCGCTCGGCCGGCGGGTCCTCCGGCGGGGCCGCGGCCGCGGTGGCCGCCGGCATCCTGCCCGTCGCACACGGCACCGACGGCGGCGGCTCGATCCGCATCCCCGCCTCGGCCTGCGGGCTCGTCGGGCTGAAGACGACGCGCGGGCGCGTGCCCGCCGGTCCGGCCGGCGGCGACCCGGCCGGGCTCTCGGTGCACGGCCCGCTCGCCCGCACGGTCGCGGACGCCGCCGCCCTGCTCGACGCGATGGCCGTGCCCGCGCCCGGGGAGCCGTTCGTGCCGGCGCCGCCGCCCGGCGGCGGCTACCTCGGCGCGCTCGAGCGGGCGTCCCCGCGCCGCCGGATCGCGCTGGCCGTGGAGTCCCCGCTGGACGGGGTTGCGGTCGACCCCTCCTGCCGGGGGGCCGCGGAGGACGCCGGGGCGCTGCTCGCCGAGCTCGGCCACGACGTCGAGCCCGTCGCGATCCGCCTGCCCGACGAGGGCGTCGCGGCGTTCCTGACGCTGTGGAAGGTGCTCTCGCTCGCCGACCCCGTCGACCCCGCCGACGAGCCGCGCCTGCAGCCGCTGACCCGCTGGCTGCGCGCCCGCGGGCGCGAGTCCGGCGGGATGGCGGCGATGGCGGCGCTGCACACGGTCCAGGTCGTCACGCGGGCGCTCGTCGCCGAGCGCGCGGGCTACGACGCCGTCCTCACCCCGACCGTCGCGCTGCCCCCGCGGCCGGTCGGGTGGTTCACCGAGACCGGCGACCCCGCCGACGACTTCGCCCGCCAGGTCGCATTCACACCGTGGAACGCGATCGCGAACATGACCGGCGAGCCGGCGATCTCGCTGCCGCTGGGGTGGGCCGACGGGCTGCCGATCGGCGTCGCCCTGCGCGGGCGCCGGGGGGAGGAGTCGGTGCTGCTCGGACTGGGCGCCGAGCTCGAGGCGGCGCGGCCGTGGCGGGATCGCCGTCCGCCCGAGGTGTGAGGACGGGGTCTACGACGGGACGTCGTCGACGCGATCCACTACGGTGCTGCGCGTGAGCCCGCTGACCACCTTCCTGCTCTACGGCGTGACCTCGCTCGGGGGTATCGGCCTCATCGCCCTCATGACCCTCGTCCGGCCCTCGTCGCGCGGCGCGCGCTACCGCTCCGGCGACTCCTGGGACCACGAGCCGCTGTGGTGGATGGGCAACCCCCGAGGCTCGGGCGTCGCCGGGCCGACCGTCGAGGCCGTGCCGTCCGGCTCGGCCACCGATCACACCGCCCGAGGAGGCGCTCGTGGCACATGGTGAGGTCGTCCCGGCACGTCAGGACGCGCCGGGCGAGACCACCCGTCTGACCCGCGGCCCCGGCGTCCTCGAGGACCCGGTGTACGGCCAGGCGCGCGTCGCCACCCTCTCCGGGCGGATCTCCGAGGCGACCGACGTGCTCGCCGAGGACTCGCGCACCCCGTTCTCCGCGTCCCAGCTCTCCCGGCTCGACGAGGCGCTGACGCTGGCGTGCCGCGAGACCGGGCTGCTGTTCACCCTGTGGGTCGGCGCGCTCGGCACCCGCTCGCGGGAGCGCGCCGAGGAGCTGCACGCCTCGCTCGGCGACCGCGCCGCCGAGGCGGTCGTCGTCGCCGTGTCCCCGGGCGAGCGCGTCGTCGAGATCGTCACCGGCGCCGAGTCCAGCCGCCGCATCGACGACCGCGGCGCCAAGCTCGCGGTGATGAGCATGGTCGCGTCGTTCAAGGAGTCCGACCTCGTCGGCGGCATGGTCGAGGGCCTCACGATGCTCGCCGACCAGGCGGGCCACGCGCACTAGGCCGTCCGGCCCACCCGCTCGGGAAACGAACGGCGCTCTCGCTGCTTCCGTAGCAGCGAGAGCGCCGTTCGTTCGTCTCCGGGGTGGGTGCCTCAGCCCCGGTCGAACTCCCGGGCGGCGAGGGCGCGCACGACGCCGGCGCGGCCCTCGGTGACCAGCCGGCGCAGTGCCGGCGGGTGGTCGCCCGCGAGCCAGGCGTCGGCGGCCTCGACCGTCGCGGGCTCGACGGCCCAGGACGGGAAGAGGCCCTGCACCATCGGCTGCGCCTGCTCCGACGAGCGGCGCGCCCACACCTCGTCGACGACCGCGAAGTACTTCTCCACGTAGTCGGTGAGCAGCGCCTGCTGGGCCGGGTGCGAGAAGCCCATGATGATCGCCGCGTTGATCGCGTTCGGCAGCGTGTCGTCCTCGACCGCGCGCCGCCAGGCCTCGGCCTTCGCGTCCGGGGTGGGGATCAGCGCCCTGGCGCGCTCGGCCATGCGGCGGCCGGTGGCGGTGTTGTCGCGCGCGTACTCCTCGTCGATCTCCGCCTCGCCCGCGGCGCCGTGCGCGACCAGCGCGTGCAGGAGCCGCCAGCGCAGGTCGGTGTCGACGGTGAGGCCCTCGAGCGGCGCGCTCCCGGAGCGCCAGCCGGCGAGGGCGTCGATCGCCTCCGGGGTGAGTACGGACCCCGAGAGCGCGTTGACGATCGCGAGCTGGTGGTCCGAGCCCGGGTCCGCGTGGGCGAGCTCGAGCAGGCGCGCGACGAACGTCGGCCACCCCTCGGCGACCGCCCAGGCGGGCTCGGCGTAC
This sequence comes from Actinomycetospora flava, assembly GCF_037400335.1. Lineage (NCBI taxonomy): Bacteria > Bacillati > Actinomycetota > Actinomycetes > Pseudonocardiales > Pseudonocardiaceae > Actinomycetospora > Actinomycetospora flava. Next base: position 17,339 of record NZ_JBBEGM010000003.1, read on the forward strand.
GACGCGAGCGCGGTCTGCGCCTGCAGGAGGAGCCGCTGCACGACGCCGACCTCGGACTCGGCGGCGATGCCCCCGGTGACGAGCGCGACGAAGTCGCGGGCGCGCAGCTCGGCCTCGCGGGTCATCTCCCAGGCCGCCGACCAGCACAGGGTGCGCGGGAGGGGCTCGGCGATGTCGCCGATGCGGTCGATCAGCGTGGTCAGCGAGCGCTCGTCGAGGCGCATCGTGCAGTAGGTCAGGTCGTCGTCGTTGACGAGCACGAGCGCGCCGGCCGGGACGCCGACCAGCTCCGGCACCTCGGTGCGCTCGCCGCTGACGTCGAGCTCCACGCGGTGCTGGCGGACCAGCTTGCCCGAGCCGTCGTCGCCGTAGATCCCGACCGCGAGCCGGTGGGTGCGCAGCTCGCCGGCACCGGGCCGGGCGCCGCCCTGGACGACCTCGAAGGCCGTGTACTTGCCGTTCTCGCCGACCGAGAACGACGGCGACAGCGAGTTCAGCCCCGTCGTACGCAGCCACTGCGCGCTCCAGCCCGACAGGTCGCGGCCCGACGCCTCGGTCAGCGCGCCGAGCAGGTCGTCGAAGGTCGCGTTGCCGTAGGCGTGGCGCGAGAAGTACAGCCGCAGCCCGGACAGGAACTCGTCCTGCCCGACGTACGCGACGAGCTGCTTGAGCACCGAGGCGCCCTTGGCGTACGTGATGCCGTCGAAGTTGACCTCGACGGCCTCCAGGTCGGGGATGTCGGCGGCGACCGGGTGCGTCGAGGGCAGCTGGTCCTGCCGGTACGCCCACGACTTCTCGACGTTGGCGAACGTCGTCCACGCGTTGCGGTACTCGGTGGCCTCGGCCTGGCTGACCACGCTGGCCCAGGTGGCGAACGACTCGTTGAGCCACAGGTCGTCCCACCAGCGCATGGTGACGAGGTCGCCGAACCACATGTGCGCCATCTCGTGCAGCACGGTCTCGGCGCGGCGCTCGTAGAGGTAGCGGGTGACTCGGCTGCGGAAGACGTAGTCCTCGAGGAACGTCACCGCGCCGACGTTCTCCATCGCGCCGGCGTTGAACTCGGGGACGAAGAGCTGGTCGTACTTGTCGAAGGGGTAGGGGACCCCGAAGTTGCGGTGGTAGAAGCCGAAACCCTGCTTGGTCTCGGTGAACAGCCGCTCGGCGTCCATGAACTCGGCGAGGCTCGACCGGCAGTAGATGCCGAGCGGGATCGTGCCGTGCTCGTCGCTGTAGGTGTCGGTCCACTTGGCGTACGGGCCGGCGACCAGCGCGACGAGGTAGGTCGAGATGCGCGGCGTCGGGGTGAACACGTGCCGCGTCACCCCGCCCGCCTCGGCGGCCTCGGCGGCCGCGCCGTTGGCGATGACCTCCCAGTCGGACGGCGCCGTGACCGTCGCGGCGATGGTCGCCTTGAGGTCGGGCTGGTCGAAGCAGGCGAACATCCGCTTCGCGTCGGCCGTCTCGAACTGGCTGTAGAGGTACACCCCGCCGTCGACGGGGTCGACGAAGCGGTGCAGGCCCTCGCCGGTGTTCATGTAGCGGCAGTCGGCGTCGACGACCAGCTCGTTGTCGGCGGCGAGGTCGGGGAGCGCGATCCCCTTCTCCTCGTCGTAGTCGGAGACGTCGAGCGACGTCCCGTTGAGCACGGCGGAACGCACGCCGGCGGCGACGATGTCGATCCAGCTCGACGCGCCCGGCTGCGCACAGCGGAAGCGCACGGTGGTGATGGACCGGAACGTGGACTCGCCGGGTCCGCCGGTCGCCGGGTCGGTGAGGTCGAGGTTGATGTCGTAGGAGTCGACCTCGAGCATCTCGGCGCGCGTCGCGGCGTCGTCGCGGGTCAGGTTCGGGGCAGCCACGGGCGCCACCCTACGACCGAGGACGCGGAGCGCAGCGGAGCCGGACCACGAGCTCAGCGGGAACATCACAGCCCATCGCCGGGGTTGGCACGGATGAGGACCTCCGAGAAGGGAACCCGACCGTCATGGCAGACAAGACCCGCGTCGATTTCTGGTTCGACCCGCTGTGCCCGTTCGCCTGGATCACCTCGCGCTGGATGCTCGAGGTCGAGAAGGTCCGCGACGTGGAGACGCACTGGCACGTGATGAGCCTCGCCGTGCTCAACGAGGGCCGTGACCTGCCCGAGGAGTACGCCGAGATGATGAAGAAGGCGTGGGGGCCGGTCCGGGTCGCCATCGCCGCGGCGCAGCAGAAGGGCGACGACGTCCTCGCCCCGCTGTACACCGCGATGGGCACCGAGATCCACAACAACGGCAACAAGGACTTCGACGACGTCATCTCCAAGGCGCTCGCCGAGGTCGGCCTCGACGCCTCGCTCGCGCAGGCCGCGCACAGCGACGAGTACGACGAGGCCCTGAAGAAGAGCCACCACGAGGGCATGGACCCCGTGGGCATGGACGTCGGCACCCCGGTGATCCACGTCGAGGGCTCGGCGTACTTCGGCCCGGTCATGACCCGCATCCCCAAGGGCGAGCAGGCCGGACAGATCTTCGACGGCGCGAAGCTCCTCGCCGGCTACGAGTACTTCTACGAGCTCAAGCGCACGCGCGACACCGAGCTCAAGTTCGACTGACGGGGTCGCGCTGGCGTCACATCGACGCCGGCGCCTCGTTCTGCTGGAGCGCGAACAGGCTGGTGTAGCCGCCCGACCAGTCCGGCGGCACCAGGCACGGCCGCGGGTCGTGGTGCGCCCAGCGCGCCCGCTCACCGCGCACGACCTCCTCGGCGTGGCTCGAGGGCAGCGGGTTGGCGGTGTACGGGAAAGCGTCGGCCGCCTTGTAGACGTTGAGCAGCAGCGGGCGCCCGATCGGCGAGTCGTTGGCCGCCGAGTGGTGCGCGGTGCGGCAGTTGTGGATCGTCACCGAGCCCGCGGGGCCGGGCAGGTAGACGGTGCGGTCGGTGTCGAGCCCGGCCGCGTCGCGCCGGCTGAGCGCACCCGCCCACGCGCCGTCGTCGTCGTAGAGGTCGTAGAGCGGGCCGTCGTGGCTGCCCGGCAGGACGCCGAGCGGGCCCTGTTCCGTGCCGCAGTCGTACAGATACGTGCCGAACGTCAGCGGCGTGTAGTTGGTGTGCGGCCAGTACTGGATGTCCTGGTGCCACTTCACCTCGGCCCCGCCGCGGGCCCACTTGAAGTTCAGCTTCGAGTGGTGGAAGCCGACGTCGGGCCCGACGAGGTCCGCGGCGACGTCGGCGAGCAGCGAGTCGCGGGCGTAGGCCCAGTAGTCCGGGTGCTGGTCGACGGGGCTGGTGACCCGCCGAAGCCGCGGGGCGTCGGCGGTGTGGTCGGGCTCGAGGTCGAAGACGCGGTCGGAGGCGCTCAGCGACCGGCTGCGCTCCACCATCTCGTCGGTGGCGGCGCGCAGGCGCTCGAGCCACTCCTCGGGGATCAGGCGTTCGAGCAGCAGGTAGCCGTTCGCCCAGTACGACTCACGCTGCTCCTCGGTGAGCACCTTCGCGGGCGTGCGCCGGATGTCGTCGATGAGCATGAGGGGCCTCCACGCTGTGTGTCCGTGCTCACACGGTAGGTCACTCGGGCGAGGACGTCGCCCCGTCGGGCAGGGTGGAGTCATGGAGACGACGACGGCGGCGGACACGCTCACGAGGCACTGGATCGACGGCGCCTGGCAGGAGGGGTCCGGGTCGATCGCGGTGGTGAACCCGGCGACGGAGCAGACGATCGCGGAGGTGCCGGCCGGGAGCGCCTCGGACATCGACGACGCCGTCGTGGCCGCGCGCCACGCCTTCAAGGGCTGGGCGGCGACCCCGCTGGCCGACCGGGTCGCGATGGTGCTGGCGATCCGCGAGGGCATCAAGGCGCGCAGCGGCGAGATCGCGGCGTCGATCACCGCCGAGATGGGCTCGCCGACGAAGTTCGCCAACTCGGTCCAGGTCGGCATGCCGATGGCGACCTCGAAGGGCGTCGCCGGGCTCGCGGAGTCGTTCCCGTGGACCGAGGAGATCGGCAACTCGCTGGTCGTCCGCGAGCCGGTGGGCGTGGTCGGTGCGGTGACGCCGTGGAACTACCCGCTGCACCAGGTCGTCGCGAAGGTCGCGCCGGCGCTGGTCGCGGGCTGCACGATCGTGCTCAAGCCCAGCGAGGTCGCGCCCCTGACCGCCGGCATCCTCGCCGAGATCACCCGCGAGGCCGGGCTGCCCGCCGGCGTCTTCAACGTCGTGCACGGCACCGGGCCCGACGCCGGCGAGGCGCTCGCCGCGCACCCCGGCGTCGACATGATGTCGTTCACCGGGTCGGTGCCCGCGGGCCGCCGCGTGCAGGAGGTCGCCGCCGGCACCGTCAAGCGCGTCGCGCTCGAGCTCGGGGGCAAGTCGGCCAACATCGTGCTCGACGACGCCGACCTCACCCAGGCCGTCAAGCTCGGCCTCGGCAACTGCTTCATCAACGGCGGCCAGACCTGTACGGCCTGGACCCGGCTGCTCGTGCCCCAGTCGCTGCACGACCAGGTGGTCGAGATGGCCGTGGCGCAGGCGGCGAAGTACACGGTCGGCGACCCCACCGACGAGTCGACCCGCATCGGGCCGATGTCCTCGGAGCGCCAGCGCGAGCGGGTCGAGGCCTACGTCGCCACCGGCGTCTCCGAGGGCGCCGAGCTCGCCGCGGGCGGGCCGGGGCGTCCCGACGGGCTCGAGACCGGCGCGTACGTGCGCCCGACGATCTTCTCGGGCGTGCGCCCGGACATGACGATCGCCCAGGAGGAGATCTTCGGACCGGTGCTGTCGGTGATGCCGTACGCCGACGAGGACGAGGCCGTCGAGATCGCCAACGCCACCGTCTACGGGCTCGCGGGCGCGGTGTTCGCGGGGTCGCAGGAGCGGGGTCTCGAGGTCGCGAAGCGCATGCGCACGGGCCAGGTCGACGTGAACGGCGGCGCGTTCAACCCGCTCGCCCCGTTCGGCGGCTACAAGCAGTCCGGCACCGGCCGCGAGCTCGGCCGCTACGGGCTCGAGGAGTTCCTCGAGGTCAAGTCGATCCAGCTGTAGACAGCACCTCCGCCAGCACCCGGGCGTGGCTGTGGTCCACGTCCTTGGTCGCGGTCAGGAGGGTGAGCGGGCCCGCCGTGTCGCGCAGGGACGTCAGCGCCGACACGGCGGGCTCGACCTCGAGCTCCGCGCGGTAGCGGCGGGCGAACTCGTCGTACTTCGCGGGGTCGTGGGAGAACCATTTCCGCAGCTCGCCACTGGGCGCGACGTCGCGCAGCCACTGGTCGTGGTCGGCGTCGGTCTTCGCGAGGCCGCGCGGCCAGAGCCGGTCGACGAGCACCCGGGTGCCGTCGCCGTCGGCGCGTGCCTCGCGGACCCGCTTCACCTGGACGGTCATCGCGGGGGATGGTGCCTCGGAGGTGCTCGCCGTGTCGATCTCTCGAGGATGCCGTGAGGGTTCCTGTGATCGGGGTACATCGGGCCGGTCACGTCGGCTCGTCCCTCCTGGCGGTCGCGCCCGTGCGGAGCGTGCGTTCCAGCTCCGTCAGCCAGCCGCGCATCGTGAGCCCGTCGTGCTCCGGCGCGTACGCGAGGTAGAACGCATCCGTCGCCTTCTCTGCGCTCGCGTCGTCGGTCGTGATCTCGAGGAGTCGGTGGACCTGGTCCGCCGCGTCCTCCAGCTGTGCCGGGGTGGATTCGCGGCAGAAGTCCTGGACGGCCTGCTGGGGTGATCCGTGCTCCTCGTGGAGATCCTGGTGCAGGTAGGCGCCGAACAACGTGCGCAGTTCGCGCCACTCCAGGGCTTCGGGATCGATGTCCATCTCGTCCTCACGGTTCGAGGTATGCCGTGACGATGTGGTAGCCGTCGGGCATGGATGTGTCGGGGCGGATGATGACGCGGGAGACGGTGGCCGGCACCACCGCATCGACGCCGGAGGCGTTCTTGGGTAGGTGACGTCCGATGACCTCGTGATGAGGGAGGTTGAACCCTTCGGGGCGCGTCGGGTTGGTTTGAAGCCACTGCTCGATCGCGGCTCTGTTCGCCGTCAGGTTGGCGTGGATGCTGCGCTCGGCGACGTCCAGATCGGTGAAGGTCGACACCGCGATCGGCCGATCAGCGTTGCGCTGCCGCTCGACGAGCTGCTCGTTCTTCGCACCGATGTGTCTCCTGTCGGGGTCGAGCACGTGGCCCCCAGCGTCCTGGTGCTGCTGCAGCCAGCCACCGGGCGCGACGGAGGTGTCGCCGCCCGGGTTCCGATCGGGAGCCAGGTCGCCGAGGCGTCCGAGCTTCGTGATGCCCTTGCCGCCCAGGGCCGCGGCGATGACGCCGGGGCTGCGGCCGATGGCCTCGTCCAGCCCGCCGCTCTGGTACGAGTCCACGACCGGCTGGACGGTGCCCTGGGCCATGCTCCCGACGGCGCCGAGCGGGTCGGACACCGCGGCCCGGGTGGTCTCCCAGGTCCTCGCCCAGGTGTCCCCGAAGTCGTCGTCGAAGACGTTGACGTGGTCGACGACCCCGCCGACGGTGTCGGTGACCTCGTCGACCACGTCCCCGCCGGCCTTCACCAGCCCGTCCCAGAGATTGCCGTCGGGCGGGGCGGCCGGTGCCGGGAGGAGACCGGCCAGGCCAGCGCCCGCCGCGTCGAGGGCACGGGCCGCGTCCTCGGCCGCGGACCGGGCGCGGTCCTCGGCGGACAGCATGATCGCGGTGCCGTCCTGGTACGCGAGGCGTCCGGACTCCCGGGCCGCGTCGGCCGGCGCGCCCGAGCCGACGCCGACCAGCAGCGCCGCGCCCTGCGTCGCCATGCGCTCGCCCTCGAGCCAGTCCTGCTGCACCCGGCGCAGCTCGGCCGCGAACACCCGCAGCGGCCCGGCGGCGGCCCGCGCCGCGTCGGCGGTGGTCCGCATCCCCGCGGCGGCGGCCCCGACGTTCGTCGCCGCGAGCATCGCCGCCGTCCCGGACCAGGCGGCGGTCGCGGTGCGGCCGTGACCGGCGACCCCCTCGCCGGCGGCGGCGACGTCCTGCGCGGCGCGCTCGAGGGCGTCGGCAGCGGCCTCGACCGCGGCCGGGTCGCCGGGCAGGCCGGGCATCACCGCCCGCCCGGTCCGGGCAGCAGGACGGGCGGACCTCCGGGCGCCCCCGGCCCGCCCAGCCCGCCCGCGACGCCCTGATCGTCGGCCAGGTAGGCGGTCGCCGAGGCCTCGAGGGACACGGCGGCGTCGGTCACCCGCGTCGACGCGACCCCGCCGGCCGCGTCGAGCGCCTGCCCGAAGCGGGCCGCCGCCGACGCCAGCGGCTCAGTGCCGCAGGCGCCGCCGGCCGCGGCGACGGCGGCCGAGGCTGCCCGGTACGCCCTGGTCAGCTCGCCGGCGTCACCGCGCAGGGCGGCGGCGCCGGCGCGCAGCTCCTCGGGGCGGACCTCGAACCCCTCGCCCGGCGCGGTCACGCCCGGATCGTGGCAGGGGCGGGCGCCGGGGAGGGGTCGTTTCGCGAAGGTCGGGTCAGTCGAGCTCGAAGTAGGTGCGCAGCCAGTCCACGCACTCGTGGATGAAGCGCACGCGGTTCTCGGTGCGCTGGATCTCGTGGCCCTCGTCGTCGAACAGCAGGTAGCGCACGGGCACCCCGGCGGCCTTGGCGCCGTGGACGGCGAGCTCCGCCTCGTGCACCGGCACGTTGGTGTCCCACTTGCCGTGCACGACGAGCAGGGGCGCGCGCAGGTGCTCCATGCGGTGCACGGGGGAGAGCTCGCGCAGGAGGTTGCGGTCGTGGATGGGGTGGCCGTACTCGCCGACCGCGGCGTCGGCGATCCACGGTTCGGTGCGCGCGAAGAACGTCTCGAAGTCGGCCATGCCGCACACGTCGATGCCGACGGCGAACAGCTCGGGGTGGTTCACGAGCGCGGCGAGGGTCAGGTAGCCGCCGTAGGACCGGCCCATGACCGCCACGCGCGCGGGGTCGGCGACGCCGCACTCGACGAGGTGCTCCACGCACGACGCCACGTCGCGGATCGCGGCGAAGCGCCCGGCGCCGTTGTCGGCGTTGACGAACGAGCGCCCGAAGCCCGACGAGCCGCGCACGTTGGCGGCGTACACGGCGATGCCGCTGGCGAGGAGGTGCTGGTAGAGCGGCGTGAACACCGGCCGCTCCTGCGCCTCCGGCCCGCCGTGCAGGTAGATGACGGTCGGCAGCGGCCCGGCACTGCCGCGGGGGCGGTAGAGCCAGCCGGGCAGGCGCAGGCCGTCGGGGGTGTCGACGACCTCGAGCGTCGGGTGCACGAGCTGCCCCGGTGACCAGCGCGGCTCCTCGTGCGGGCAGATCAGCGCGGTGGTGTCCGACGACAGCTCGTGGCACCACACGGCGGCGGGCACCTCGGGCGACTGGATGCCCATCACCAGCGAGTCGCCGTCGTGGCTGAACACCGCGCTGGTGACGACGTCGCCGGGCGGGGCGTACGACGAGCACTTGCCGCTCTCGAGGTCGAGCAGGTCGACCTCGCTGCGCCCCTCGACGTTCCACACGAGCGCGGCGAGCGCGGCGTCCTCGGTGAGCGCGAAGCGCTCGAGGTCGGCGTCGGTGCGCTCGGCGAGCACCTCCGGGGTCATCGGGCTCGCGTCGGTGGCGACGTCGATGGACACGAGCGCGGCGCGCTCGCGACCGCCGTCGGTGAGCAGCAGCATCTTCGTGCCGTCCGGGGTGAAACGGCCGGCGACGACGCTGGAGTCGTAGGTGATCGCGACGGGGTGCTCGACGGCGCCGGGCGGACCACCGGGGCCGCGCTGCACGTCGATCTCGTGCCAGCCCTCGGTGCCGTCGAGGTCGACGATGCCGACGTGACGCGACCCGCGGCGGCCGCGTCGCAGCAGCACGCGGCGCCGGTCGCGGCTCACGTCGAGGATCTGCAGGGCGTGCCCGGAGCCCAGGCGCTGGCGCTGCCCGGTGTCGGCGTCGACGAGCCAGGCCGTGGTGGTCTCGGTGTCCGACTCGGTGATCGCGAGGACCGACCCGGTGTGCGTGAAGCGGTCGAGGGTGACCGCACCGCGGTCGCCGTCACCGACCCCGCGGACCGGGCGCAGGTCCGTGCCGTCGGGGCGGACGATCGCGACCTGGGTGCGCTCGCCGCCGTCGGGCGCGGTCTCCACCGCGAGCCACGCCCCGTCGGGGGACCAGCGCACCGTCGCGACGAGGTCCTCACCCGTGTCGAGCGACCACTCCTCGCCGGTGGCGCGGCGGTGCATGCGGACCTGCGGGCGGCCGTCGCCGTCCCAGACGAACGCGATCGTCGTCCCGTCCGGGGACGGGCTGGGCGACCAGCACCGTGTCGCGCTGATCCACTCGTCCACCGCCGCACCGTACCTACGTGATGCCGTGGGCCTGCAGCCACATCTCGAGCAGCGCGACCTGCCACAGCGCGTTCGCGCCGAGGTTGGTGCGCCCGGAGTTCGGGTCGTCGAGCATCGTCGCGACGGCGTCGGCGCGGAAGAGCCCGCGCGACGTGGCGGCGGGGTCGGTGAGCGCCCCGCGCACGCGCTCGAGCACCGGTCCCGAGAGCTGGCGGATCGCCGGGACCGGGAAGTAGCCCTTCTTCCGGTCGATGATCTCGTCGGGGAGCACCCCGCGCGCGGCGGCCTTGAGCACGCCCTTGCCGCCGTCGGCGAGCTTGAGCTCGGGCGGGCAGGCGCCCATCGCCTCGACGAAGTCGTGGTCGAGGAACGGCACGCGCGCCTCGAGGCCCCAGGCCATGGTCATGTTGTCGACGCGCTTCACGGGGTCGTCGACGAGCATGATCGTGGTGTCGAGGCGCAGGGCGGCGTCGACGGCCGAGTCGGCCCCGGGCCGCCCGAAGTGCTCGGCGACGAACGCGCGGCTGACGTCGTCGTCGACCAGCGCCTCGGGCGTGAGGAGCTGGGCGACCTCGCTGTGCGGGCGGTCGAAGAACGCCTTCTGGTAGGCGTCGACCGCGCCGTCGCGCGGCACGCCGGCCAGCGGCGGGTACCAGTCGTAGCCGCCGAGGATCTCGTCCGCGCCCTGGCCCGACTGCACGACCTTGATCGACTTGGAGACCTCGCGCGAGAGCAGGTAGAAGGCGACGACGTCGTGGCTGACCATCGGCTCGGCCATCGCCGCGACCGCGCCCTCGAGCGCGTCGTCGGTCTCGTGCTTGGGGACCGTGAACCTGACGTGGTCGGTGCCGTAGGTCGTCGCGACGAGGTCGGAGTAGTCGAACTCGTCGCCGGTCTCGCCGGCCTCGGCCTCGAAGCCGATCGAGAAGGTCTTGAGGTCCTTCTGCCCCATCTCGGCGAGCAGGGCCACGACGATCGACGAGTCGATGCCGCCGGAGAGCAGCACGCCGACGGGCACGTCGGCGACCATGCGGCGCTCGACGGCCGTGCGCAGCGAGGACAGCGCGGTCTCCGCCCACTCCTCCTGCGAGCGCTCGCCGTCGCGCGTGAACGTCGGCTCCCAGTACACCCAGTCGTCGGTGCCGCCGTCGGGGGAGACCGTTCGGACCGTCGCCGGCGGGAGCTTGCGGACGCCCTGCAGGATCGTCCGCGGCGCCGGGACCACCGAGTGGAAGCTCATGTAGTGGTGCAGGGCGACGCGGTCGACGTCGGTGTTGAGGCCGCCGCCGGCGAGCAGGGCGGGCAGCGACGACGCGAAGCGGAGCGCGCCGGGGACCTGGGCGACGTAGAGCGGCTTGATCCCCAGGCGGTCGCGGCCGAGGACGAGCTCGCCGGTGCGGCGGTCGGACACCGCGAACGCGAACATGCCCTTGAAGCGCTCGACGCAGGCCTTGCCCCAGCGGTGGAACGCCTTGAGCAGCACCTCGGTGTCCGAGGTGGAGAAGAACCGGTAGCCCTGGGCGTGCAGCTCCTCGCGGAGCTCCTTGTAGTTGTAGATGATCCCGTTGAAGACGGCGGTCAGGCCCAGGTCGGAGTCGACCATCGGCTGCGCGCCGGCCTCGGACAGGTCGATGATCTTCAGGCGCTGGTGGGCGAGGGCCAGCGGACCGTGCCCGACCACGCCCCAGCCGTCGGGCCCGCGGGGCTCGAGGACCTGGGCCATGTCGAGCACCGTCGCGACCTCGGCCGCGCGGCCGTCGAAGCGGAACTCACCGGCGATGCCGCACACGTGTGGCCTCCTCGGTCGTCATCCGCGCTCTCTCAGCGCAGGATCCAGGTGTCCTTCGAGCCCCCGCCGCGCGAGGAGTTGACCACGAGGGAGTCGGCGGGCGCGACTCGTGTCAGCGGCGTCGGCAGCACGGTCGGGGTCGGGGCGAGGACGACGAACGCCCGCAGGTCGACCACGCGCGGCTCCAGCGCCGTGCCCGTGAACGTGGGGTGCGTGGAGATCCGGATCGTCTCCTGGGCGACGAAGCCCGCGGGGTCGGCGCGCACCGCGGCGGCGGCCTGCTCGAGCTCCGCGGCGTCGGCGTGGGGGCCGATGACGATGCCCTGCCCGCCGAAGCCGTCGACGGGCTTGAGCACGAGCTCATCGAGGTGGGCCAGGACGTGCTCGCGCTGCCCGGGATCCGCGCACGACCAGGTCGGGACGGCCGCGAGGGTCGCCTTCTCGCCCAGGTAGTACTCGGTGAGCGCGGAGATGAAGGGGTAGACGCCCTTGTCGTCGACGAGCCCGTTGCCCGGCGCGTTGGCGAGCGTCAGCCGGCCCGAGCGGACGGCCTCCCGCACGGGGCCGCCGAGCGGGACGCCCGACGCGTCGGGGGCGGTGAAGAGGACCTCCTCGTCGATGCGCCGGTAGAGGACGTCGACGGGGCGGCCGGTCGCCGCGATGGTGATCATCCCGGCGGCCGCCCGGAGCTCGCCGGGCGTGAGCAACGGCACGCCCATCTCCTCGGCGAGCATGCGGTGCTCGAAGTACGCCGAGTCGACCTCGCCCTCGGTGACCACGGCGAGCACCGGGTCGTGGCCCGCGGCCGGCGGGGCGCACGCCAGCAGCGCCTCGCGCAGCATCCCCGGGCCCTCGTCGGCGTCGAGCACGCCGTCGGGGGCCTGCAGCTCCGGCAGCACGCTGCGCACCACGCGGCGGTCGGCCATCGCGAAGCCGATGCCCGAGGGGATGCGCAGGTTGTCCTCGAGCACCTTCCACTCGCCCTCCCCGTCGCAGACGAGGTCGAGCCCGCTGACCAGGGCGCGCACGGCGCCGGGGTGCAGGTTCATGGCGGCCTCGTGCGGCGCGGGGAGCCAGCGCAGCGCGGCCTCGGGCAGGACGCCGTCGTGCAGGCAGGCGCGCTCGCCGTGGAGGTCCTGCAGCAGGGCCTCGCAGGTGCGGGCGCGCTGGATCAGCCCCTCGGACAGCGTCGCCCACTCGACGGGGGTGATGAGGCGGGGCACCAGGTCGAGGGGGAACAGCCGCTCGGCGTCCTCGCCCTGCGGGAAGAACATGCCGCGGGCGCGCTGCTCGGCGTCGCGGCTCTTCTCGTGGACGAGCAGGCCCGACGGCCCGATCCGCTCGAGCGTCGAGACCAGCCACGAGTACGCCGGGCGCACGGTGCCGTCCGCGGCGACGGCCTCGTCGTAGGAGACGGAGCCCTGCGGAGCCCGACCATCGGTCGAGCCGGGCGAGTGGTAGTCCGCCAGCATGATCGGGGCGACGGTGTCGGAGACCGGCGCGTCGACCGGGGAGTCCGGGGCGCCGCGGGTCTCGGCGACGAGCATGTCGACGACGGCCTCGAGCCCGCCGCTGCGGTTGGCGCGCTGGCGCTGGCGGGCCGCGGAGCTGCCGCGGGCGAGCGCCTCGAGCGCCAGCTCCTCGACGACGGCGCGGTCGCCGGCCTCGTCGAGGTCGTCGGCGAGGTGCTCGAGCATGAGGCGCACCGCGCGCGACGGCGGCACGAGCTCGCGGCCCGGGACGTCGACGAGGTCGCCCTCGAGACCCGAGCGCGCGGCCCGCCAGCTCGCGGCACGCAGCAGCTCGGGGCGGTAGCGGGGCTTCGGGCGGCCGTCGAGGTGCGCGCGCACGCCGTGGCGCACGAGGGCCCGCGACAGGCCGGCGATGAGCACCACGCCGTCGACGCTCGGGCCGGCGTCGCAGATGCGGACCTCGACGGTGTTCTGGTGCGCCGAGGGACGCATGTCGAAATAGACCATGCCGGGGTCGGACATGGTGCCGGAGGCGAGCAGGTCGGCGATGAGCGCGTCGTAGTCCGCGGCGTCGTCCAGCGGGGCCGGGGGACCGGCGGTCGGCCAGCGGTGCCAGGCCAGCGTGCGGGAGCTCGCGTACCCGGTGTCCTCGCTCTTCCAGAACGGCGAGCTCGCCGAGAGCGCGAGCAGCACCGGCAGCCACGGCCCGCTGTGCTGCATGACGGCGATCGCCGCGTCGCGGTCGGGGACGTCGACGTGCACCTGGGTGCCGCAGATCTGCTGCTCGAACGCGAGCAGCTGGTACTCGTCGCGCATCCGCTCGTAGCGCGGCGACGGTGTGATGCCCTGGGCGGACCCGTCGATCAGCGGGACGCTGCCGGCCCCGACGACGCCGAGGCCGCGCGAGTCGGCGATGTTGGCGAGCATCCCGCGCAGGCGCACCAGGTCGGTGCGCAGGTCGGCGAGGTCCGCGGTGGGGCGCGAGTTCGTCTCGATGATCGAGGGCTTGAGCTCCGCGGCGAAGGCCTCGCCGTCGAGGGCCTGCAGCTCGTCGAGCAGCTCGGGCACCCGCGGCACCGCGGAGCGCGTCTCGAGGTCGACGAGGTGGAACTCCTCCTCCACCCCCATGACGACCTCGCGGGCCGGCGTCAGCGACATGGCGTCAAAGTAGGGGTGGCGTGTCACGGGGATGTTTCCCAGGTCCCGATCGTGGGCCTCGCCGCGTCGGGTTTCACACCTGACACACTGCGCCGTGTGCGCGTCTTCGTCGGATCGGACCACGCCGGGTTCGAGCTCAAGGCCCATCTGCTCCGCGAGCTGGCCAAGGCCGGCCACGACGTCGTCGACGTCGGGCCCTCCGAGCTCGACCCCAACGACGACTACCCGCCGTTCTGCGTCCAGACCGGCCTGCGCACCGTGTCGACCGAGGGCAGCCTCGGCATCGTCATCGGCGGCTCCGGCAACGGCGAGCAGATCGCGGCCAACAAGGTGCCGGGCTGCCGCGCCGCGCTGGCGTGGAGCGTCGAGACCGCGCAGCTCGCGCGCAAGCACAACAACGCCCAGGTCGTGGCCGTCGGCGCCCGCATGCACACCGCGGACCAGGCCACCGAGATCGTCACCGCCTTCCTCGCGACCTCGTTCGAGGGCGGGCGCCACCAGCGCCGCATCGACATGCTGAGCGCCTACGAGCAGACCGGCGTGCCCCCGGCCCTGCCCGAGGAGTGACCCCCTCCCGGACGGGGTAGGCGGGCCCGTGCCCGAAGGCCACACGATCCGCCGCCTCGCGCGGACCCACACCCGGCGCTTCGTCGGGCACGAGGTGGCCGTGACGTCCCCGCAGGGCCGGTTCGCGCAGGACGCCGAGCTGGTCGACGGGCAGGTGCTGCAGCGCGCCGACGCCCACGGCAAGCACCTCTTCCACGTCTACGCCGACGACCTCGTCGTGCACGTCCACCTCGGGCTGTACGGGAAGTTCTCGCTGCACACCGGGGACGTGACGCCGCCGCGCGGCCAGGTGCGGATGCGCATGGTCGGCCCGACGCACTGGGCGGACCTGCGCGGGCCGATCGCCTGCGAGGTGCTCACCGAGGGCGAGGTCGACGGCCTGCGCTCGCGGCTCGGCGCCGACCCGCTGCGCCGCGACACCGACCCCGAGACGGCCTGGGCGCGCATCTCGCGCTCCCGCGCGCCGCTGGCCACGCTGCTCATGGACCAGTCGGTGATCGCCGGGGTCGGCAACGTCTACCGCGCCGAGGTGCTCTTCCGGCACGGCCTCGACCCGCTGCTGCCGGGGCGCAAGCTCGGCCGGGAGCGGTGGGAGGCGGTGTGGGCGGACCTCGTCGACCTGCTCGCCGACGGCGTCCGCCGCGGCGCGATCGACACCGTCCGGTACGAGCACCGGTCCTGTGATCACGAGCACGACCAACCGCACCGACGCAGCTGTGGCCGCGAGGTGTACGTCTACCGCCGGACGGGCCAGGCGTGCCGCGTGTGCAGCACGGAGATCAGCAAACGGACGCACGCGAGCCGGAACCTGTTCTGGTGCGCCCGATGCCAGGCCGCGACCTGACCGTTACGTTTCGGCCCCCGCCACCGATGCGTCACCCGAGGGGATGACGCGTGGCCGGTCCCGAACGGGGGAGTCGGTCACGTAACGTCCCCGGGTGAGTCCGTTCTGTCCGGGTCCTCGGGTCCGGTGTGGGAGGTGTGCGTGGCGCGGAGCGGAGATCGGCCGGCGGTGCAGACGGAGAAGCGTTCGCGGTGGCAGCTGACCACCCGCTCACGGTTCGCCTTCGTGCTCGGGCTCGCCGGCCTCGCGGTCGCGGGCGTGCAGGTGGCCATGCTCAGCGACCCCCCGACCGTGATCCAGGTCGTGGTCGTCGCGTTCTGGGGCCTCGTCGGCTTCGGCTACCTCCTCTCGGCCGCGGCCCAGCGCCTGCGCGAGCGTCGACGCCCTGCCCCGGCGCCGGCGGCGGCCGCTCCGGTCGAGGAGATCGTCCCGGTGCCCGTGCGCCCGGCCCGCCAGCGCCCGCGGCGGGAGGAGTCGTCTCCCGGGGCGCGCGAGCGGCGCGGTGCGCCGGAGCGGGAGGCGGTTCCGGCTGCGGAGGGTGCCGCTCGCACGGAGGCCGTGCGTCCCGCCGCCCGCGACCGGCGCGGTGGGCAGGAGCGGGAGCCCGTGGTGGCTGCGCAGGGCGCCGCTCGCACCGAGGCCGCGCGTCCCGCCGCCGGCCGGACCGAGGCGGTGCGGCCCACTGCAGCGCGCACCGAGGCGGTACGTCCCGCCACCGCGCGGACCGAGGCGGTACGTCCCGCCGCCGCGCGGACCGAGGCCGTCGGGCCGGCGGGCGCGCGTCCCGCCGCCGGCCGGACCGAGGCGGTGCGTCCCGCCGCCGCGCGGACCGAGGCCGTCCGGCGCCCGGCGCCGGCACCCGCCGTCGGTGCGGCCGAGGTGACCGCCGCCCGTGGTCCCGCTCCCGTCGCGTCGGCGCGCGTGGCGACCAGCGTCCGCCGTCCCGAGCGCCCCGCGCCGGCGCCCGTTCCCCTTCCCGAGCCCACGACGGTGGCTATCCGGCCCGCCGCCGCCTCGCGACCCGCCCGTCCGGAGGCCCGCCCGGCGGCCGGGGCGCCCGCGACGACGATGCTGACCGGCGGCGGATCCTCGCTGTCCTTCGGCAGCGCCCGGCCCGACCCGCTCGACCCCTCCACGCCGCTCCCGGTGCTCGGCCCGCCCGTCGACCTCGCGCCCGCGCCGCGCGTTCCCTCGCCGATCTCGGGGCCGCTGCCGACGGCGGGCACCCGGACGTTCGGGGACGCGCCGCGCGCCACCGGGCGCCGCCACGCCGCCGACGCCGAGGCGCCGAAGCCGCCCCGGCACCGCGCCGACGTCGAGGACCCGGTCGCCGCCCGCCGCGGCACCCCGGGCCCGAACTCCGGCCGGCACGCGAGCGTCGGCCACGGCGGTCGGTAGCCTCGGCGGTGTCCGATCCGTCCCGATCCGTGAGGAACGAGATGACCGAGCCCGCCGAGCGCACCGACCCCACCGAGGGCGCCTCCGAGCCCGGGGTGACCACGCACCGGCCCTGGATCCGGGTGGTCACCCTGATCGTCCTGGCGGTGTTCGTCATCGCGACCCTGGTGAGCGCGCTGGCCCTGTAGGCAGGATGCCGGGGTGCCCCCGGAGGAGCAGCTGGTCGAGCGCCTGCGCCAGGTGTGCCTCGCGCTGCCCGAGGCCACCGAGAAGATCAGCCACGGGTCGCCCTCGTGGTTCGTGCGCAGGATGTTCGTGAGCTACGTCGGGCACCACCACGGCGACGAGCACCTCGCGATCTGGGTGGCCGCACCCGAGGGCGCGCAGGAGGAGATGGTCACCGCCGAGCCCGCGCGGTTCTTCGTCCCGCCGTACGTGGGGCACCGCGGGTGGCTCGGGATGCGTCTCGACGTCGAGCCGGAGGGGCCCGACTGGGACGAGGTCCGCGAGGTCGTCACCGACGCCTACCGGGTCGTCGCGCCGAGGCGTCTCGCGGCGCGTCTCGGCGGAGGTACTTGACCTCGACGATGGTCGAGGTTCCACGCTGGTCGCCATGAGCACCGACCTGCCGGCCCTGCCCGACGACTTCGCGCGGGTCCTCGCCGTGGCCGCCCACCCCGATGACCTCGAGTACGGCCCGGCCGCCGCGGTCGCGTCCTGGACGGCCTCGGGGCGCGCGGTGTCGTACGTGCTCGTCACCCGGGGGGAGGCCGGGATCGCCACGATGCCGCCCGGCGAGGCGGCGGCCGTGCGCGAGCAGGAGGAGCGGGCGAGCGCGGCCGCGGTCGGCGTGCACGACGTGCGGTTCCTCGACCACCGCGACGGCGTCGTCGTCGAGGGTCTCGACCTGCGCCGCGACCTCGCGCGCGAGATCCGCCGGGCCCGCCCCGAGCTCGTCGTGGTCAACAGCCACCACGAGACCTTCGGTCCCGGCGTGTGGAACAGCGCGGACCACCGGGCGGTCGGTCGGGCGACGATCGACGCCGCCGGCGACGCCGGCAACCGCTGGATCTTCCCGGAGCTCGTCGAGGAGGGCTTCGAGCCGTGGGACGGCGTGAAGCGCGTCGCGGTGGCGGCCTCGACGCAACCGACCCACGAGCTGGAGGTGACCGGCCATCTGGACGCCGCGATCGCGTCGCTCTCCGAGCACCGGGCCTACCTCGCGGCGCTCGACCCGCGCCCGGTCGCCGAGCAGGCCCGCGAGGTCGTCCTCATGACGACCGGCGGCGACGACGGCCGGGCGCGGGTGCGCTTCGAGGTGTTCGGCTGAGGGTCGGCGTCAGCCCGGGAAGAGCCCGGGGGCGGCGCGCCCGTCGGCGGGCGGTGCGGGGGTGGTGGGGGGCGTCGCCGGGCCGGGCGCAGGGGTCGCGGCGGCCGCGGCGAGCGCGGGCAGGACGCCCAGCGCGTGGCCCTCGGCGTTCGCGCCGCCCGCGAGGAGCGACTCGCCCTCGGTCAGCGACGTGAGCCACGGCGCCTGGCCGCAGACGCCGTGGCCGGCGAAGGCGGGGCGGACGTCGACGAACCGCACCCCGGCCGCCGCGACGCGCTCGGCGAGCACGGTGTCGAGGCGGTTCACGGCGTCGTCGAGACGGGCGGCCCGCGCGGCGTCCGCGGCCCCGGCCGGGCAGGCCCTGCCCTCGGCGAGCAGGGGGTAGCCGGTGAAGGTCACCGCGGCGCGGGGGGCGCGGCGGCGGATGTCGATGAGCGCGGCGTCGAGCGACCCGGGCAGCGTGCGTAGCGCGCGGTCGAACCGGGTCGCGGCCTCGTCGCAGCGGGCCGGCGTGCCCGCGCTCGAGCACGCCGCGCCGAGAGCGCCGAGGCCGGTGGCGTCGGCGCCGACGGTCGCGGTGATCACCTCGGTCGCGTCCGACAGCGAGGTGAACTGCCCGTTCCCGCCGCCGGACGCCGACGCGCAGGCCCGCGAGGTCCAGGACGTCTCGCCGGCGGCGCGGGCGAGCAGCGCGGGGTAGGAGAGGGTGCTGCGCCGGCAGGGTCCGGACGTGGCCTCGACGGCCCCGGCCGCGGTGCCGGCGGCCCAGGAGTCGCCGAGCGCGACCCGCCGGGTGCCGTCGCCGCCGCTGCCCGGGCTCCCGGTGCCGACCGCCGCGACGGCCGGCACCGATCCCAGGACCAGCGTCGCCGCCACGAGCGCCCCTGCCACCACCGATCGACAGCCCATCCCCGCCCCCGATCTCCGCAACGATCACGTCGTCCGACGGCGGTCAGTGTCGGTCTCGACAGCCACACGAGGGGGTGGCGTCATGCCATCGAGGGCGCGCGACCACCCACACGGGTGGCGTGATCGTGGGGGGAATTCTGACGTTCAGCGTCAGCGTGGCCGCCAGGCTGACACCAGCCCGTGCGTCAGGCGGCCGCGGAGGAGGAGGTCGCGAGGGTGGTGGTGTACCAGTCGAGGAACAGTTCCACCGACGCCTCGACCACCGGGGACAGCGGGCCCGGGCGGTAGCCGCGCGAGGCGATGCCGGCGTAGTTCTTCTCGCACAGCTCCCAGTCCTGCTCCGAGGTCGCGCGCCACACCGCGGCGAGGGCGTCCTCGTCGACGGTGGCGTCGCGGGCGACGAGGAAGCAGAGCTCGACGTCGGTGGTGCCCGCGTCGACCGGGGTCAGGCGGGTCGTCACGGCGTAGTCGGCGTTGGCGTGCGCCCACAGGTTGGGCAGCGAGATCACGCGCAGGCTCCCGACGTCCGGGTCCGAGAGCGTGCCCATGGGCGGGGCGAGCGGGCGGCCGTCGAGGGTCTCGGAGAGGAAGCCGTCGCGCAGGGGCAGCCGCGCGACGCGGTAGGGGGCGCCGCCGGGGAAGTTGACGTCCTCGCCGGGCAGGCCCTGCGCGGTCCAGTGCGCGCGGGCCGTGGCGAGCGCGCGCTCGTAGCGCGGGTTGGTGCGCACGTCGCCGTTGACGCCGACGTCGAAATTCGACAGCGAGAACTCGGGGTGGCTGCCGGCGCAGTGGTAGCACTCGCGGTTGTTCTCCACGAGCGTCTTCCAGTTCGCCGCGACGCGGTAGTGCTCTCGTACGGCGATCCGCGCGTCGGCGAGCCCGTGCGGGCCGAGGCGGGGCGCGAGGGCGTCGGCGAAGGGCTCGAACGCCGGCGGTTCGTCGGCGAGGCAGACGAACACCAGCCCGGCGGTCTCGCGCACGGCGACCGGGGCGAGCCGGTGGTGCGAGGTCGCGAAGCAGTCGCCCATGAGGCGCGCCGAGCGCAGCGAGCCGTCGAGCGCGTAGACCCACTGGTGGTAGGGGCAGACGAACGCCTTGACCTGCCCGCGCGGCGCGGACGCGACGCGCGACCCGCGGTGGGCGCAGACGTCGTGGTGGGCGTGCAGGGCGCCGTCCTCGCCGCGTACGACGATCACGCGGTCGCGCCCGACGTCGACGGTGAGGTAGCGGCCGGGCTCGTCGAGCTCGGCGGTGTGCCCGGCGAAGAGCCAGTGCGCGGCGAACACGCGGTCGAGGTCGGCGGCGAAGACGGCGGGGTCGGTGTAGGCCGCCTGGGGCAGCGACCAGCCGGGGGAGCGGTGGACCAGCTCAGACATGGAAGGCGCGCCCCCAGCTCGGGTCGGTGAGGGCGGGGCGGTCGAGGGCGAACGTGCCGATCGGGTGCCGGCTCGACCCGGTGGTGGCGAGCTCGGCGAGGATGCGCCCGATCAGCGAGGCGAACTTGAACGCGTGCCCGGCCCCGACGCCGACGGCCACGCGCGGCTCGCCGGGCACGGTGTCGATCACGTAGTGCTGGTCGGGCGGGATCGTGTACAGACAGGTCTTCGTGTGCAGCTCGGGGCCTCCGAAGCCGGGGACGTGCTCGGCGAGGAACTCCTCCTGGCGTTTGCGGCGCAGCGGGTCGGGCTCGTAGGTGCGGCTGTCGGCGGTGACCTCGTGGCCGCCCATGTGCTGCCCGAGCTTCGTGGCGACCTCGCCGTACACGGGGAAGCCGTAGAAGTTGTCCGCGCCGTGCCACATGAACACCGGGAACCGGGCGGGCGAGAAGTCGAGCAGGTTCGGCGTCGCGTAGTAGGTGACCTGCTCCTGGGTGACCGTCAGCGGGATCTCGTAGAGCCCGTCCAGCACCTCGTTGGTGCGGGCGTCGGCGGTGACGACGACGCGCTCGGCGCGGATGACCTCGTCGTCGAGGACGACCTCGACGTGGCCGGCGGTCGGGCGCAGGGCGCGCACCGGGCTGTGCTCGCGGATCTCCGCGCCGTGCCCGCGGGCGAGCGCGAGGTGCGTGGCGGTGGCGCGGGCGGCGTCGACGATGCCGGTGCGGCGCTGGTACATCGCCTCCTCGGTGCCCGCGAGGCGGAACTGGGGCCAGCGGCGCTGCACGGCGCGGGCGTCGAGGAGCTCGAAGTCGACGTCGTGGCGGTCGGCGACCGCGGCGTAGCCGCCGATGTCGCGGCCGCCGGTGGTCAGCCCCTGGCGGGCCTCGACGTCCTCGATGATCAGCCCGCCGGTCTCGGTGACCAGCGTCTGACCGGAGACGCGCTCGACGTCGCGCCACGTCGCGTAGGCGTCGCGGGCGAGGGCGGCGTAGGCGTCCTGGTGCTGGGCGTAGCGGATGATGCGCGAGTGGTCCTGGCTCGCGCCGTGGTCGTGGCCGAGGCCGTGGCGCTCGAGGGCGAGGACGCGGCCGCCGACGGCGCGGGAGAGCCAGTAGGCCGCGGCGGAGCCGAGGCCTCCGCAGCCGACGACGACGTGGCGGAGATCGGATCGGGGGCGTGTGCGAGGCACGGTGATCACTCCGGGTGGGTTCTCGGATGTGTCCCCAACCCTCGCCGCTGACCCTGCTCCGTGGTGCGGATCTGCGATCCGCCCTGCCACTGGTCTCATCAGGCCGGGCTTATGGGTGGTCCGCGGGGCAATATCGCTCCATGGACGTCGAGCTGAGGCAGCTGCGGGTGTTCCTCACCGTGGCCTCGGAGCTGCACTTCAGCCGGGCGGCCAAGCGGCTGCACGTCAGCCAGCCCGCGCTCTCGCAGCAGATCCGGGCGCTGGAGAAGACCCTGGGCGCCGCCCTGTTCGACCGCTCGAGCCGCGCCACCGAGCTGACGCCGGCCGGGCGCGTGCTGCTCGACGCCGCGCCGCGCGTGCTGTTCGAGGCCGAGCGCGCGCAGTCGCTGGTGACCCAGGCGTCGAACGGGGCGGTCGGCCTGCTCGTCGTGGGATCGGTGGGCACGGCGCTCGCGTCGATCACCCCGCGCATCCTGCGGACGATGCGGGCGTCGTTCCCCGACCTGCAGCTCGAGGTCAGCCAGCAGGACACCGCCGCGCAGATCGTGGCGATCGCCGACGGGCGCCTCGACGTCGGACTCGTGCGGGCGGCGCCGCCGACGGCGACGGTGGCCGTCGAGCACCTCGTGTCCGAGCCGCTGCTCGCGGCGCTGCCGCTGGACCACCCGCTCGCGACGAGCGAGGAGATCGAGCCCGAGGCGCTGGCCGACGAGCCGTTCGTGCTCTGGCCCCGGCCGCTGGGCATGGCGTTCTTCGACATCATCACGAGCTACTGCCGCGAGCACGGCTTCAGCCCCGACATCGTCGCCGAGGGCGCCGACATCGAGACCCAGCTCGGCCTCGTCGCCGCGGGGCTCGGGGTGTCGCTGCAGCCGGCGTACTACGCGAACCTGCGCCCGCCGGGCGTGGTGTTCCGCCCGCTCTCGGGCGACGTGCCGATGGTCGCGCTGCAGGTCGCCTGGCGCCGCAACGACCGCTCGCCCGCCGTGGCCCACTTCGTCGACACGGCGCGCGCCCTGGGTACGTGACGCTCACCAGGGCACGTGCTCGCCGTCCTGCAGGTAGGAGCCGGAGGGGAAGGCGCCGGGGGAGCGGACGACGTCGACGATCCCCGCCGCGCCGTCGGCGACCGGGCGGCCGCCCGCGCCGCCCATGTCGGTGGCGGTCCAGCCCGGCGAGACGGCGTGCACGGCGATCCCGTCGCGGGTCAGCGCGTCGGCGAGGACGCGGGTCAGCGCGTTCACGCCCGCCTTCGACACGCTGTAGGCCGGCGAGTGCGCGCCCATGCGGTGGAGCGACCCGAGCCCGCTGGTCACGTTGACGATCACCGGCTCCCGACCGGCGCGCAGCAGCGGCACGAACGCCTGGCTGAGCCGCCACGGTGCGAGGACGTTGGTGCGCCACGCCCCGTCGGCGACCTCGAGGTCCTCGGTGACGGGGTCGGCGCCGCTGTCGAAGTTCACCGCCGCGTTGTTCACCAGAGCGTCCAGGCGCCCGTGGCGCATGTCGACGGCCTCCACGGCCGCCTGCACGGACTCCGGGTCGGTGACGTCGAGCCGCAGCGCCCACGCGCGCTCGCCGAGCTCCTTCGCCGTCGCGGTGCCCGCCTCGGCGTCGCGGGCGGCGACGACCACGGTGTCGCCCGCCGCGACCAGCTGCCGGGCGATCTCGACGCCCAGCCCGCGTCCGGCGCCGGTGACGAGGACGATGCGTTCGCTCATGCCCCGCGAGTATCCGGGCACCGCCGTTCCTAAGCGAAAGTTTACTCCCACTTCGAGTACGGTCGGGGGTGTCCGAGTCCCCGACGACGGGAGCGACGATGACCACCGCCATCCCCCGCCACATGCAGCGCGACCGGTTCGCCCCGGTCCCCGAGACCCAGGCGGCCCGCGACGAGGACGCGCTCCCGCAGATCCGCACGGCCATCGGCACCGGGGCCCGGCTCGTGACCCGGTACGCCGACGTCCGCGAGGTGCTCGGCGACGCCGAGCGGTTCTCCAACGCCGGCCTGCCGCCGCTGCCCACCCCCGAGGGCGAGCAGGAGGAGGACCGGCGCGCCGGCAACCTGCTCGCCACCGACCCGCCCGAGCACACCCGGCTGCGCCGCCTGCTCACCGGCGAGTTCACGGTGAAGCGCATCCGGCGCCTCGAGCCGCGCATCACCGAGATCGTCGACGACCACCTCGACGCCATGGCGGCGGCGGGCCCTCCGGCCGATCTCGTCAGCGCGTTCGCCCTGCCCGTGCCGAGCCTCGTCATCTGCGAGCTGCTCGGGGTCCCGTACGCCGACCGCGACGAGTTCCAGAGCCGTTCCACCCGCCAGATCGACCTCAGCCTCACCCTCGAGGAGCGCGGGCGCGTCGCCGCCGAGTCCCGCGCCTACATGGGCGAGCTCGTCGACCGCGCGTGGTCCGCCCCCGGCGACGACATGCTCGGCATGCTGATCCGCGAGCACGGCGACGACCTCGCCCGCAACGAGCTCATCGGGATCGCGTCCCTGCTGCTCATCGCGGGCCACGAGACCACGGCGAACATGCTGGGCCTCGGCACGCTCGCGCTGCTGCGGGCGCCCGACCAGCTCGCGCGGGTGCGCGACGAGCCCGGCGCCGTCGCCCCCGCCGTGGAGGAGCTGCTGCGCTACCTGTCGGTCGTCCACTCCGGGGTGCCGCGGCTCGTCCGGCACGACACGACGGTCGGCGGGCGGCCCGTCGCCGCCGGCGAGCTGCTCGTCCTCTCGCTGCCCGCCGCCAACCGCGACCCCGCCACCGTCGACCACCCCGACGACCTCGACGTCACCCGCCAGATCGCCCCGCACGTCGCCTTCGGGCACGGGGTGCACCATTGCCTCGGCGCGCCGCTCGCCCGCGCCGAGATGGCGGTGGCGTTCCCCGCACTGCTGCGACGGTTCCCGGACCTCGCACTGGGCATTCCGTTCGACGAGGTCGAGTTCCGCTCGGCCACCGTGGTGCACGGGCTGCGCGCGCTGCCTGTGACCTGGTGACCCCACCACCCCTTCGACCACCACCCGAGGGAGACCCACCATGAGGATCCAGGCCGACCGCGACGTCTGCATCGGCGCCGGCAACTGCGTGCTCGCCGCCGAGGACGTCTTCGACCAGGACGACGACGCGGTCGTCGAGGTGCTCCAGGACCACCCGGGTCCCGACCAGGAGCCCGAGGTCCGCAACGCCGTCGCCCAGTGCCCGTCGGGGGCGCTGTCGCTGGTCGACGACTGACCGGCCGGTCGTCCACCACCGGTTAAGGTGACGTCGATGTCCGCGCCACCGGACCGCCCGCTGCGCGCGGACGCCGCCCGCAACCACGCCGCGATCCTCGCCGCCGCGCGCGCCGCGCTCGAGGCCGACGGGCCCGACGTGGCACTCGAGGAGGTCGCCCGGCGGGCCGGGGTGGCGCCCTCGACGCTCTACCGCCGCTTCGCGGGTCGTGACGAGCTGGTCGCCGCGGTGCTCGACGACTACGTCGCCGAGTCCGTCGAGCCGCTCCTGGCCCGCGCTGCCGCCGTCGACGACCCGTGGGCTGCGCTCGCCGGGGTGCTCGAGGGGCTCGTGGACGGGGTCACCCGCCACCGCGGGCTGCTCGCCGCCGCCAAGGCCGTCGGGGCCTTCACCCCCGAGCTCGCCGTCCGCACGCTCGCGCCCCTCGGCGACCTGCTGCGTCGCGGCCAGGCCGCCGGGGTGGTGCGCGGCGACCTCGAGCCCGAGGACCTGCTGGTCGTCGTGCAGATGGCCGTCGTCACCGCGGAGGGCCGCGCGGACGGGGCGCAGCGCTGGCCCCGCTACCTCGGTCTGGTGCTCGACGGCATGCGACCGCGCGGGCAGTGATCGGGCTCCTTAGTCTCTGCGTCCGTGCTCAAGGGATGGACGGTCCACGGCGACGGACGGGCGCCCGCACCCGGTGAGGTCGTGCGGCCCGACGAGCGGTTGTCGTGGGGTCGCACGGTGGGGCTCGGCGCCCAGCACGTGCTGGCGATGTTCGGGGCGACCTTCGTCTTCCCCGTGCTCATGGGCCTGGACCCGAACCTCGCGATCCTGCTCTCGGGGCTCGCGACGATGCTGTTCCTGCTGATGACGCGCGGGCGCGTGCCGAGCTACCTCGGCACCAGCGCCTCCTTCGTCGGCGTGGTCGCCGCGGTCCGGGCGGACGGGGGCACGAGCGCCGAGGTCACCGGCGCGATCGCGGTGTGCGGCGTGGTGGTCGCCCTCGTCGGGCTCGCGGTCCACCGCGGCGGGTCCCGGTTCGTCTCCGCCGTGCTGCCGCCGGCGGTGACGGGCGCGGTGGTGCTGCTCATCGGCTTCAACCTCGCCCCGGTCGTCGCCGGCACCTACTGGCCGCAGGACGAGCTGGTCGCGCTGGTCACGATGCTCGTCGTCATGTTCACCGCCGTGGCCGGGCGCGGCATGCTCTCGCGGCTCGGGGTGCTCGTCGGGCTCGTCGTCGGGTTCGCGCTCTCGCTGCTGCTCGACGCGACGCTGGGCCCGATCACCGGGCCGGACGCGTCGGGCGTCGTGTCCACCCACCCGCGCGTCGACCTCTCCGGGGTCGGCGACGCCCCGTGGATCGGCCTGCCGCTCGGCACGCCGGAACTGCCCGGGCTGCACCTGCCCGCCTTCAGCGCGTCGGCGATCCTGCTGATCGTGCCGGTGGCGATCGCGCTGATCGCCGAGAACACCGGGCACGTCAAGGGCGTCGCCAGCATGACCCGCGAGGACCTCGACCCCTACCTCGGCCGGGCGCTCGCCGCCGACGGCATCGCGACCGCGGTGGCGGGCGGCGTCGGCGGCTCGCCGACCACGACCTACGCCGAGAACATCGGCGTCATGGCCGCGACCCGCGTCTACTCGACCGCGGCCTACTGGGTCGCGGCGGTCGTCGCGATCCTCATCGGCTTCTGTCCGAAGTTCGGCGCGGTGGTCGCGGCCACGCCCGGCGGCGTGCTCGGCGGCATCACGGTCGTGCTCTACGGGATGATCGGCCTGCTCGGAGCACGGATCTGGGTCGAGAACAAGGTCGACTTCTCGCGCCCCGAGGTCCTCGTGCCGCTCGCCGCGGGCATCGTCATCGGCATCGGGGACGTGGCGCTGACCTTCGGCGGCGGGTCGCTGTCCGGCATCGCGCTGGGCTCGATCGTCGTGATCGTCGGGTACCACGCGCTGCGGCGGCTGGCGCCGGCGTCCACGGACCGCGCGGACGATCCGGTCGACGACGACCAGGAGCGTCCGTAGCGGTACCGCCGCTCCCCGCGCTGCGCCACCATCACCCGCGATGCCGCTCTAGTCCCGGACGGCGAGCCCGTCGAGCAGCGCGAGCAGCGCGCGGCCGTAGAGATCGGCCGGGACCGTGTCGCGGGCGAGGCGGCGGTGCTGCACCAGACCCGTGAACAGCCCGAGCACGACCGCGGCGACCTCCTCGTCGCGCAGCGTCCAGGTCACCCCGCGGCGGTCGCGCTCGGTGCGGATCAGCGGCAGGAGGTCGGCGCGCAGGCGCTCCTGGTGGGCGGCGAGGTCGGCGCCGAAAGCGGGGTCCCGGACGGCGTAGAGCCAGGCCTCGGCGCCGAGGAGGGCGGCGCGCTCGTCGTCGGCGGTGTCGGCGACCTGCCGGTCGAGGGCCTCGAGCGCGGACGGGAGGCCGTCGGCGAGGTGGTCGCGGGCGGCGCCCATCTCGGCGACGCGACGGCGGTCCATGAGGGCCAGGAAGAGGTCCTGCTTGCTGGGGAAGTGCGCGTAGAGGGCGCCGACGGAGACGCCGGCGGTGCGCGCGATCTCCCCGACCGACGCGGCGCCGTAGCCCTTCTCGGCGAAGACGGTGGCCGCGGCGTCGAGCAGCCCGGCGTGCGTGCGCTCCTTCGCCTCGGCGCGCGAGCCGGAGCGGGGGGCGTCGGGGGACGACACCCGCACAGCGTCATCGCGGGCGAGGAGTCCTGCAAACTCGACGGGTGCGGGGCCCGGTGGCGATTCCGGCGCCACCGGGACCCGCACCTGTCACCTGCTCGTCGGCGGGCGTCCCGGCTCCCCCGATGGGTCGGGACGCCGTGCGCTCAGAGCAGGCCGTCGACCACGTCGCCGACAGCGTCGCTCCCCAGCACGCTGCCCGCGGCGCTGCCGACGCCGCCGAGGAGTCCGCCGACGCCCTGCGCGACGCCGGACACCAGGCCGACGCGGTCGTCGCCGTGGCCGTGACCGCCGTCCGAGCCGTGGGACTCGGTCGCGCTCGCCACGCCGGACAGGGCGAGGGTGCCCGCGCCGGCGAGGGCCGTCGCCGCCGCGATCCGCTGCAGTCGCTTCATGCCTGATCTCCTCTTCGGTCGGTCCACCGCGGTGATCGCGGCGAGGAGGAGTTTCCCGAGGCGGTGAGCCAAGATTCATCGAGGGTACGTTCGCTGAACGCTCGCTCAGTCAAACGGACGGCGGTGAGCGGCGGTCCGATCGGAGCATTCAGATTGAGCAGATGGCTCTCAGGGACGCTCGACGGAGTGATGACTACGACGTTCGGGTGAAATGCCACCGGTGGTGTTCGCGGTCGGTGACATCTCCTGCTCGGGCCGGTGGTCAGGCGTCCATCGCGATGACGACCTTGCCGAGCACGTGTCCGTCCTCCACCGCGGCGAGGGCGTCGGCGGCCCGCGCGAACGGCAGGACGGTGCGGACCCAGGGGTCGAGGTCCCCGGCGGCGACCCGCGCGGCGAGGGCGTCGAGCACCGCGGTGCTGCGGTCGCGGGGGACGTCGCGCCCGCCGAGCCCGGCGACCAGCGGCTTGTCGGCGACCGAGAACAGGCGGGACGGGTCGACGAGCGGGGCGACCGCGCGCAGGGCGTCGCCGCCGACGAGGTCGAACACGCCGTCGACGCCGTCGGGGGCCACCGCGTGGACGTGGTGGGCGACGTCGCGGTTCCCGACGACGGCGGTGGCGCCGAGGTCACCCAGCAGGTCCTGCTTGCCCTCGCTCGCGGTCCCGATCACGTGCAGCCCCTGCGCCCGCGCGAGCTGCACCGCCGGGATGCCGACCCCGCCGCCCGCGCCGTTGACGAGCAGCGTGGCGCCCGCGGGCAGCGCCAGGGCCGTGAGGGCGTCGTAGGCGGTACCGGCGGCCACGGGCAGGGCGGCGGCGTCGCGGGCGGAGACGCCGTCGGGGCGGTGCGCGGCGAACGAGGCCGTCACGAGCGCCTGCTCGGCCCAGCCGCCGACCATGCCGGGGCAGCCGCCGAACACCTCGTCGCCGGCCCCGAAGCCCGTGACGCCCTCGCCGACGGCGACGACCGTGCCGGCGACCTCGCGCCCGAGCACCGCCGATCCCTCGTGTCCGTACTCGCCGTTGCGCAGCCGCCAGTCGCCCGGGTTCACGCCCGCGGCGCGCACGCGGACGAGGAGCTGGTCGGGCCCGGGATCCGGCACCGGGACGTCGAGGTAGGCCTGCTGGTCGGGGCCGCCGGCCCGGAGGAATCCGTACGCGTGCACGGATCCTTCCTACTCCCCGCCGCGGGCCCTCCACCGGGCGAACAGGGCCGTCGTCACCCCGCCCAGCAGGCAGAGCCCGGACAGCGCCAGGAGGTACGCCGCGAGCCACACGTGCTTGAAGATCTCGAAGTAGCCGTCCCCGGCGACCGCCACGACGACGAGCCCGAGCGCGGTGGCGGCGGCGAGCCCGGCCGCGAGCGACCAGCGCCCGGCGCGGCCCTGCCACCGCGCGGTCGCGGCCGCCGCGAGCGCCCCGACGACCAGCGCGGTCGGCAGCCAGGGCGGGCGACGGGTGTCGGCGAGGACCTGCGCGAGGTCGGGCTGGCGGGCGCCCGACCAGCCCGGGTGCCCGTCCGGCGACGAGGGCGCGCTCGCCGCGGCGGGCAGCGCGTCGAGGTAGGGCAGGTCCGCGAGCGTAGTGGCCTGGAGCCCCACACCCAGGGCGCGCGCGGCCGCCGCGGGGTGCTCGGCGAGCACGAGCCACGCCGCGGAGCGCGTCTCGTTCGGCCGGCCGAGGACCGCGCCCTCCCACCAGGGGACGCCGTCGGGGCGCGGGGGACCGTTGAAGTAGCCGTTGCCCGTGAGCGCGACGGCGTCGGGCGGCAGGCCCAGCGGCGAGGTCGCCGAGGGCCCCACCTCGAGCAGCACCGTCGTGAAGACGAGGTTGTGCGCGTTGACCGGCGCGTAGAACTCCTCCTGGCGCTCCAGCGCGGCGGCCACGGGGGCGACGGCGAGCAGCGCGGTCACCAGGGCGACGACCGGCCCGGCGATCCGTGGCCTGCGCACGCCGACCGCCACGACCGCGCAGGCGAGCACCGCCGCGCCGAGGACCGGGAGGTAGGCGACCTTGGCCGTGGTGGCGACGAGCCCGCCGACGGCGGTCAGCGCCAGGGCGACACCCCGCGCGGCGCGGTGCTCCGGTCGCGTCACCAGCAGCGCGGCCACGCCCACCGCCGTGGTGACGCACCCGAGCAGGCCCGCGGGCTCGCTGTAGGTGGAGACGAAGAAGCGCGGGAACGTGGCGGCGGCCAGGGGGAGCACCGGGATCGCGACGACCAGGGCCCGGCGCCGGCCCGCGGCGGACGCCGCCCAGGCGCCGAGCCCGACCACCAGGCCGACGAGCAGGGCGTACGCCCACCCCAGCGCGACCGGCGACCACGTGTCCGGGGTGAGGAGCGTGGTCGCGCGGGCCAGCAGGAGCGCCGAGGACGGCACCGGTTCGTCGCAGGCGGGCGGCCCCACGGCGAAGTCGGTGGTCCAGCCGCCGCGCCAGCTCGCGTACCCGTCCGCGGTGAGCGGCGTGAGCCCCGCTCCGCAGAAGAGGCGGTAGCCGTCACCGTTGTCCTCGACGCCGAGGGTGAACAGCCGGGTGGCGAGCACGACGAGCGCCGTCCCCAGCAGGCCGGCGACGAGCCCGGTCAGGACGCGGCCGCGGGGTGCGGGGCGCTCGGGCGGGCGGGCCGGCTCGCGTGTCGCGGTCGTGTCCGCCGTCCCCGTGGCCATCGGCGCCATGATGCCCGAGGCCGCCCCGCCCGCCGCGACGGCGGTTCAGTCGCTGGTGTCGACGTTCTGGTCGACGATCGTCTGCCGCTCCGGCGTCACCCAGAGGATCACGCGCTCGGACTTGATGGCCTCGGGCGGGTAGTCGCCGCCGGTGTAGCGCCGCGCGAGCTCGTCGACGTGCTCGCGCGCCTCGGAGCCGGTGGTGGTGCGGTCCACCCGGCCGCGGACCTCCGCGTACCGGTACGGGTCCTGCTCGTCACGGATCAGCACCGTGATCCGGGCGTCCTTCTCGATGTTCTCGAACCGCTGCCGGTGGGTCTCGGTGTTGATCACCACGGAGCCGTCCTTCACGCCCACCCAGAGGATCTGGGTCTGGATGCGGCCGCTGGGCAGCAGCGTCGACACCGAGGCGAAGTTCGGGCCAGTGGCCAGCTCCTCGGTCATCGGGTGCAGCTCGGGTCCGTTGCGGGTCTCGGACAACGTCTTCGTCCTTCCTATGGCGTGCGGGACCCGCGGGGCTACCCGGTCGCGGCCCTGTCCTGTCGGACGGGGACGGGGGAGTGTCCGGCCCACCACACTGTGTGTCGCCGGTCACTCCAGGAGGTTCACACCATGAGCAGGACGATCGACGGCGCCGGGATCGACGGGGTGCTGCAGGGAGCGGTCGACGCCGGGGACGTGCCGCACGTCGTGGCCATCGCCGCCGACGCCGACGGCGTGTTCTACGAGGGCGGCGCGGGCCCCCGCGCGGTGGGGGAGCCCGACCAGGTCTCGGGCAGCACCCACTTCCGGATCATGTCGATGACCAAGATGGTCGCCACGACCACCGCCCTGCAGCAGGTGGAACGCGGCGAGCTGGACCTCGACGCGCCGGTCGAGGAGTACGTCCCGTCGTTCGCCGAGATCCAGGTCCTCGAGGGCTTCGACGGCGACACCCCGAAGCTGCGCGCGCCCGCGCGCAAGGCGACGGTGCGCCACCTCGTCACCCACACCTCGGGGCTGAGCTACTGGTTCTGGAACGCCGACATCGGCCGCTACGAGCAGGTCACGGGCGTGCCGAACGTCGTGCCCGGCGACCGGCGCGCCCTGTTCGCGCCGATGATCGCCGACCCGGGGTCGCGCTACGAGTACGGCATCAACACCGACTGGCTCGGGCTGGTCGTCGAGGCGGTCGCCGGCACCACGCTCGACGTGGTGATCAAGGAGAACGTCACCGGCCCGCTCGGCATGGACGACACGATGTTCGCCCTGGACGACGCGCGGCAGGGCAACAAGACCCCCGTGCACGTGCGTGGCGAGGACGGCGCGTGGATGTCGGCCGGCAACTTCCTGCCCGACTACCCGGAGTGGTGGCCCGGCGGGCACGGCCTGCACTCGACGCCCCGCGACTACATCCGCTTCGAGCGGGCCCTGCTGCGCGGCGGCGAGCTCGACGGGGCCCGCATCCTGCGCCAGGAGACCGTGGACGCCGCGTTCTCCGACCAGCTCGGCGGCATCCCGCTGCCCGAGGAGATCGCGTCCGCCGACCCCGCGACCACCGACACCCTGCACCTCGGGCCCGGCTTCACGTGGGGCTACGGGCTGCTGCTCAACACCGACGACGTCCCCGGGCGCCGCCGGGCCTGGAGCGGCGCGTGGGCCGGCCTGCTCAACACGCACTTCTGGGTCGACCGCACCACGGGCATCTGCGCGTCGATCTACACGAACTCGCTGCCGTTCATCTCCGAGCACGAGGCGTGGAAGCTCTACGGCGACTTCGAGTCGGCGCTCTACGCAGCGTTGTGACCGGAGACCGTTTGCGTTGTCGTTAGCGGTGCTATGGACTGGGGGCCATGCTCCGTGACAGGCGCGCTGGCCCCGTCGCGCCGCCCGCCGGCGTCGCGGGGCCGTCGCGGGCCTGGCTCGTCCCGGTCCTCAGCGCCCTGTTCGTACCCGTGTACGCGTCCGGGTTCATCGCCGGCAAGATCGCCACCGGGCACATGGCGGTGCCGACGGTGCTGCTCTGGCGCTTCCTCATCGCGCTGGTCGTAGTGCTGGTCGCCGTGCTGGCCACGCGGCCGGCGATGCCGCAGGGGCGGTCGTGGGTGCACCTCGTGGTGACGGCGCTGCTGCTGCAGGTCGGGCAGTTCGCCTTCTGCTACACGGGGCTGGCCGCCGGCGTCCCGGCCGGCGTCACGAGCCTCGTGCTGGGCATGGCGCCGCTGCTGGTCGGGCTGCTCACGCCGCTGGTGCTCTCCACGCGGCTCGGCGCGGCGCCGGTGATCGGCCTGATCATCGGGGCCTGCGGCGTCTACATCGTCCTGTCCGACCGGCTCGGCGGGGACCTCGGCTCGACCATCGTGCTGCCGGTGCTCGGCGCGCTGTCGATGGCCGCCGGGACGCTCTACCAGAAGCGGTTCAACGACGACACGCCCGTCGCCACGAGCGTCGCGGTGCAGATGGGGACCTCGCTCGTCGTCACCGCCGCCGCGATGCCGTTCCTCGGCGCGGCCTGGCTGCCCGCCGACGCCACCGGCTGGTGGGCGGCCCTGTGGCTCGGCGTCGTGAACTCCGCGGGCGCGTTCGTGCTGATGTTCGTGCTGCTGCGGTGGCGCTCGACGGTGCACGTGAGCTCGCTGCTCAACCTCGTCCCCGCGGTGACCGCGCTCGCCGCCGTCCCGATCCTGGGCGAGGCGCTCACCCTCCACGCCGTCGCCGGCCTCGCGGTCGCGCTGATCGGCATGTACGTCGGGCTCGGGCTGGTCACGCGCCCGGGACGAAGAGGCAGAACAGGTGCCCGTGCGGGTCGCGCATGACCACGACGCCCTCGGCCGGCTGGTGGTCCTCGCGGACGGCGCCGATGCCCTCGGCGCGGGCGACCTCGGCGCCGAGTGAGTCGGGGGCGACGAGCAGGTCGAGATGGGCGTGCATCCGCTGCTCGCCCTCGACCGGCGGCCACGTCGGCGCGACGTGCCCGGGCTCGAGCTGGAAGCTGAGCGACGGGCGCTCGCGCTCGGGGGAGCGCAGCCGGAGGAACGTCGGGTCGTCGGCGCCCTCGACCGTCACCCATCCCAGCAGCTCGCGGTAGAAGGCGGCGAGCGCCGGCGGGTCGGGGGTGCCGAGGACGAACGATCCGAGCGTGGGCATGGGTCCATCGTGGCTGGCCGGCGCCAGTGACCACACGGCGATCAGAGCTGCGCCCCTGACCTGCACGAACGCTGTGGAGCGGGCGACGGGAATCGAACCCGCGTAGCCAGTTTGGAAGACTGGGGCTCTACCATTGAGCTACGCCCGCGACGGGTTCCACCGTAGCGGATGACCCCTCCCCGCCCTGCCCGGTGGGTCGAGGCGCGCCCCGGGGAAACGGCGGGCGACGGGCGTCCGGCAGCTTCCTGAACGATCCGGAGAGCCTCTTGACCGATCGACTGGAACGATCAGCCGAGAGTGACGTCCTACGAGTACGCGACGGTAGGTGTCTACTCCTCGCCACCATGGGGAGAGCAGTCGCAACTCGAGGAGGGAGCCGGAGATGAACACCGCCACGAAGGTCGTCGACCGCGTCGAGGGCACGGAGGACGACCACATCGTCCGCGGGCTGGACTGACGTCCGGCGCGACACCGGACCGGGAGGCAGCGGCGCCTCCGCGGTCCCCGCGCCTCGCCCCTAGACTCGCCGTCACGGGGTGTGGCGCAGCTTGGTAGCGCACTCGCTTTGGGAGCGAGGGGCCGTGGGTTCGAATCCCGCCACCCCGACCGTGCATGACCTGCGATGACGTGGTCGCGAGGGCGGTCGCTGACCCCCTCCTGACAACAGCCTGACAACAACGGGACATCACTCGCCCTCCCAGTCGATGGCGTCGAGGGCCTGGCGCATGGCGTCGAGGTTGGTGTGGGCGTAGATGGTCATCGTCACGTCGATGTCCGCGTGCCGGGCGATGGCCTGCACGACGTGCGGGGGAGTGCCGAGGCTCAGCAACAGGCTCACCACCGTGTGGCGTAGGTCGTGGAGACGGACCGTCGGTAGGCCGGCGCGGACACGCAGCAGCGAGAAGTCCCGATCCAGGGCGCGCGGCTCGATGGGCGTCCCGATCTGCGTGGCGAACACCAGGCCGTGGTCCTGCCAGCACTCGCGCGCCTCGGCCCGGTCGGCCTCCTGGCGTTCGCGATGGGCGAGCAGTGCCTTCCGGGTCACCTTCGGCAGCGGGATCGTCGCCTCTGACGCCTCGGTCTTGGCCCGCTCGATGATGAGTCGGTCGCCGACTCGCTGGACGGTCTGCTCGACGGTGAGCGTCGCCGCCTCGAAGTCGACGTCCTGCCAGCGCAGCCCGAGCAGCTCACCGCGGCGCAGGCCCAGCGTTGCGGCCAGGACGTAAGCGGCGGAGAAGCGCGTGTCCTCGGCGGCGGCGAGCAACGCGCGCGCCTGAGCGACCGGCAGCCCCTTGCCGATCTTGTACTTCGGTGTCTTGACCTTCACGAGCTTGGCGACATTGCGCGGGACCAGCTCCATGCGCTCGGCGTGCCCGAGAGCGTTGCGCAGCACCGCGTGGACGTACTGGAGCTGGCGCACTGACGGGTGCGAGCCGCAGCAGCGGCCGGCCGAGCAGCACTGCTCTTCGCGTGGCTTGTGTCGGTCCCGCCCGTTCGCGCAGCACAGGCACTTCTCGCGCAGGCCGGCCATGAACGCGCGGACCTCCGCGCCGGTGAGCTTCTCTAGCCGCTTGCGGCCGAGCGCCGGCTTGATGTGCAGCCGGACCGCCGACTCGTAGCCCTGCCAGGTCGTGGCCCGTTTCTCGATCGCCACTTCCTTGAGCCACTCGTCCAGAAAGTCCCCGAGAGGGGTGGAGCCGTCCGGTGCGGCGTCGCCGTTGGCGGACCGGGCCTTGAGCTGGTCGAGCTTGCCCCGGACCTCCTCGAAGCTGCGCCCGTAGACCCACTTCCGGCGGATCGCCCCCGAGGTCGTGTAGACGTACGCGGCGCCGGTCCAGCGGCCGTCACTGCGCTTGGTGATCGTTCCCTCGCCGTTGACCTTCCGACGTCGGCCGCGGTCGTCGCCGGCCATCACGCGACCGCTTCCGCTTCGACCAGCTGGGAGACGTACTCCTCCAGCGCGGTGCGGGGGATGCGCCGCGAGCCACCGATCTTGATGGAACGCAGCTCGCGGTTCCGGAGCAGGTCGTAGACCTTGCAGCGGCTGATCTTGAGGATTTCAGCGGCTTCCTCGGCGGTGAACAGCAGTGCGTCCATGGGTCAGTCCTCCGGTGTGTGGCGGCCGAGGTGGCCGAGGGCGTTGTGGGTCTGTTCGAGGTGGAAGGCCAGCTCGGTGAGGTCGTGGCCGGCGCCGAACAGGCCGGCGAGCGCGACGGTGAGGGTGAGCTTGGTGTCCGGCTCCCCGTCGCTGTCGCGGTCGTCGAAGTAGTCCGCCGGGTCGGCCCGGGTGATGGAGCGGATGAGGAAGTCGGTGAGCTGCGGAAGCCGGCGGGCGAGGTCGACGAGGCCGCCGACGACGTCGTAGGCGTCGGGCGGAGCAATGAGGCCGCGGAAGGTGGCATGGTTGGCCTGAGTCACGGCGTCCGCGGCGGAGGTGACGTGACGGGCAAGGTCGCTCATGGCCGCTCCTCAGGGACGTCGGCGGCGCGGTCGGTGGCGGCGCCGAGCTGGTGGGCGAACTCGCCGGCGCTGCTCGACACCGCCGGGCCGAGGGTCGGGAAGGCGGCGAAGAGCAGCACGAGGGTCAAGACACCGGACACGAGCGCGGGCGCGGCGCGGTGGCTCTTGATCAGGAGTGCGGTGACGAGGCCGGCGATGATGACGATGGCGATGAGGTTCATGACTCGGCCCGCCGTCCGTGGGCCTGGACGCGGTCGACGTACTCGCCGTAGTCGCCGAGGTACGGGACGCGGATGCGTTCGCAGTCGCGCCCGAGCCCGGAGAGGTAGGCGACGCCGGGGTCGGCGTTGGCGTGCTCCTGGCCCAGTGGGCGGGCGTCGGTGCCGTGGAGCATCTCCAGCGAGTCCGCGGGGACGCGGAACGACAGCCGGAGGGCGAACTGGTCGCGGGCGTAGCCGCCGCCGACGGCGGTCGCCTCGAACCGCTGGGCGAGCATCAGGACCCGGAACGCGGCCTTGCGGCCCTCACTGAGGAGCCGGAGCACCGCCGTGCGGATGCGGTCACCGACCGGCACACCCTCGCCGCGCTTGGGCTTGGGCAGCGCGTCAGCGGCACGCAAGAGTCCGGGGAATTCCTCGAGCACCACGAGGACCGTCGGTGTCTCGGCAATGGGCTCGATCTTGTCCCGCCGAGGCGGGATGGCCGCCAGCCGGCGGTCCATCTCGGCCACGAGGTCCTCCAGCAGGACCGCGTGCGCGGCGAGGTCGTGGGTGCCGACAACCTGGTGAGGCCGATGGGCGGTGCCGTCCCAGGCGCGCCCGAGCAGGAGTCCGGTGATGTCGGAGCCGGTCACGAGGACGTCGGGTGCGGCGGCGAGCTGGGAGAGCAGGCCGTAGCAGAACGCGGACTTGCCCGAGCCGTTCTGGCCCTGCACCCCGAGGTGGGCGGGGTCGGCGATGGCGTGGCCGAGAGTGGTGCCGTCCTCGGTGCGTCCGAGGATCACTGGCTCCGCGCCGGTCGGGACGGTGAGGGAGGGGAGGCCGAACCCGTCGCGCAGCGGGTCGTGCTGGAGGACGACGAGGCGGACCCAGCGTCCGGCGAGCGGTTCGACGCGTAGGCCGTGTCCGCCGAGGGTGTGGGCGATGCGGGGTCCGTTCTGCTTGGCGGTGAAGTCGCCGGGTTCCTGGCCGGGCAGCAGCTCGACGGTGAAGCGCAGCGGCGGGCCGGGTCGGACTTCGCCGACGCGCGGGGTGCGGACGGTGATGCCGGCGGCGACCTGGACGTAATGGCAGATGTGCAGGCCGGTGCAGGTCTCGCGGAACTCTCCGCGGAGCGCGTGGGCGAAGGCGACGACGGAGGCCTCGTAGTCGCGCTGGGCGCGGCGGGCGCGGTGGCGGGACAGGAAGCCGGCGGGGCCGCGAGCGCGGCCGCTGCGGTGCCACCCGGGGGTGGGCGGGACGTGTTCGATGGACATCAGGGGGTCCTCTCGCGGCAGGTCGGGCACAGCTCGCCGTCGACCGCCGGGAGGGCGAACAGCAGCGAGCAGGCCGGGCACATGGGGTCTGAGTCGGCGACCGGGTCCGGCACGCCGGCCAGGCGGGCCCGGCGGATGGCACGCCGGTCGGTGGGGGTCGTGGCGGCCCAGAGGCCGTAGTCCTGGCCGGTGTCCAGGGCCCAGCGCAGGCACTCGGTCGCGACCGGGCAGGTCTGGCAGATCGGGGCCACGGCCATCCGGTGTCGGGCGACGATCACGCTGGTGTCGTCGTCGGAGGGCGGAAAGAACAGCTCGGGGTCGGCGTCGCGGCACGCGGCGCGGGTCTGCCAGCTCACGACGTCGCCCCTGACGTGGCCGCCTCGGAGGTCGACGCGGAGGAGCCGGCGTTGGCGGGCTGCTTGCCCGAGCGGGCCGGGCCGGTGGCGGTGAGAGGGCGGACCTCCTCGCACCGGTACCAGACCTGCGCGCCGACCGGCTCGCCGTCTCGGTTGCGCTTGTCCATCACGCCGATCTCGAAGCCGACGAGCTGGACCGGCGTAGCCGGCATGAGGTCCTCGCCGGGGTCCTGCTCGGCGACGATCCCCACGTTGATGATCTCGTTGGTGGCCCGCCCGAACTGCCGGAAGCGGGCGGCGAGCTGGAACTGCCACTTGGGCAGACCGTCCTTGGTGGTCTCCTGCCGGTAGTTGTCCCCGAACGCCGTCTTGGGCTCGCAGGACAGGAAGAGCAGCGACTCGAAGGTGGCCGCCTGGTCGATCTTGAAGTTCTGGGGCATCGAACTCGTCCTCATCAGTCGGTAGCGGTCGTTCTAGCGCTAACTATAGCGCAAGAAGTAGCGATACTGGACGCGGTGAGTCGGAGGAGCCCGAGCGCTGGTCCCAGCGCTAGAGTCGGCGCTGGTCAGAGCGGTTGCCGGGCGCCAGGAGGCACAGGTGGCAGGGGAGTGGTCCGCGGTCGCGGTGGCGATCAAGACCCGCCTGGCCGAGCTCGGATGGACCCAGCAGGAGCTCTCGCAGCGCTCGCAGGTGAGCGTGGCGACGATCCGCCAGCTGCAGAACGACACGAGCAGCGCGCGCCGGCGTAATCCGCGAACACTCACGGCCCTGTCCGAGGCGCTGGGATGGTCACCGGACCACCTGGCCGCAGTGGCCGACGGGCGAGACCCGGCGGAGGACCCGGACGCCGACGATCCGATCGTGGCCGAGCTGGCGACCATCAAGGAGTCGTTGGCGATCATGAGTTCTCGCCTCGACGCGATCGAGCAGCAGCTAGCTGACGGCGACGAGCCAGAGCGAGACGCTCGGTCTGGCGACTGACGTCCTCGACCTGGCCGCGCAGCTCCGCGACCATGCGCAGCCGGCGCTGACGCCGTGCCGCGGGCGGCCTCGCCGCACTCGGTGACCGGTTCTCGCTCATGGCAAGAAGTCCAGTCGTCCGGGCTAGATCATCCGAGCCCAACGATGTCCCAGCTTGTACCCGGCGTGGGGCCGAACTGGGGACATCGGAGAGACATGGCCATCCCGGACGCCCGGGCGGCCTACCGTGAGCCCATGGGACAGCCAGCCGCGGTGCGCCCGGCGAACACCGAGCTGATCGCGCTGCGCGAGGACGCCGGCCTGTCCCAACAGGACCTCGCCGAGGCGTTGAGCATGCTGTCGGACGAGAAGTTTGACCGGCCGGTGGAGATCACGAAGAAGACCATCGGTCGGTGGGAGCGCGGCGAGGTCGAGTGGCCCCAGCCGTTCTACCGCCGGCTCCTCGCCGAGTACTTCGGCGTCGCGGTCGACGAGCTGGGGTTCCGCCGGCCACGTCCCACCGAGACGCCCAGGCAGCGCAGCAGCGGCGAGACCGGCGAGCTGATGGCGATCCTGTCGACGCCGGGGGAGCAGGACCCCCAGGTGGCGAAGGACCAGGCCGACTGGAAACGCGTGCGCGAGCAGCTCGGCGGCTCACGCCGTGCGCTGGCGGTCCTGGCGGAACAGCTCTACCCCGAGTACCGCGTGCCCGGGCTGGAGAACACCGGCGTCATCGCGCACCCCTCATGGCTGCCGCCCGAGCCGATCCCGCTGCATCAGGTGGTGCTCGACCGCCTGGAAGACGCGGGGGAGCCGGCCATCACGGGCTCAGAGCGGGAGGCCGAGCTTGTCCGCCCACTGGCCTCGCCGACGCATCGCTACAAGCGGTACAGCCATGCTGTGAGAGACCTCGCGCCCCCGCGCCTGTTTGAGAACCGCTTGTGCTTCCGGCTTCTCGACGTCGACTGGAGCCGTCCGACTGAGCAACTGCGGTTCGGGTCGATGGGTTTCTTCGACGCTATCGACACCAACGAGGCCATCGCCCACGAAGCAGCCCTTCATCATGGGCGCGCCGGCTCCGACGGCAGCTACCAGCTCGCCCAGGCGTCTTGGCGCCGGCTGTCCTTTCGCAAGTGCGTCGGTGACCCATTCGATCTCCGTCGTAGGCCCTTAATGGGCGCCATCGGAACACTTCTGGTCCGAGGAGGCGAATCGCCGAGCGTGGTATTGCACCAGCGAGATGGAGACCGCGTGGCTGGCGGCGGAAGTATGTTGCACCTTCTACCGGCGGGCATCTTTCAGCCGAGCTCGGTCATGCCAGAGTCCATCGCCAACGACTTTTCAATATGGCGCAATATCCAACGAGAATGCGCAGAGGAGATACTCGGGAGAAACGAGTATGACGGAACCGGGCGTCCTGTCGACTACGACGCCGAACCGTTTGCGAGTATGGATTCGGCCTTTGCCGCCGGAACTGTCCACGCCTATTGCCTGGGAGTCACTCTCGACGCCCTCACTCTGGCCGGAGATATCCTGACAGTCGCTGTCCTCCAGCCAGCTCTGTACGACCGTCTTTTCGGTCAAAGCGTCGACCGCAACGAAGAAGGATCGATCCCGACGAAAACGATCCCCTTCGAGGCCAATACGATCGCCGCTCTGATGGGTAGGTCTCTACTATCGCCGGGCGCTGCGGCTGCCCTCTTCTACTCCTGGCAACACCGTCACCTGCTCTTGCCGTGAAATACGACGTAAAGATCGCGGCGAACACCTGACTTCATTCTCGCGGGCCGTGCTCAGCTCGCACTCGTCAGTGGGCACGATCAACCTTCCTATCTGGGTCAAGCCGGCGCGACTGAAGGGCCACTAGGCCATCAGGCGGACACCGGAGTGTCGCGGAGCACACGCAGACGTTGGCCTGCCAGTATGACTATGTGACCGCCGGGGCAGGGAAGCTCGCGTCAACTCATGCCCTTGTGCTGCTTAGCGGGGGCATTGACAGCTTCGTTGCGTTAACCCTCCTCCCCAGCTCATGGGACAGGGAAGCCCTCTTCGTCGACTACGGTCAGCCGGCGGCCGCCTTGGAGCGATCAGCATCTCGGGCCATCGCACATGAGACCGGTGTCAGGTGGCGGGAGGTCGTCGCCTCCATCTCTGAGGTTCCGATGCGCGGCGAGATCGTAGGCCGCAACGCGCTTTTATTCGCGATCGCCCATGCCGCAATCTCAGGGAACCAGGGATCAACTCTGCTCGTGGCTGGGCTGCACTCTGGAGTGCCGTACTCCGACTGCAGTCCTGAGTTCGTCGAACAGAGCCAACGTCTCCTCGACATACAGAGCGCGGGTCAGGTGCAAATAAGCTGCCCGCTCCTCGCCTGGACAAAGAGCGACATCATCGACTATGCACTGGGCTCGTCGGTGGACCTCTCGCTAACTTACAGTTGCGAAGCCGGGGACGCCGACGGCTGCGGGAATTGCGAGAGTTGCCTCGACAGGAAGAGGATCGATGTTCGCTCGTAGCAGGACCCTTCAGCTCCCCGATGGGAATGAACTGCGAACGCCGCTTCTGGTTCCTAGCTTCTCAAGCAAGGGCTTCGCTTGGCGAAGCTCAGAATTCAAGCCCGGTGTCCCGAGGGGCGCAAGTCAGAGCGACGCATCACGGGTTGGCGGTGGCCAAGAGCCCCCTAATGGCACCAGCGAGGTAGCCTACTATCTTCAGGTGGTTGCCGAGGACCTTACTGAGACGCTCCTCATTTCTGCCTATGACATCGAGCATGATCATATGCCGGATACATCAACCCTGTTCACTGGATTCCGCGGATCGTTGTATTCCAACCCGCTTCTTCTCTTCATAGATAGTGGTGGCTACGAGGTCGATCCCACCTTCGATGGAGACGAAACTTGGCGAGAAGAACGGCAACCCAAAGAGTGGTCCGAAAAGCTCTATATCGCCCTGCTCGAAAAGCTCAGCTCAGAAGTCCAGGCAGCCGTAGTATCCCCAGATACGTATGCCCCGCTTACGGAGCAGATTTCTCACGCGAGAGACTTCTTCGCGAGGTTCTACCAACGAGAGTGTAGGTTCTTGAGTGACATCCTGCTGAAGCCCTCGACCACGGGAGACTTTATCGACCTGTCTGAATACACCGATGCCAACCTCAAGAGTCTCAATCGATTCGATATTATCGGTGTCACGGAGAAGGAGTTGGGCGATGACTTCGAATCACGCCTGCTGAACCTAGCGCGCCTGAGACGCACTCTCGACCGTGCGAACGTTAATAGGCCAATCCACCTCTTCGGCTCACTCGATCCCCTCTTCTCGCCGTTCTATTTTCTAGCTGGCGCCGAAATCTTTGACGGCCTTACGTGGTTGCGCTACGCGTACGTGAACGGACTGTCGGTCTACATGGATTCGCATGCACTTCTGACGAACAAGACCTTCCACGGGCAGGCACGAAGAGGAGCCGGAACGCATAGGTCAAACCTCGAAGAACTTCAAGAACTGAAGCGAGAAATGCGCAACTTTGCGCAAGCGCCTGCAGTTGAGGCTTTCAGGTATCACCGAGACATTTTGGCAGCGGCGTGGACGACTCTCAAGACGAATATGGAGGATTCCTGATGGGTGGTAGTGGAGGTGGGTCAAACTACGCCGATCGCAGGCCCGCAGAGGAGCTCCGTCAGGAAACGCAACGAGATATACAGTCAGCCGAACTGCTAGCGAACGCCAACAGCTTCCTCAACGAACAACTAGTCGAGATCAACGACCGAGACGTGGAGACAATCAACGCTCGCTTAGACGACATTGAGGGAGCGATCTCGGAGGTTGTTGAGGACATCGACCGCCTAGTGTTCGGAGGCAGCGTTTCCAAGCATACGTACGTGGACGGCCTATCCGATGTCGACAGTCTTGTCCTCCTAAACGCCACCGAAGGGATGCCGACGGAGAGTCCACAGCAGTTTCGGGAGGCGTTCGCACAGATAATTCGCAATGCTGCCCTCCCTGGAGTGGCAGACGTCTACGTCGGAAACCTGGCCGTCACGCTCTCGTACTCTGACGGGACCGAGATTCAACTCCTTCCGGCGCTACGCACTGCGCCGGATGGAGATCTTCGAATCTCAAGCTCGAACGGCGAGAGGTGGCGGTCAATTCATCCTCGACGCTTCGCTGAACAGCTAACAGCTCTGAATCAGAGGAATGGCAATCGACTTGTACCTACGATCAAGTTGGCCAAGGCCATTGTAGCCACCCTTCCTGAGGGCCGCCGGCCGAGTGGCTACCACATGGAAGCCCTCGCCGTTGAAGCTTTCTCATCCTACTCGGGTCCGCTCAACTACACGTCAATGCTTCAACACTTCTTCAGTACGGCAGCAACCCGCGTGCTTACTCCTATCACGGATCGAACGGGACAGTCCTCTCAAGTTGATGAGTCCCTCGGCTCCGCAAACAGTCCCGAGCGAGCCCGTGTCGCGGATGATCTTAACAGAATCGCTCGGCGGATGAAGAACAGTACAAACGTTGGGCAATGGCGTGACTTGCTCGACGAGTAGCGGCAACTCGGAGGGAGGGGCGTGGGAGGAGTTTTACCGTCAGCGTCGATTGGTAGACCAGATGTCGACGATGCACGCGGTGTTGGGCGATCGTTACAAACGTCGCAAGACTTCTCTGACACTCCTTATCATGGGTTTGTCGGTGTTGGGCATCAGCTTCGCCTTCGCATCCAATGTGGTTGACGTTGAACTTCTGGGAGTCTCAGCGGCACGGGCTACTTGGTTGGGGTCAATGTCGGTGCTCGTACTTTTCCTATCAGTAACAGACTTAATCACAGATTGGGGAGGAAAGGCTGGCAATCATCGCGACGCGGTCGAACGCCTCGGACGTCTAAAGGCGCGCTACCGTGGAGTGGATACTTCAGCAAGTGGGGCAGCTCAACCGCCCCCCGAGCTGAACGATCTTTATGTGGAGACCATGGATAGCATAGTTGCTATCCCTGACCGGTCATTCAATTCCCTAAAGGCTAGGCACCTCCGGAAGGTCGAAGTCTCGAAGCGCCTTTCGCGTTCAGTGGGAACTCCTGCGTGGATTATGACTGCGAAGGTCACTTGGGAGGGCTTGAGAGGGCCCAAATGAATTCGGGTAGTTGATGGAGTGCTCGCCCTACGACGACGGGATTGATGTGGAGGCAGACCTTCGGTGGGAGCTTGCGAGTGACTACCTGGCACGTAAGAAGCTCGTGCTCCTCGCGGGCTTTGGCCCCGAAATCCGTGTCCAGGCTCAAGCGGCGACGGTGGATGGTCCTACATTCTTGAGGGAAGCCGCCTGGGTAATCCTGAACTCAGGAATGAGAGAGCGCGTCGTGCGGGGTATATTTCCGGCAATCTCGCGATCTTTCCTGGAATTCGAGCCCGCACCAGTCTGTCAAAACTCGTTTGAGTGTACGGCCTCGGCACTGCAAGTCTTCCGCCACGAGCCGAAGATATCGGCCATCGTAGCCGCGGCCCGGATGGCTCAGGAGCTGGGAGATGAAGGTCTACG
Organism: Actinomycetospora flava; assembly: GCF_037400335.1. Classification (NCBI taxonomy): domain Bacteria; kingdom Bacillati; phylum Actinomycetota; class Actinomycetes; order Pseudonocardiales; family Pseudonocardiaceae; genus Actinomycetospora; species Actinomycetospora flava. Next base: position 61,554 of record NZ_JBBEGM010000003.1, read on the forward strand.
AGAGGCGTTCCACGAAGACGCTGAGTCGCTGCTTCGGTCCATACCGTTCGTCGGCCCGATAACCTGGAGACATCTCGCAAAGAACCTAGGCGTGCCGTGCGCCAAGCCAGACCGCCACCTTAAGCGTCTGGCAGATAGGGAAATGCTTTCCGTGGAAGAGCTTTGTCGTCAGGTCAGCGTCCAGGTGGGCGACCCTATTCACGTTGTAGACCTAGTTCTGTGGCGGTCGTGTTCCATTGGTGTCGGGAGCGCAGGTGAGTAGAGAGGGCGGCGGGCAGCGCATTGAGATTACGAGACGCTACACGTTTGATGCCGCTCACCGGCTGGATTGGCACCCGGGAAAGTGTCGCAACCTCCATGGGCACACCTACCATCTAGAAGTGACACTGTCAGGTCACGTTAATGCTCGGGGCGTTGTGATGGAATTCGGCGAGCTAGACGCAATCGTCGAATCCAACGTCTTACACGAGCTTGACCACTCCTTCCTTAACGATATCCTTGCAAACCCCACTTCAGAGCTGTTGGCCGCTCGTATATCCGAAGCGTTGTCAACCGCACTTCCCTTGCTTGTAAAGATCACCTTGTGGGAGTCTTCGCGTTCATCCGTGACGATCTCCCTCGTCGGCGATGCGACGAACTAGCGGCTATCGATCGTGACTTCTACTACGCTGTGGGTCTCGGAGCTGTTTGGCCCTACCGTTCAGGGCGAGGGTGCAAGCACCGGTCGGCCAGCGATGTTTCTCCGAACTGGACACTGCCCGCTGCGGTGTTCTTGGTGCGACACGAGATACACGTGGGATTGGAGCCTCTACAGCCACAAGGTCGAGGTTCGGCCAATGGATGTTCACGAGGTTTGGTCAGCTCTATCTGCGGCAGGAGCCGAACTGCCAACGCCCTTGCTGGTTGTGACGGGTGGCGAGCCGCTTCTTCAGCGCGAGGCTCTACTCATCGTCGTGGAGAGCGCGAGACGAGAGGGTTGGCGAGTCGAGGTGGAGACGAGTGGCGTGATCGAGCCGGGGTGCTTGGTTGGAAAAGTCGACCTCTTTACAGTGTCTCCCAAGCTGGCGAATAGCGGGATGCCAGCTCGCCGACGCTTGAAAATCTCGACTCTGCGGGAGTTTGTCGGGCTTACTGACCATGTGTTTAAGTTCGTAGTCCGACATCCAAGCGAACTGGAAGAAGTCGAGGCGATCGTCGCCGATGTGTCGCCAAAGTCAGTAGTCATTCAGCCGGAGGCTACTGATAACGTGTCCCTCGCTGAGCGATCTCGAATTCTTGTTGAACCAGTCATTAGGCGGGGCTGGACTCTTGGCACTAGGTTGCACATAACTTTGTGGGGTGATGAACGCGGTCGATGAAAGTCTGGTTGTGCTCTCTGATTCATGGAGGAGTGGCTGACGACGGCGTTGAACACACTTTACCGACTAGCCCGGCGAAGTGCGGGCCACTTCTTAGCGCGATCCAGCCGCGGTTACCGTTCGTCATGAGGTGAACGCGAGTGCGGGTGCGGCGGTGGCGGACGCGTCCCGTGTCCTGCTCGACGCGTGGCCGGGTGACGAACTTGGTTCGGCGCTGGGCTCGGGCCCAGCGGCGGGCGATGCGGCCGGCTTGGATGCCCACCTCGGGAGCGACGGCGACCGTACGGGTGGCGCGCTGGAGGGTCCAGACGCCCCAGAAGCGCCCGGGACCTGTGCCCGGGGCTTGCCACTCAGCGGGCACGTCGTGCTGGTACTCCTTCGCGGCCAGCAGGCCGTGCTTGGTGAAGTAGGCCGCGACGCGCTTCGGGTCCTTCGCGCGCAGGCCCTCGCGGTAATCCAGGGCGGTACCGGCAAGTTCGTGGCGTCGGCGCTGTTCGGGGTCGGGGTGGTCGACGACCTCGGCCCAGGCTGCGGAGAGCCAGATGGCGAAGGTCTGTCCGGTGGTCTTCGCCCGTCCGTGGGGCGGGGTGCAGAGCATGTGCACGTGCGGGGCGCCGCGGCGCTGGAACTCCAGCTTCCACACCGCGGCCCAGTGCTCGCCCCAGGCGCGGGCGTAGCGCTTGCGCAGCGCCTTCATGTGCCGCTTGAGCACGTCGCCGGTGGGGACGACGGTGAGCCAGTCCCCGGGGTAGGTCAGCGTCACCATCGCCGGCAGCCGCCCGGCCGCGAAGAGCGGCGTGTAGTCCAGTTCGCAGAGCCGGCGCACCATCCCATTGCGCGACTTGCGTGACCAGCCGGTGATCGGCTGCCGCGGGGTCGGCGGCGCCGGCCATTCGCCGGTGGCGAGGTGCTGGGCCACGGCCTGGTCGATGTCCTTGGCGTGCGCCGCCCGTTGCCGTTCGGCCGTGCGCTCCCGCTTCGACCAGTCGTGGCAGGCCACGGCGAACATGCCCGGTCCGACGGTCAGCTCCCACCGTGGACCTTCCGCGAGCGTCCCGGGCGGTTCCTTAAGCGCGGGCAGCAGCGCGGCGGCGGCATGGACGAGCTCGGGGGAGGGGAACGCCGGCTCCCACAGCCCTGCCGCCGAGTCCGGCACCGACGGGGTCTCGACGGGCTCGGGCTCAGCGTCGGCGGGGTCGGTGTCGGTGGTGTTCGGGGTCCCGCGGCCCGATATGGCACATAGAACAAGCCCAGGCCGGCCGCCTTCGGCGACCGGGGCGGCCGGGTCGGACGCGGCCGGCTTCCGCCGGCCGCTCCTGTCTTCGACCCGCGCCGGCGGGCCGGCCTCGCCTCCCACGGCCGCCAGGGACGGCGAGGCAGCGGCAGAGGGCGTGTAGGTGCGCCAGGGATCGGGACGCCGGGTCGCGCACCACGACGCGAACCCCGACGACGAGCGGGCCGAGAGCGACGAGGGCCCGCGGTCGACCGAGCGGCGGAACGGGTTGGGGGAGTCGTGCACGGGATCGCCTCCACGAGCGGGAGGCCGTCACACCGGTGCTGCTTGCTGGACCGTCTGCAGACACGCGGCATCGCCACAGGACCTCTCGGGTTCCTGCGGTGAGGGGTGCTGCGCGGGAGGGGCTGCCGTCGGGTGGCAGCCCTGACGGTCAGAGCTGCACGGGCGCGACGGCGACGGACGAGATGAACGAGGTCAAACCGAGGAGGACCGGAGCGTGGGGCGCTGGCCTCCGGCGGCCAGGCGCTCCGCCCTGGACCAGGGCACCGACCTCAGGAGAGGGGGTCCGAGCCGCGAGCGGGTCGGGAGCGCGGTGGTGGTCGGGTCGGTGTCTCTCCCTCGCCGGCGCTTTCGGGGTCTGACAGCCCGGCCGCACAGCCGCAAGGGCCCAGCTCGAGCACGAGATGGCACCCGGGGAGCTGATGGTGGCCCTTGCGCCCGCACGTCCGGTCCGTCCGAGGCGACCCCGCGCCGCCGAGGGAGAGACGACCTGGCGGCCCGCGTGTGAGTTACTGGTCGTAGCTGCGCGGGCACTCACTGTCTGCCAGCTGTCCCCCCGGTTGGCAGGAGCGGCCCCGCCGGGCGCGATGGCGGGGCCGTTTCTCGCACGGCTGCGGCGGACGGACCCTCTGGGCCGTCGGTAGCGTGACCACCCATGCGGACGTGGCCGGAGCGGCTGGGAATGGCCGGATTTCAAGCGGTCACGCTCGGCGTGCTCTTCGTCGTGTTCCCGCTGCTTCACGGCGTCGCAAAGTGGGTCCTGTTCGCGCTTGCCCTGCTCGTCTGGCTCTTCGTCATGGCGTGGCTGGGGGTGCGGATCACGCGTAAGGAGCGCGCCGCGAAGAAGGCGTGAGTCGAACGCGGGTTCGATGGACAGCGCCGGACGTCGTGAGCACCCTGTCCACCTATGCGAGCGATCCGGACGTGGCTTGCCTTCCGCCGTGAGGGCCGCGCGCTCTCGCTCTGGGCCGTCGCTCGCGGCTGGAGCTGAGTGCACCGCGAGGTGCACCAGAACTGCACCATCAGCGCCTGAGCCGGGCCAGTCCGAGGCTGTCTGCGGGTGGCTGGGGCCCCTGCTCAGGCCACCGAGCGAGACCGTTTCACCAGGCCAGAAGGCACTTTGGGAGCGAGGGGCCGTGGGTTCGAATCCCGCCACCCCGACCGTGCCGACCGGCGTGACCACCACCGCCGGGTGCACCGACGAGGATCTCCCACCGATCCGTGGTGAGGTCCCGTCCGATCCGCGCACAGCCGGACCGTCGATCACGGTGCCGGCTCGCGGAGATCGGGGGCGGTCGCCCGCGACCGGCGCGTTTCACGATCAACGAGCCGATGCCCCTGCCGGACGCACCTCTCGCGGTGCCGGCGGTCCCGGGTGACGCCAGAAGATCGCTCCCCGGTGCTCCGTGAGGTCGATCTGATCGCCCCTCCGGAGCACCTGCGGCGATCATGGGCGGCTCAGAGCCCGAACATGTCCCGGATCTCCTCGATGCGCGCCTTCGCCGTCTCCTCGCCGTCGGTGTTGTCGAGGGATCGGGCGATGTCCGCGTCGCGTGCGAGGCGGTCGACGACCTTGCGCGCCTGCGGCCGGCCGGAGATGCGCTCCGGATGGCGGCCGAGGATGCGCAGGCTCGCCGCCTCCGCCTCGTTCCCCATCCGCCCGGAGTTGTGGATCTCGCTGGCCGCTCGATCCCGCTGTTGCTCCTCCTCGCGACGTCGTTGCTCGCGCGCGACATCCACCGGGTCCACCCGGCCACTCAGCTTCGCGGACAGCCGCGCGGCGCGCCTCCGCCGTGCGGCCGGCTTGTTCTGGCGCTTCCAGGCCTTCGCCGGTGTCCGCCCCACCTCCTTGAGGACGCTCTCCGCCCGACGTCGTGCCTCGGCGAATCTCTCGTCGGAGCCGACGAGGTCGAGCACGGCCCGGGCCCGTTCCTGAGCCGCCACGAACTGGGAGGCATCCGCGTGGGCGCGCGCCGAGGCGAGGAGCGCCGGAACGTCGCTCAGGTCGAAGCCGCCAGCTGCCACGCCATCCCCCGGGAACGAGTTCCCCCATCCTCCCCGCCACGACCGGCGACGTCGATCTCCCGCGCGTACGGCGTCGGGCCGAAGGCGATCCGGCTGTCCGGGGGAGGCGCCGCAGAGTGGAGGTCGCCGTCGTCGTGACGCTCTTGTGGGCCCGCGCCGGGCCGCAGGAAGCTGCCTCATGACCACCAAGAGCACGCCCGTCGAGCTGACCGTCGTCGACACCACCACCGAGTCGTGGCAGGGCTTCCCGGTCGAGTACATCAACGCGAACCTCGAGCACGTCCCGCTCGTCCAGGACCCCGAGACGGGCATGACCGTGCTGAAGATGGTCTACCGCGCCGGGTTCACCAACCCGTGGCACAGCCACCCCTGCGCGCACGGCGTCTACGTCCTCGAGGGCGTGCTCAACACCCACCAGGGCGACTACCCGGCGGGCAGCTTCGTGTGGTTCCCCGAGGGCGGGGTGATGCAGCACGGCGCGACGCAGGACCAGGACTGCACGTTCCTGTTCATCACCAACAAGCCGTTCGACATCCACTTCGTCGGCGACGACAGCGACCCGCAGGCGCCCTCGATGTGACGCCCCCCGGTGTCCGCTTCGCACGGATCACCGGGCACGATGCGCGCGGCGGTTCACGCAGCAGCCGCTCGGGGCGGCCCTGCCGTGACAGGTGGCTCTTCACCGGCAGGGCCGCCACTCCACGTCCGGAGCCGGGCGAATCGAGTGGCCGGGCACGGGATGATCGCGTCGTGACCACGATCTCCGAGTTCCACGGCGTCAGGGTGCAGGTCCTCGACCGCGACGGCCCTCTCCTGCGCGATCAGGCGAGCGCGCTCGACGTCATCGGGAACACCTTCGGCACCGAGGTCGACGTCGTCGCCGTCCCGGTCGAGCGGCTCGACCCGGCGTTCGCGCAGCTCTCGAGCGGGGTCGCGGGCGCGATCGTGCAGAAGTTCGTGAACTACCGGCTGCGCCTGGTGATCGTCGGCCCCCTGACCGACACCTCCGGACCGGTCGAGGACTGGGTGCGCGAGGCCAACCGGGGCTGCGAGCTCTGGTTCGTCGCCGACCTCGCCGAGCTGGAGTGGCGCCTCAGCGGGGCGCGTACATGATCACGCCGACGCCGGCGAGGCAGATCGCGGCGCCGAGCAGGTCGAAGCGGTCGGGCCGGTAGCCGTCGAGCACGACGCCCCAGGCCAGCGAGCCCGCCACGAACACCCCGCCGTACGCGGCGAGCACGCGGCCGAAGGCGGCGTCGGGCTGGAACGCGGCGACGAACCCGTACAGCCCGAGGGCGACGACGCCGAGCGCGGCGAACCACCATGCCCGCCCCTCGCGCATCGCCTGCCACACCAGCCAGGCGCCGCCGATCTCCAGGACGGCGGCGAGGACGAAGAGCGCGATCGAGCGGGCGGTCACCGGGCGGACGGTAGTCAGGACCAGTGCGCGGGCCGCGCGAGGTGGCCGGGCACGGTCGTCGCCGCGTCCCCGCGGGCGGCCTCGAGCTGCGGGGCGGTGAGCAGCAGCGCGCCGGCGAGCCGGGCGCCGCGGACGTCGGCACCCCGCAGGTCGGCGCCGAGGAGCTCGGCGCGGTCGAGGTCGACCCTGCGCAGGTCGGCCCCGACGAGCAGCGCACCGCGCAGGCGCGCGGAGCGCAGGTCCCGACGGCGCAGGTCGGCGCCGAGGAGGTCGGCCCCGCGCAGGTCGGCGCCGGGCCGCCCCGCGTGCGCGGCGGCGACGAGGTCGTCGAACAACGCGCCCGCCTCGCGGTGCACGGCGCCCACGTCGAGGTCGCCGAGCGCGGCGGCGGGTCGCGCCACCATCTCCTCGACCCGCCCGCGCAGGTCGACGGCGTCGGCGCCCACCGGCGAGCGGGCAGCTTCGTCGAGGAGCGCGAGGACCTCGTGCAGCGGGCGCAGGACCTCGAGGGCGTCGAACATCGCCGGCACGCGGGCGCCGGCGCCGCCGAATGTCACCTGGACGACCTGCTGTCCGGCGCCGAAGCAGTCGAACACCGCGCAGCCCGGGAAGCCGCGGGCCCGCAGGCGGTCGTGGATGCCGCACCCGTCGTCGGGGCGCAGGTGGCGGCAGGGCGTGTGGGCGGGTTTGTCGACGGCGAAGTCGGCCGAGGCGGCGAACGACGGCCCGACGCAGCACAGCGCCAGGCAGCGGGAGCAGTCCGCCGACCTCGGAGGAGTCGCCGCCGACCCCGTCACACGATCAGCGCCGGGCGCGCTTGCGGCGCTTGGTGCCGTAGCCGGCGAGGACCTCGAACGTCTCGAGGGCACGCTCGATGTTGGCACGGATCTTCTTCATGGGGCTCATGTCCCTCCTCGTGGCGGGCCCCGCGGCTGGGGAGCGGTGTGCGGTGCCGTGCGGAGCCTCCCCACCGTGCCAGGCCGACCCGGACGTGTCCTCCGGCGCGGTGGGGACCTGTGCTGTCCTCCGAACGGAGGCATCTCCCGGCGTGTCGCCGCCCGGACGAGCGACGCGATGCCCGATGCGGGAGACGGGCGGCGCAGCCCGGCGGCGAGCCCGCGCGAGAGGGACGGTGACCGTGAGATCGGCGGTCGGCACGGCGAGATCGGCGGTGGCGGGCGGGTCGGCGCGACCGGTCGGCACGGGCGCCACGGCGAACGGTCGGGGGTCACGTCTAGACTCGCCGCCACGCCCGGGCGGGCGCGTCAGCAGGTACAGGCACCGGGTCTCCGGTGCTCCTCGACCGTGAGCGGTGAGGACGGCCTCCCGCGTCACGCCACGGACCGATCCGCCCGTACGCCCTGGGGATGCGGGCAGGTCACCGCACGAGCGCACGATGGCCCTGCCCCGAGGAGAGACGACCAGTGAAGTCCACCGTCGAGCACCTGTCGCCGACGCGCGTCAAACTCGCCGTCGAGGTGCCCTTCGACGAGCTCAAGCCCAACTTCGACAAGGCCTACAAGAAGATCGCGCAGCAGGTGCGCATCCCGGGCTTCCGCCCCGGGAAGGCGCCCGCGCGCATCCTCGACCAGCGCCTGGGCCGTGGCGTCGTCCTGGAGGAGGTCGTCAACGAGGCCGTGCCCGCCAAGTACGGCGAGGCCGTCTCCGAGGCCGAGGTCCAGCCGCTCGGCCAGCCCGACATCGAGGTCACCGAGATCGAGGACGGCGACAAGCTCGCCTTCACCGCCGAGGTCGACATCCGGCCCGAGATCACGGTGCCGGACTACACCTCGATCGCCGTCGAGGTCGACGACGCCGAGGTCACCGACGACGACGTCGACGAGCAGCTCAAGGGGCTGCAGGCGCGCTTCGGCACGCTCACCGGTGTCGAGCGCGCTGTCCAGAACGGCGACTTCGTCGTCATCGACCTGTCCGCCACCGTCGACGGCGAGGCCGTCGAGGAGGCCCAGACGACGGGCATGTCGCACGAGGTCGGCTCCGGCCAGCTCATCGAGGGCCTCGACGAGGCGCTCGAGGGCATGACCGCCGGCGAGACCAAGCAGTTCACCACCAAGCTCGTCGCGGGCGACCACGCCGGCAAGGACGCCGAGGTCACCGTCTCGGTGCAGACGGTCAAGGAGCGCCAGCTCCCCGAGGCCGACGACGAGTTCGCGCAGCTCGCGAGCGAGTTCGACACGCTCGACGAGCTCAAGGACGACCTGCGCACCCGCTACGCGCGGGTGAAGAAGATGGAGCAGGGCAGCCAGGCGCGCGACCGTGTGCTCGACGCCCTTCTCGAGGCGGCCGACGTGCCGCTGCCCGAGTCGGTCGTGCAGTCCGAGGTCGAGGTCCGCGCCCACGAGGCCGTCCACGAGTTCGACCACGACGAGCAGAAGCTCACCGAGTACGTCGAGTCCCAGGGCCAGACCCGCGAGGAGTTCGACACCGAGCTGCGCACCAACGCCGAGCAGGCCGTGAAGACCCAGCTGCTCCTGGACAAGATCGCCGACGAGGCGAACGTCCAGGTCGAGCAGCAGGAGCTCATGGAACGCATCATGATGCAGGCCCAGCGCTTCGGGGTGAGCCCCGAGGAGTACATCCAGCAGGCGCAGCAGGCCAACCAGCTCGGCGCGATCTTCGCCGACGTGCGGCGCGGCAAGGCCCTCGCCACGGTCGTCCAGGCCGCGACGATCACCGGTCCCGGGGGCTCCGAGGTCGACCTCTCGGAGCTGTTCGGCACCGCCGGGGCCGACGAGGACGCGGCGGACGCCGAGGGCGCCGACGCGGCCGCCGGGCCGACCGACGAGGCCGCCGAGGTGGCCGCCGCCGACACCGACGCGAGCGACCCGGAGTCGCCCAGCTCGCAGGTGGAGGCCGACGACACCGCCGACACCGAGGTCGTCGGCGCGCCGGACTCCACGTCCCGCGCCTGACCCCACCGGCGCCCCCGGCCCACGCTCCTGGCCGATCCATCGGCCAGGAGCGAACACGGCCCGTCGACGGACTGTCCGGCCCGCTCCGGTGGTTACTGTCGAGGTCGGTGGGCCCGACCCGACGCCAGAGAAGATCACCTCAGCGAAGAAAGCAGGGACACAGGTGACCCAGCACCTCACCGACCCGGCCGGGGCGGTCATGCGCACCGCCGGCGGGTCGATGTCGCTCAACGACTCGGTCTACGAGCGCCTCCTCCGGGAGCGCATCGTGGTCCTGGGCCAGGAAGTCAACGACACCATCGCCAACCAGATCTCGGCGCAGCTGCTGCTGCTCTCGGCCGAGGACCCGAAGAGCGACATCACGCTCTACATCAACTCGCCCGGCGGCTCCGTGTCCGCGGGCATGGCGATCTACGACACCATGGAGTGGATCGAGCCCGACGTCTCCACGGTCGCCATGGGCCTCGCCGCCTCGATGGGGCAGTTCCTGCTGTCGGCGGGGGCCCGTGGCAAGCGCCTCGCGCTGCCGCACGCGCAGATCATGATGCACCAGCCCTCCGGCGGCCTCGGCGGCACGGAATCGGACATCACGATCCGCGCCGAGTCGATGCGCAAGCTCAAGCGCCAGCTCGCCGAGCTGATCGCCGAGCACACGGGCCAGACGTTCGAGCGGATCACCGAGGACTCGGACCGCGACCGCTGGTTCGACCCCTACGAGGCCCTCGAGTACGGCTTCATCGACCACGTCGTGACGCGCGCGAGCGAGCAGCGCGGCAGCAACGGCAACGGGTCCGGTTCCTGAGACAGGAGACAGAGCAGATGAGTGAGCTCCACGTGCCCGGCGGCACGGCTCCGGCCTCGCCGAACGCGCGCTACATCCTCCCCTCCTTCGTCGAGCGCACGAGCTACGGCGTCAAGGAGTCCAACCCCTACAACAAGCTCTTCGAGGAAAGGATCATCTTCCTCGGGGTGCAGATCGACGACGCGTCGGCGAACGACGTGATGGCGCAGCTGCTGTTCCTGGAGTCGAACGACCCGGACCGCGACATCACGATGTACATCAACTCGCCCGGCGGCTCGTTCACGGCGCTCATGGCGATCTACGACACGATGCAGTACGTGCGCCCCGACATCGCCACGGTGTGCCTCGGCCAGGCCGCGTCGGCCGCCGCGGTGATCCTCGCCGCCGGCGCGCCCGGCAAGCGTCTCGCCGTGCCGAACGCCCGCGTGATGATCCACCAGCCGGCCACCGAGGGCTTCTACGGCCAGGCGTCGGACCTGGAGATCCAGGCCAACGAGATCTCGCGCATGCGCCGCCTCATGGAGGAGACGCTCGCCGCGCACACCAACCGCAGCGCCGAGCAGGTCCGCACGGACGTCGAGCGCGACAAGATCCTGACCGCGCCGGAGGCCAAGGAGTACGGCCTCATCGACGACGTGGTCGCGAGCCGGAAGCTCTCGGCCTCGCGCTGACCCCGGTGATCCCCCTGCCGCCCCGCTCCCCGGCACCGTCCGGGGAGGGGGCGCGGGTGGACGTCGTCGCACCCGGCGCAGCGGGCCGACCGCCCGTCGCGGGAGCGGCGACGGGCCCGCGGACGTCACGGCGTCCCGGGCCTGCGACCTGCACGATCCACTGCACGATCGACAGTGCGTGAACCTCCCCGGACGACGGGGTGGGCAGGTACGGTCAACCACGAACGAGCGCACCGACCAGGGTGCGCCGGAGGGGACACGAGGTCTGCTGCGATGGCACGCATCGGTGACGGCGGGGACCTGCTGAAGTGCTCCTTCTGCGGGAAGAGCCAGAAGCAGGTCAAGAAGCTCATCGCCGGCCCCGGTGTGTACATCTGCGATGAGTGCATCGACCTGTGCAACGAGATCATCGAGGAGGAGCTCGCCGAGGCCGGTGAGGTCAAGCTCGACGAGCTGCCGAAGCCCACCGAGATCCACGAGTTCCTCGATCAGTACGTGATCGGCCAGGACGACACCAAGAAGACGCTCTCGGTGGCGGTCTACAACCACTACAAGCGGGTGCAGGCCGGCGAGAAGAACCGCGAGGGCAGCCGCAACGAGGACGTCGTCGAGCTGGCGAAGTCCAACATCCTCATGCTGGGCCCCACGGGCTGCGGCAAGACCTACCTCGCCCAGACGCTCGCGAAGCTGCTGAACGTCCCGTTCGCCATCGCGGACGCCACGGCGCTCACCGAGGCCGGGTACGTCGGCGAGGACGTCGAGAACATCCTGCTGAAGCTGATCCAGGCCGCCGACTACGACGTCAAGCGCGCCGAGACCGGCATCATCTACATCGACGAGGTCGACAAGATCGCGCGGAAGTCGGAGAACCCCTCCATCACGCGCGACGTCTCCGGCGAGGGCGTGCAGCAGGCCCTCCTGAAGATCCTCGAGGGTACGACGGCGTCGGTGCCGCCCCAGGGCGGGCGCAAGCACCCGCACCAGGAGTTCATCCAGATCGACACGACGAACGTGCTGTTCATCGTGGCGGGGGCGTTCGCCGGTCTCGAGAAGATCATCGCCGAGCGCGTCGGCCGCGGCGGGCTGGGCTTCGGCGCGGACATCCGGTCGAAGGCCGAGATGGAGTCGGCGGAGTCGTTCGGCGACACGCTGCCCGAGGACCTCATCAAGTTCGGGCTCATCCCCGAGTTCATCGGCCGCGTGCCGATCGTCGCCTCGGTGTCGAACCTCGACCAGCCGAGCCTCGTGCAGATCCTCACCGAGCCGCGCAACGCGCTGGTGAAGCAGTACCAGAAGCTCTTCGAGATGGACGGCGTGGAGCTCGAGTTCGCCCCCGAGGCGCTCGAGGCCATCGCGGACCTCGCGATCCTGCGCGGCACGGGTGCCCGCGGTCTGCGCGCGATCATGGAAGAGGTCCTCAACCCGGTCATGTACGACATCCCGGGTCGCGACGACGTCGCCAAGGTCGTCGTCACCGAGCAGACGGTGAAGGACAACGTCAACCCGACGATCGTCCCCCGCCAGCCCTCGCGCCGGGAGCGCCGGGACAAGTCCGCCTGAGGTGCCGCCCGGGCGGGCTCTCAGCCCGCCCGGCGTGTCCCCGAGCCCACCGGCTCGTCGCGCGCGTGGCGGCCGAGGAACCCGACCACCTCCGGCATCACCTTCGCGTAGTAGAGGCCGTCGTGGCGCCCCGGGCTGATGGCGCCGACCTCGGGGCGCGCGAGCCCGATGTAGCGGCGCGTCGCGTCGACGAACGGGTCGCGGTCGCCGCACCAGATGCCCGCCGGCACGGGCGTGATCTCGGGGAAGAAGCGCAGGGGGTCGTTGGCCTCCCAGTCCGCCTGCCCGGCGAATGGGCGCCGCGAGGCCACCCGCCAGTCGGTGAACAGCCCCGGGCTGATGGCCGCCACGGCGCGCAGCGGACGGCGCAGCTGCATGCGCGCGCGGGTGTAGGTGAGCGCGCCCGCCCCACCCATCGACACGCCGGTCACCATCGCCGGCTCGCCGGGCAGGTCCCCGGCCGCGGGGGTGGTGGCGAGGCCGCGCTCGCGCAGCCAGACCGGGAGCTCCTCGAGCAGCATGCGCAGCGGGTCGTCGGTGGCGGTGTAGGGGTGCCAGTAGTTGTCCCCGCCGTCGATGCCGACGAGGGCGAACGGCGGCACCCCGCCGGCCCAGGCGTCGCCGAGGATCCCGCGGTTGCCGGCCTCTCCCCACCACTGCCCGTTGCCCTTCAGGCCGTGCAGGGCCACGCACACCGGCAGGCGGCTCCGCTCGGCCGCGGGCGGCAGCACGGTGACCAGGCGCACCCGGCGTCCACGGGCGGCCGACGTGACCCACTCCGTGCTGCTGACCGCGTCGGTCGGCGTCCCGCGGCGGGGCGGGTCGGGGATGCGCTGGGGCGGCGGCGCCGGGCTGTCCTGGCCGACCAGCAGCCCGCCGACACCCACGGCGCCGGCGACACCGAGGGCACCGGCGGAGCCCAGGATGAACTGGCGGCGGGTCGGTCGGGCCGGCACGGCGGTGTCCCCCCTGACTCGGACGGCGTACGGGGTGCAGCGTCACCGTACGGGCCGCGACCGGCGCTCCCCGGCAGCGTCCATCTGGGCGTCGCGGGGATCCCGGTCGGCGTTACGGGCCCTCGGCACCGACCAGGGGAGCATCCTCGGTGACGATCCGCTGCGCCCCCGCGTAGACGTTCATCGAGCGGCCACGCAGGAAGCCCACGAGCGTCATCCCGCTCTCGCGGGCCATCTCGACCGCGAGCGACGACGGCGCGGACACCGCGGCGAGCACCGGCACCCCGGCCATCACGGCCTTCTGCGTCAGCTCGAACGACGCGCGCCCCGACACCATGAGGATCGTGCCCGCCGCCGGGATCCCGCCCTCGAGCAGGGCGTGGCCGAGGACCTTGTCGACGGCGTTGTGCCGGCCCACGTCCTCGCGGGCGACGAGCAGCGTCCCGTCGGCCCGGAAGAGGCCCGCGGCGTGCAGCCCGCCGGTGCTGTCGAAGACGGCCTGGGCCTCGCGTAGCGCGTCGGGCAGGCCGGCGAGGAGCTCCGGGGTCAGGGTGACCGGGTCGTCACCGGGGGCGAAGCGGGTCTTCGTGCGCACGGCGTCGAGCGACGCCTTCCCGCACACCCCGCACGACGAGGTCGTGTAGAAGCGCCGCTCCACCGACTCGTCCGGCGGCGCCACACCGGGGGCGAGGGCGACGTCGAGCACGTTGTAGGTGTTCCGGCCGTGCTCGTCGACCGAGTCGCAGTAGCGCGCCGTCGAGATGTCCTCGCGGTCGCCGATGACGCCCTCGGTGAGCAGGAAGCCGTGCGCCAGCTCGACGTCGTGGCCCGGCGTGCGCATCGTGACGGCGAGCGGGCGCCCGCCGACCCGGATCTCCAGCGGTTCCTCGGCGGCCAGCGTGTCCGGGCGCCGGCGGGTCTCGCCGTCGACGATCCGCAGCACCGGGCGCTTCACCGTCACGCGTCCCATGTGCGCCCTCCGTGAGTCCTGTCGCGAGTTGCTCTGTGTGATCGGTGTGTGACCCATCGTCCGACCGGGTAGTCGGCCACTCACTGCAACGGGTCGGCGAAGGGAGACCATCCATGGCCGGCGGCTTCTTCGATCGCTCCTCCATCGTGGCACCGCCAGGGTGGAGTCGCTGGCTCGTTCCCCCGGCTGCGCTCGCGGTCCACCTCGGCATCGGGCAGGCGTACGCGTGGAGCGTGCTCAAGGCCGGTCTGGGGCAGGGCCTCGGCCTCTCCGGCACGGCGACGGCGCTGCCCTTCCAGCTCGCCATCGTGATGCTCGGGCTCTCCGCGGCCTTCGGCGGCACCATGGTCGAGCGCAAGGGACCGCGCTGGGCGATGTTCGTGTCCACGGTCTGCTTCTCCGCCGGGTTCCTCATCTCGGCCGGGGGCATCGCGATCGGCCAGTTCTGGCTGGTGGTCGTGGGCTACGGCTTCGTCGGCGGCATCGGCCTGGGCATCGGCTACATCTCGCCGGTCTCGACGCTGATCAAGTGGTTCGCCGACCGGCCCGGCATGGCGACCGGCATCGCGATCATGGGCTTCGGCGGCGGCGCGCTCATCGCCCAGCCCGTCGAGAAGGCGCTGCTGTCGGGCTTCGGGACGTCGCCGGCGGGGCTGTCGCAGACGTTCCTGGTGATGGGGATCGGCTACGCGATCTTCATGTCGGTCGGCTGGCTGCTCGTCCGCGTGCCCGCCGACGACTGGCAGCCCCCGAACCCGCCGCAGGCCTCGCCCGGCGCGACCGGCGCCGGCCCCGCGGTCTCGGCCTCGACGGCCATCAAGCTCCCGCAGTTCTGGCTGCTGTGGATCGTGCTGTGCTTCAACGTGACGGCCGGCATCGGCATCCTCGAGAAGGCGCAGCCGATCTACCAGGACTTCTTCGCCACCACGGGCCCCGGGCCGACGATCGCCGCCGCGGCCGGCGCGTTCGTGTCGATCCTGTCTCTCGCGAACATGCTCGGGCGGTTCGTGTGGTCGTCGACGTCCGACATCGTGGGCCGCAAGAACATCTACCGGATGTACCTCGGGGTCGGCGCGCTGCTCTACCTCGTCATCCTGCTGCTCGGCGAGGGCAACAAGGTGATCTTCCTGATCGCCTCGCTGCTCATCCTGTCCTTCTACGGCGCCGGCTTCGCCACGATCCCGGCCTACCTCAAGGACCTCTTCGGCACCTACCAGGTCGGCGCCATCCACGGCCGCCTGCTCACGGCGTGGTCGGCGGCGGGCGTGCTCGGCCCGCTGATCGTCAACGCGGTCGTCGAGGCCCAGGGCGACGTGGCCGGGCCGTCGAAGTACACGGTCTCGTTCTCGATCATGATCGGACTGCTGGCCATCGGCTTCGTGGCCAACGAGCTGATCCGCCCGGTCGACCCGAAGCACTACGTCGCCGACTCCGAACGCGGCGGGGTCGAGGACGCCGGGGTCAAGCCGAGCGAGGAGGTGTCCCGATGACCGCCAACCGCACCGTGCTCGCCGTCCTGGCGTGGGCGTGGGTCGTGATCCCGTTCCTCTACGGGGTCTGGTCGCTCCTGCAGAACGTCGGAGCCCTGTTCTAGGGGTGAGCACCCTCGACGACTGGATCGACGAGGTCGCCCGGGAGCTGGGCATCGAGGAGCTGGTCGACCCCGAGGTCGTCACGCCGCTCGTCCTCGACATGACCAAGGACGTCGCCCACGGCGTCGCCCGGCCCGCGGCCCCGATCACCGCCTACCTGCTCGGCCTCGCCGTGGGCCGGTCGGCGGGCTCGGGGCCGGCGGAGCCGGAGCTCGCGCAGGGCCTGGCCGACCTCGTGGCGGCGCGGGCCCGGGACCGCGGACAGCCGTAACATCGGTGGGGATGACTGACGACCGGTGGGGCTCCGTCGACGCGGGAGACGAAGCGCAGCGGAGCTCGACCCCGTGGCAAGATCAGGACGCGTCCGGTGACGCCGACGCCGACGAGCTCGCCCAGCTCCTGGCGATGGCCGGGGGCGCCGACGACTCCGGCTCGGGCCCGGGCGGGGGTGCGCTCGCCGACGCGCTGAGCCAGGGCGTCACCGTCGGGCCCACCGACGACCGGCCCGGCCGCGAGCCCGACGACGCCGAGGCGCTCGCCGCGCTGCGCGCCGTGGAGGCCGAGCTCGACGAGCGCTGGCCCGAGACCCGCATCGAGCCCTCGCTCGACCGCATCCGCGCGCTGGTCGAGGTGCTCGGCGACCCGCAGCGCTCGTACCCGGCGATCCACGTCGCCGGCACCAACGGCAAGAGCTCGGTCACGCGGATGATCGACGCGCTGCTCACCCGCATCGGGCCGCGCACCGGCCGCTACACGAGCCCGCACCTGCAGCGGGCCACCGAGCGGATCGCGATCGACGGCGTCCCGATCAGCGCCCGGCGCTACGTCGAGGTCTACCAGGAGATCGCCCCGTTCCTCGGGATCGTCGACCGGGCGCAGGGCGACGGCCCCCGCCTGTCGAAGTTCGAGGTGCTCACCGGGATGGCGTTCGCGGCGTTCGCCGACGCGCCGGTGGACGTGGCCGTCCTCGAGGTGGGGCTCGGCGGGAGCTGGGACGCCACCAACGTCGCCGACGCCGCCGTCGCCGCGATCACCCCGATCGACATCGACCACGTGAACTACCTGGGCCCCGAGCTCGGCGGGATCGCCGCCGAGAAGGCCGGCGTCATCAAGCAGGGTGCCGTCGCCCTCATGGCCGAGCAGTCGCCCGAGGCGGCGCAGGTGCTGCTCGAGCGCGCGGTGGCGATGGACGCCGAGGTCGCCCGCTCCGGGATGGAGTTCGGCGTGCTCGCCCGCGAGGTCGCCGTCGGCGGCCAGCAGCTGCGCCTGCAGGGGCTCGGCGGCGAGTACGACGACATCTACCTGCCGCTGTTCGGCGAGCACCAGGCCAAGAACGCCGCGCTGGCGCTCGCGACCGTGGAGGCGTTCTTCGGGGCGGGGGCGTCGCGCAAGCTCGACATCGCCGCCGTCCGGGACGCGTTCGCGTCGGTGCGCGTGCCGGGGCGCCTGGAGCGGCTGCGCTCGGCGCCGACCGTCGTCGTCGACGCCGCCCACAACCCGCACGGCGCCCGCGCGGCCGCCGCCGCGGTGCGCGAGGAGTTCTCGTTCCGGCGCCTGGTGGGGGTCGTCGCGGTGATGCGGGACAAGGACGCCGAGGGCATCCTCACCGCCCTCGAGCCGGTGCTCGACGAGGTCGTCGTCACCGCCGTCGCGTCGCCGCGGGCGATGGACGCCGACGAGCTCGGGAGCCTCGCGGTCGGGTTCTTCGGCGCGGACCGGGTGGTCGTCGAGACGCGGATGGACGCGGCGCTGGAGACGGCGATCGGGCTGGCCGAGGAGACCGACGACCCCGACACCCCGGTGGCGGGCGCCGGCGTGCTCGTCGTCGGCTCCGTGGTCGCCGCGGGCGAGGCGCGGACGCTGCTGGGGAGGGAGCCGGCGTGACGGGAGACGACAACGAGCACAGCACGCCGATAGGGGAGCGGAGCTCGACCATCGAGACCGTTCCCGACGGCGGCGCGGCCGCCAGGAAGGCGTTCCGCGGCCCCGCCAGCGCGTGCCTCTCGCTCGAGGTCGTCATCGTGCCGCTCGCGCTGCTGGTCATGGACAAGGTCGAGGGCGGCCTGGACCCCGCCAAGATCGCGTGGGTGGTCGTGCTGACCGTCGGCATGGTCGTCGCGATCGCGACCTTCTCGCGGCCCTGGGGCCTGCCGCTGGCCCTGGGTCTACAGGTGCTCATGCTGCTGGGATGGGTCGTCTCGCCGTCCCTGGGCGTGCTGGGGCTGATCTTCTGCCTCGTCTGGGCGCTGATGCTGTGGATGCGCCACGAGGTGCTGCGGCGCCAGAGGCAGTGGGCCGGGCAGAGCACCTGAGCGGGCTCGTTACCCTCGGCGCCGACCAACAGTGGTCCATGACGAGGGGAACGGGAACGACGTGAGTGAGCGCACCCTGGTGCTGGTCAAGCCCGACGGCGTCGAGCGCGGCCTGATCGGCGAGGTCGTCTCGCGCATCGAGCGCAAGGGTCTGCGCCTCGTGTCGCTGGAGCTGAAGACCGTCGACCGCGACCTCGCGTCGCAGCACTACGCCGAGCACGAGGGCAAGGGCTTCTACGAGGAGCTCATCTCGTTCATCACCTCGGCCCCGGTGGCCGCCATGGTGGTCGAGGGTCCGCGCGCCATCGCCGCCTTCCGCCAGATCGCCGGCGGCACCGACCCCGTCGAGAAGGCCGTCCCCGGCTCGATCCGCGGCGACCTGGCCCTGGAGACGGGCTCGAACATCGTGCACGGCTCCGACTCGCCCGAGTCCGCCGAGCGCGAGATCAAGCTCTGGTTCGGCTGACGGCTCCCGCCAGGTGAGTGTTCCGGGTCGTCCCGGCGACCCGAACCACTCACCTGGCGCAGCCATCCCGATCGTTACCCTGGGTCCCGTGGTCGAGTCCGTGTTCGAACGCCTGGAACCGTTGCTGCCCCGGGTGAAGAAGCCGGTGCAGTACGTGGGCGGCGAGCGCAACGCGGGGACCAAGCCGTGGGACTCGGTGCCGGTCCACTGGGCGCTCTGCTACCCCGACGCCTACGAGGTGGGCCTGCCCAACCAGGGCCTGATGATTCTCTACGAGGTCCTCAACGAGCGCCCCGACGCGCTCGCCGAGCGCACGTACGCCGTGTGGCCGGACCTCGCCGAGCTCATGCGCGAGCACGACGTCCCGCAGTTCACCGTCGACGGGCACCGCCCGGTGGGCGCGTTCGACGTGCTCGGCGTCAGCTTCGCCACCGAGCTCGGCTACACGAACCTGCTCTCGATCCTCGACCTCGCCGGCGTCCCGCTCCACAGCGCCGAGCGGACCACCGAGCACCCCCTCGTGCTCGCGGGCGGCCACGCCGCGTTCAACCCCGAGCCGATCGCCGACTTCGTCGACATCGTCGCCCTGGGTGACGGCGAGGAGGTCGTCGGCGACATCACCGACGTCGTCAAGGCGGCGACGGCGGAGGGGCTGACGCGGCGCGAGACGCTCGAGCGGCTCGCCGCCGTCCCCGGCGTCTACGTCCCGGGGCTCTACGAGGTTTCCTACGGCGACGACGGCGCCATCGCGGCGGTCACGCCGACCAGCGACGCGGCGCCCGCCCGCGTGCACAAGCGCACCACCAGCGACCTCGACGACTGGCCGTACCCGAAGGCCCCGCTCGTCCCGATGGCCGAGACCGTCCACGAGCGGATGAGCGTCGAGATCTTCCGCGGCTGCACCCGCGGCTGCCGCTTCTGCCAGGCCGGCATGATCACGCGGCCGGTCCGGGAGCGCTCGCCGCAGGGCGTGGGGGAGATGGTCGAGCAGGGCCTGAAGAACTCGGGCTACCACGAGGTCGGCCTGCTCTCCCTCTCGAGCGCCGACCACTCCGGCATCGGGGAGATCGCGACCTCGCTCGCCGACCGCTACGAGGGCACCGGCACCGGCCTGAGCCTGCCGAGCACCCGCGTCGACGCGTTCAACGTGACGCTGGCCGAGGAGCTCACCCGCAGCGGCCGCCGGTCCGGCCTCACGTTCGCGCCCGAGGGCGGCTCGGAGCGCCTGCGCAAGGTCATCAACAAGATGGTCTCCGAGGAGGAGCTCATCGCGACCGTCTCCACCGCGTACGAGCACGGGTGGCGGCAGGTCAAGCTCTACTTCATGTGCGGGCTGCCCACCGAGACCGACGAGGACGTCCTGCAGATCGCGTCGATGGCCCACGAGGTCATCCGCGCGGGCCGCAAGTCCGCGGGGCGTGGCGACGTGCGCGCGACGGTGTCGATCGGCGCGTTCGTCCCCAAGCCGCACACCCCGTTCCAGTGGGCCGCGCAGACCGCGCCCGACGTCGTCGACAACCGTCTGCGCCGGCTCCGCGAGGCCATCAACAGCGACCGCTCGCTGGGCCGCAACATCGGGCTGCGCTACCACGACGGGCAGCCCAGCCTGGTCGAGGGCCTGCTCAGCCGGGGTGACCGCCGCGTCGGCCGGGTGATCGAGCAGGCCTGGCGCGACGGCCAGCAGTTCGACGGCTGGAGCGAGCACTTCTCTTATCAGCGCTGGGTCACGGCGGCCGAGACGGCCCTGGACGGCGTCGACGGCGTCGACCTCGACTGGTTCACCACGCGCGAGCGCGACCAGCACGAGATCCTGCCCTGGGACCACCTCGACTCGGGGCTCGACCGCGGCTGGCTGTGGGACGACTGGCAGGACGCGCTCGCCGCCGAGGAGCAGGACGACTGCCGCTGGACGCCGTGCTTCGACTGCGGCGTCTGCCCGACGATGGGCACGGAGATCCAGATGGCGCCCCCGGGGAGGCCGTCGCTGCCGATCACGCCGGTCGAGCACCGCACGTCGACCCCGGTGCGCAATCCGGCGCTCGCGTCCCAGCATCCGTGAGCGAGGCCGAGCCCGAGGTTCGTGTCCGCCGCGCGGGCACCACGGACGGCGACGCCGTCGCCGCGCTGCGCCGGGCCTGGGTCGAGCAGCGGGGCCGCAGCGCCCCCGGTGCCGACCCGCACTTCGAGCACGGGTTCGCGACGTGGTGGCGCGCCGAGCTCTCGCACCACGCCGTCTGGGTCGCGGAGGCCCGGGGCGACGCCGGGTGGGAGGCCGTCGGGTCGCTCGACGTCGCCGAGGTGGCCGCCATGCCCGCCCCCGGACGCCCGGGGGAGCGCTGGGGCTACGTCGGCAGCCTCGTCGCGCTCGGCGCGGCGCCGCGCGGGGTGCCCCGCAAGCTCCTGGGCGCCGCCGTGACCCACGCGCGCGAGCGCGGGCTGGTCCGGCTGGTGCTGCGCCCGTCCGCGGCGGGGGCCGCGTTCTACCGCGCGGCCGGCTTCAGTCCGGCGGGCGACGAGATGATGGTCCTGCCGACCGGCGGGGGAGGAAGCTGATCATGGCGAGGACGAAGCCCGGCGAGGCGCCGCACCCCTCGGCGCCGACGGTGGCCAAGCTGCGGATGCAGTTCGCGAAGCGAGGGCGCGCGCGGTTCAGCTCGCACCGCGACGTCGCACGGACGATGGAGTGGACGCTGCGCCGTGCCGGGGTGCCGGTGTCGCTGTCGCACGGGTTCAGCCCGCACCCGCGGCTGTCCTGGATCGGCGCCGCCCCGACGGGCGCGGCCAGCGAGGCCGAGTACGTCGAGATCGGGGTCACCGAGCACCTCGACCCCGCCCTCGTCGCGCGCGAGGTCGACGCCGTGCTCCCCGAGGGGATCGCGGTGGTCGAGGTGGTGCTCGCCGGGCCGGGTGCGCTCGCCGACCGGATCGACGCGAGCCACTGGGAGATCGAGACGCCCGGGGTGCCCGACGAGGCGCTCGCCGAGGCCGTCGCGGCGTTCCTCGCCGCGCCGGAGGTGTCGGTGGAGCGTCTCACCAAGAACGGTCCGCGCCCGCTGGACGTGCGAGCCGCCGTCGCCGAACTGGGGTGTGGGCTCACCCGAAAGGGCGAAGCGGCGACCGCGGACCGGGAGGACCGTGCACGAGCGGCGACGTGTGGGAGACTGACGGCGGTCGTACGGCACACCACGCCGGCCGCACGACCCGACGACGTGTGCAGTGCCCTTCGCGCCGCCGCCGGCCTCGAGTTCCCGGAGCCCGTCAGGGCCACCCGGTGGGCCCAGGGTCGGCTCGACGAGCGCGGGGAGCTGATCGACCCGTTCGCGGCGGACCGCGCGGCCACCCCCGCGTAGCCCCCCGGGCGGGAGCCGGTCGGCATCGGTGCTCGTACGTCGCCGCACCGCACGACCGACGGCCACCCGATCCGCCGGACGTGCCGCAATCGGCGACCGTCCCCGACGGCCGCCAGGCGAGACCACGCGAAGGTCCCCGTGTGGCCGCGACCCCAGGGTCGCGCCCGGGGGCGAAGGAGATGGATGACCGACACCGACACCCCTTCAGGCGGTAGCACCGCCGAAGGGAGTTCCGTCGCACCCGGACGCCCCGACGACGCGGCCCTGGCCGCGCTCCCGGACAAGGTCAGAGTGCACGCGCTCGCCCGCGTCGTGGGCACCTCGAGTCGCGAGCTGCTGGCCGTGCTGGCCCGGCTCGGCGTCGGGGCGCGCAGCGCCCAGTCCAGCGTCGACCGCGGGGTCGTGAGCCAGGTCGTCGAGGACCTGTTCCCGGCCCCGGGCGCGGCCGAGCCCGCCACCGGGGCGACGCCGGCCGACCCGCCGGCCCTCGACACCACGGCCGACACCGACGTCGCCGCCGGACTCGACACCAGCGATGACGTCATCGGTGACGTCACGACGCTCCCGGCAACTCCGTCGGCGCCCTCGGCGTCCTCGGCGTCGGCACCCGCCTTCGCGGCGCCGATGTTCCTCGCGCCCGAGTCCACGGCCTCCGAGGACGCCGTGCCGACGCGGACCCGCCGCCGTCGCGGCAGCCGCTCCACCGGCGTCGTCACCCCGGGCGAGGCCACGGAGACCGAGACCACCGGCGAGCCGGCCCCGGCCGCCGAGGAGGCGGGCCCCGAGCAGACGCGCGCGGACGCCGACGACCCGGCCGAGTCCGACGCGGCGACCGGCGAGGGCTCCGAGGGGACCGACGGCGCGGACGGCGCCGACGGGTCCGACGGGTCCGACGACGACGAGGACGGCGGCCGCCGGCGTCGCCGCCGGGGTCGGCGCGGACGCGGTCGTGGCCGCGGTGGCAGCGACGACGCCGACTCGGAGTCCGGCGAGGACTCCGACGCGGACTCCGGTGACCAGTCCGACGAGTCGGGTGACTCCGGCGACAGCGACGACGACGCCGAGGGCGACAGCTCCGAGAGCGACGAGGGCAACGGGGACGGCTCGTCGGGTGGCTCGCGGCGCCGGCGCCGCCGTCGCCGCCGCTCCTCGGACGGCGAGGGCACGTCGGGCTCCTCGGACGGCTCGTCCGGTGACGGCGACGACCCGCCGGACACCGTCACCCACGTCCGCGACCGGGTCGAGCGCCCCGAGGGCGGCCGCTCGTCGAACGACGAGGTCAAGGGCGTCAAGGGCTCCACGCGCCTCGAGGCCAAGCGTCAGCGCCGCCGCGACGGGCGCGAGTCCGGCCGGCGCCGCCCGGCGATCCTGTCCGAGTCGGAGTTCCTCGCCCGGCGCGAGGCGGTCGAGCGCACCATGGTCGTGCGCCAGCAGGCCGGCCGCAGCCAGATCGGGGTGCTCGAGGACGGCGTGCTCGTCGAGCACTTCGTGGCGGGCGACGGCCAGAACTCGATGGTCGGCAACGTCTACCTCGGCCGCGTGCAGAACGTGCTCCCGTCGATGGAGGCCGCGTTCGTCGACATCGGCCGCGGGCGCAACGCCGTCCTCTACGCCGGCGAGGTCAACTGGGACGCGTCCGGCCTCGAGGGCAAGCAGCGCAAGATCGAGCAGGCGCTGGCGACCGGCGACCAGGTGCTCGTCCAGGTGACGAAGGACCCGGTCGGCCACAAGGGCGCCCGCCTGACCACGCAGATCAGCCTGCCCGGCCGCTTCCTGGTGTTCGTGCCCGCGGGCGGGGCCACCGGGATCAGCCGCAAGCTGCCCGACACCGAGCGCAAGCGGCTCAAGGAGATCCTGAAGCGGATCGTGCCCGACGAGTCGGGCGTCATCATCCGCACGGCCGCCGAGGGCGTCAGCGAGGAGGACCTCGAGCGGGACGTCCGCCGGCTCACCGCCCAGTGGGAGGTCATCGAGTCCTCCGCCGCCGGCGCGAAGGGCTCGAAGGGCCCGACGCTGGTCTACGAGGAGCCCGACCTCCTCATCCGCGTCGTCCGCGACATGTTCAACGAGGACTTCTCGTCGCTCGTCGTCTCAGGCGAGAAGGCGTGGGAGACGCTCGAGGACTACGTCGCGCACGTCGCCCCCGAGCTCGCCGGGCGCCTGTCCCGCCACATCGGTCCCGAGGACGTGTTCGCCGCGTACCGCATCGACGAGCAGCTGATCAAGGCGCTCGACCGCAAGGTCTGGCTGCCCTCGGGCGGCACGCTGGTGATCGACCGGACCGAGGCGATGACCGTCGTCGACGTCAATACCGGCAAGTTCACCGGCTCCGGGGGCAACCTCGAGGAGACGGTCACCCGCAACAACCTCGAGGCCGCCGAGGAGATCGTGCGCCAGCTCCGGCTGCGCGACATCGGCGGCATGATCGTCATCGACTTCATCGACATGGTCCTGGAGTCCAACCGCGACCTCGTGCTGCGGCGCCTCACCGAGTGCCTCGGCCGCGACCGCACGCGCCACCAGGTCTCCGAGGTCACCTCGCTCGGCCTGGTGCAGATGACCCGCAAGCGCGTCGGGCAGGGGCTGCTCGACGAGTTCTCGACGACGTGCGAGCACTGCCGCGGCCGGGGCGTCATCGTCTCCACCGAGCCGGTGATCGGGCACGAGGACGGGTCGTCGAACGGGAACGGGTCGAAGGAGTCCAAGGAGTCCAAGGACACGAAGGAGTCCAAGGACGCCAAGGAGTCGAAGGACGCCAAGGAGGGCGGCTCGGGCCGGCGCGGCCGGCGTGGCCGCCGGGCGGAGCGTTCCGACAGTGCCTCGCCCGCCACCGTGGCCGCCGCCAGCGGCTTCGTGCCGGGGGGCTCCGAGGAGTCCGAGGACGGGGAGTCCACGGCGCCCGAGACGGCCGAGACGACCGAGACCGTCGTCGAGGCGGACGAGGCCGAGGTCGAGCTGGAGGCGGGCATCGCCGTGACGAGCGGCGCGGAGCAGGACAGCGCCGAGAGCGGCGACGAGGCCGTCGAGGAGGCGATCCACGAGGCCGTCCAGGCGGAGGTCGCGCTCGAGGCCGACCTCGCGGAGCACGTCCCGGGCAGCAACGGCACCGGACCCGACACGGGGACGGAGGCCGCTGCCGCCGACACGGGGCCCGCGCCGCGCATCACGGGGGCGATCGGGGCCGCCAACGGCAACGGTCACGGCCGTGACGAGGCGCTGGTGACGCCCGCGGGGACGTCGTCGGACGCGTCCGACGACGTCACCGAGACCCCCGAGCCGGCCGCCGCGCCCACCGGCACCGGGACCGCCCGGCGGGGCCGCCGCCGTGCGGCCTCGCGCCCGGCCGGGCCGCCCACCGACTGACCGCACCGACCCTCCGGGGTGCGGGTCGGCCCCCGGGGTCGGACCCGCACCACGGGGGCGGGTACCCTAGGAGATCGGTGCCCGCCGGGTCGTCACCCGCGGCGCCAGCGCGCCGGGCCCCACCCGCACGGGCCGCGCCGGAGCCGGAAAGCCACAGGAGACAGGAGTCCCGCGGAAGATGTACGCGATCGTGAAGACCGGCGGCAAGCAGTACAAGGTCGCGGTCGGCGACGTCATCGACGTGGAGCTCCTCGACGGTGACACGGTCGACCTGCAGCCCGTGCTGATCGTCGACGGCAGCACCGTGCTCAGCTCGGCCTCCGACCTCGAGAAGGTCTCCATCACCGGCAACATCGTCGGTGAGAACAAGGGCCCGAAGATCAAGATCCTGAAGTACAAGAACAAGACCGGGTACAAGCGGCGCGTCGGCCACCGCCAGCGCTACAGCCGCCTCGAGGTCACGAACATCTCGAAGTAAAGGGGAGCAGCCATGGCTCACAAGAAGGGTGCATCCAGCTCCCGCAACGGTCGCGACTCCAACGCCCAGCGGCTCGGGGTCAAGCGCTTCGGCGGCCAGGTCGTCAAGGCCGGCGAGATTCTCGTCCGCCAGCGCGGCACCAAGTTCCACCCGGGCACCGGTGTCGGCCGCGGCGGCGACGACACGCTGTTCGCCCTCGTCGCCGGCTCGGTGACGTTCGGGTCGAAGCGTGGGCGCAAGAACGTCAACGTGATCCCGGCGGAGGAGACCGTCTCCGCCTGAGATACCGCAGCAGTACCGTCAGGGGTGGGTCCGGGACTCGGACCCACCCCTTTCGTTCGTCCCGCCCCGCCGTCGAGCGCGTGGCGATACGGACACTGGATGACAGCGACGCCACGTCGCTGACAGGACACACCGGGAAGGACACGCCGAGGAGATGGCCCGCTTCGTCGACCACGTGACGCTGCACGTCACGGCGGGCAGCGGCGGGCACGGGTGCGCGTCGATCCGCCGGGAGAAGTTCGTGCCGCTCGGCGGCCCGGACGGCGGCAACGGCGGGCGCGGCGGGGACGTCGTGCTGGTCGTCGACCCCGGCGTGCACACGCTGCTCGACTTCCACCACCGCCCGCACGCCACGGCGGGCAACGGGAAGCCGGGCATGGGCAGCTTCCGCAACGGCGCCAACGCCGAGGACATCGAGCTCGCCGTGCCCGAGGGCACCGTCGTGCTCGACACCGACGGCGAGATCCTCGGCGACCTCACCGGCCTCGGCACGCGGTTCGTCGCCGTGCGCGGCGGGCGGGGCGGGCTGGGCAACGCCGCGCTCGCCGGCCCGTCGCGCAAGGCCCCGGGGTTCGCGCTGCTCGGCGAGCCGGGGGAGTCGCGCGACCTCGTGCTCGAGCTGCGCTCGATGGCCGACGTCGGGCTCGTCGGCTACCCCAGCGCCGGCAAGTCCTCGCTGGTCAGCGCCCTGAGCGCCGCCAAGCCGAAGATCGCCGACTACCCGTTCACGACGCTCGCGCCCAACCTCGGTGTCGTCTCGGCCGGCGGGAGCACCTTCACCGTCGCCGACGTGCCCGGCCTCATCCCGGGGGCGAGCAGCGGCAAGGGCCTCGGCCTCGACTTCCTGCGCCACATCGAGCGCTGCTCGGTGCTCGTGCACGTCGTCGACTGCGCGACCTTCGAGCCCGACCGCGACCCCGTCTCCGACATCCGCGCCCTCGAGGCCGAGCTCGCCGCCTACACGCCCGCGCTCGGCACCGACCTCGCGCAGCGGCCCCGGATCGTCGCCCTCAACAAGATCGACGTGCCGGACGCCGCCGACCTCGCGGAGATGACCCGCGCCGACGTCGCGACCTTCGGCTGGCCCGTCGTCGAGATCTCCACGGCGAGCCGGGCCGGACTGCAGGAGCTCGCCTACGCGATGGCCACGGCCGTCGACGAGGCCCGCGCCGCGGCCGCGCCGTCGACCGCCCCGCGCGTCGTGCTGCGGCCCACGGCCGTCGACGACACCGGCTTCACCATCGAGCCCGATCCCGAAGAAGGGTTCCTGGTCAAGGGCGAGAAGCCCGAGCGGTGGGTGCGCCAGACCGACTTCCAGAACGACGAGGCCGTCGGCTACCTCGCCGACCGGCTCGCCCGCCTGGGCGTCGAGGAGGCGCTCGCCGAGGCCGGCGCGACGCCCGGCGACATGGTGACGATCGGCGTCCACACCTTCGACTGGGAGCCGTCGACCCCGGCCGGCGTCGCGGCCATGCGCGGCAACCGCGGCACCGACCCCCGCCTGGAGGGCGCCGAGCGGGTCGACCGCCCGTCGGCCACCGACCGCCGCGCCGCCCGCGACGAGCGCCGCCGCCACCGCACCGACGACGAGCTCGGCGTCGCGCCGTGGCACGAGGACTACGAGGACGACCCGCGATGAGCGCGCGGGAGACCGTCTCCTCCGCGCGCCGGCTGGTGGTCAAGGTCGGGTCCACGTCGCTGACCAGCGTCGACGGGGGCCTCGACGTCGGCCGCCTCGACGCGCTCGTGGACGCCGTCGCGGCGCGCGCGAGCGCCTCGCAGGTGGTGCTCGTGTCGTCGGGGGCGATCGCGGCGGGGCTGCGTCCCCTCGGGCTGCCGCGCCGCCCCCGGGACCTCGCCACACAGCAGGCCGCGGCCGGCGTCGGGCAGCTGCACCTCACGCGCGCCTACGCCGAGGCCTTCGCCCGCCACGGACGCACCGTCGGCCAGGTGCTGCTGACCTCCCACGACGTCGTGCGCCGCCAGCCCTACCGCAACGCCCAGCGGACCTTCGAGCGCCTGCTCGGCCTCGGCGTCGTCCCGGTGGTCAACGAGAACGACACCGTGGCCACCGACGAGATCCGTTTCGGCGACAACGACCGGCTCGCCGCCCTCGTCGCGCACGTGATCTCCGCCGACGCCCTCGTGCTGCTCTCCGACGTCGACGGCGTGTACGACGCCGACCCGCGCTCGCCGGGCGCGAGCCTCGTCCGCGAGGTCACCGGGGGCGCCGACCTCGCCGGGGTGCGCGTCGGCAGGACGTCCTCGCTGGGCACCGGCGGCATGGCCTCCAAGCTCGCCGCGGCGGACCTCGCCAGCGGCGCCGGCGTGCCCGTGCTCGTGGCCGCCGCGGCGCAGGCGTCCGCCGCTCTCGACGGCGCCGAGGTGGGCACGGTCTTCGCGCCCCACGGGCCGCGGCTCTCCGCGCGCCGCTTCTGGCTGCGCCACATGGCCGGCACGCGCGGGCGCCTGCACCTCGACGCCGGCGCGGTCCGGGCCGTCGTGGGGCGCCGCCGCTCCCTGCTCGCCGCGGGGATCGTCGGCTCGGACGGCGACTTCGAGGCCGGCGACGTCGTCGACCTCGTCGACCCGCGCGGTGAGGTCGTCGCCCGCGGCGTCGTGGCGTTCGACGCCGAGGAGCTGCCCGAGATCTCCGGGCGCTCCAGCGATGACCTCCCGGCGGAGCTGCGCCGGGAAGTGGTGCACGCCGACGACCTGGTCCCGGTCGTCACGACTGTCTCCGACCCCACCGCCCCCGCCGAGGTGACCTCGCCGTGACCGCGATCCAGACCGCCACCGACCCCGCGGAGATCGTCACCGACTGCGGCCGGCGCGCCGCCGCGGCGGCCCCGCGGATGGCGGCCGCGAACGACCACGAGGTCGCCGACGCCCTGCGCGGGATGGCGCGCCTGCTCACCGAGGCCGCGGACACGGTGCTCACCGCGAACGCCGCCGACGTCGAGGCCGCCGAGACCGCCGGGACCACACCCGCGCTCGTCGACCGCCTGCGCCTCGACCGGCCGCGCCTCGACGCGATGGCCGCGACGCTGCACGAGCTCGCCGACGTGCCCACGCCCGAGATCGACACCGTGCTCGAGGAGCGCCCCGACGGGCTGCGGCTGATCGAGCGCCGGCGCCCGGTCGGGGTGATCGGCGCGAACTTCGAGGCGCGGCCCAACGTGGTCGTCGACGTGGCGTCGCAGCTGGTCAAGTCGCGGAACGCCGGGGTGCTGCGCACCGGGGGCGCCGCGCTCGCGTCGGCCACCGCCCTCATGGAGGCCGTCGTCGCGCCCGCCCTGGCCGGCGCCGGGCTCGACCCCGACGCGGTCGTGCTCGTCACCGACCCGCGCCGCGAGTGCGCCGTCGAGCTCGTCCGGCGCCCCGCGCTGATCCCGCTGGTGATCCTGCGCGGGTCCGGGGACACCACGCGCTCGCTCGGTCTCGAGGCCGCCCAGCACGGCGTGCGCACCCTCGCCCACGCCGACGGCGGTGGGGTGCTCTACGTCGACCGCGCCGCGCCGCCCGAGCTCACGCGCACCATGGTGACGTCGTCGATCGACCGGCTCGGCGTCTGCAACCGGCTCAACCTCCTGCTCGTCGAGCGGCACCGGTGGGACGAGGTCGTCCCCGGGCTGGTCGAGCTGCTCGCCGAGCACGGGCTGCGCGCCTCGCTGCCCCCGCACGACCACGCGCTGGGCCACGAGTGGGCGCTCGACGACGGCCACGAGGCGACCGTGACCGTCGCCCCGGCCGACGGGCCCGCCGACGCCGCCGCCATCGCCAACCGCGAGACCTCGGGCCTCGCCGCCACGATCGTCACCGCCGACGAGGCCGCGGCGCGGGCGTTCCTCGACACCTACGCGGGCACCGGCGCGTTCTGGAACGCGACGACCCGGCTCCTCGACGGCGTCAAGCTGCGCCGCGTGCCCGAGACCGGGATCAACGTCGACCACGTCCCCGGCCCGCGCGGCCCGGTGGTGTTCACCGACCTGTGCCTGCGCCAGTACGTGGTGGTGCCGGCGTCGACGGCGATCGGGCACCCCGAGTAGGAGCTAGCTGTTCACCGTCACGGCACCGGTGGCGGTGTTGAGCCGCAGGTAGCCGCGCTCGAAGTCCTGGCGCTGCCCGCCGGTCACGGCGCGCTGGTCGCCCTTCGGGTAGCCGAGGCTCGAGCGCTCGTAGCCCAGCTGGGCCCAGCGGTTCAGGATCGGCCCGCGCACCGGCCACGCGCCGGTCTGGGGCGTCCAGTAGATCGAGCCCGCCTCGAACTGGTTGTAGCGCCCGCGCCCGTCGGAGGCGGCCTTCTCGTCGGTGCGGGGCAGGCCGAGCGGCGAGGAGGCGGCGCCGAGGGCGTCGTAGCGGGTGTTGATGACGCCGTACACCGCCTGGGCCCCGGTGGCGCTCGACCAGTAGACCGCGCCGTTGCTGCCGGAGAACCGGGTGACGCGGCCCGAGCGCGCCGTGGGGCTCTCGACCACCGAGGGCTCGGCGAGCACGCTGCGCAGGGCCAGCCACTTCTGCCGGATCGGGTAGCTCGCGAGGTTGCCGACCAGCGTCGTGGTGCGCGAGCGGATCGTCGGCATGGACCGCACCCCGGTGTTGCCCGGGCACTCGGTGGCGCCGACGTCGCGGTGGGCGAACACGGCCGGCAGCGACACCGCGCGGCCCGCCGGGTAGCGCGAGGTCCCGCCGCCGGTGCTGGTCAGGGTGACGTTGGCGGCCGGGTCGCGGTAGAGCCCGCCCAGCTTGTACGCGGCGAGCTGCGCGGTCGCCTCGAGCGTCGGCGCCGGCGGGGCGACCGAGGTGAAGTCGCCCATCATCGCGATGCCGAAGGTCTCGCGGTTGAAGCCGCCGGCGTGCGCCGCGATCACCGAGCGCGCCAGCCCGCCGGCGCGGCCCTCGAACACCGTCCCGAAGCGGTCGACCAGCACGTGGTAGCCGATGTCGCCCCAGCCCTGGGTGCGGGCGTGGTACGTGTAGATCCCGCGGACGATCGCCGCCGACTCGGCCGCGGTGTAGGCGTTGGTGCCCGCGGTGTGGTGCACGGTCACGGCCCGCACCGTCGGCGTGTACTCCGGCGCCCAGGTCATCAGGCGCTCGTCGGCGCCCCACTGCGCGCGGGTGACGACGTTCGGGCTGCTCGGGCTGCCCGTCGCGCCGCCGGGGGTCACGGCCGCGGTGGCGATGCGGGCGTCGTTGCTGCTGGTCCCCGGGTCGATCGAGGTGAGCGCCACCCGCTGGGTCACCGGCTGCCCGTTCGTCGTGGCCCGGACCTGCACCTCCCGACTGTCGTCCACCCACACCGGCTCGGTGCCGGTCGACGCGCTCCGCTTCCCGTCGCGCTCGGTGTCGACCGGGTCGACCCGCGTCCACGGGCCGAACAGGCCGGTGACCAGGCGGCTGCGCAGCTCGACGACCTGCGGCGCCGGGCCGGTCCAGGTCACCGCGACGAGCTTGAGCGGGTCGGGGCTCGTGGCCTGGCGGGCGCCGCCGGCGTCGGGGGAGGGGCTGGGCGGGGTGAGGCGCTCCTCCTCGACCTGCGCCGGCGTCGCCGACGCGGCCGGGAGCGCGGCGGGTTCGACGTCCTCGGGCTCGCCGGAGGGGGGCGGGGCCTGGAGCGCGACCACCGGTGTCGCCGGCGCCGCGGCCGCGGCGGGCGCTCCCGTCGCCACGAGCAGCGCCACGAGCGGCGCCACCGCCGCCATGCCCACGCTGGTGTCCACCTGACGGCGCACGCCCACCCCCCGATCGGTCGTCCGCAACGAGAACGCGCGGGGACCGCCGGGGGATACGCCGGGATCTCAGATGTCGGATCTCAGAGGAGGTCGCGGGTGTTGCGCCCGTTCTCGAGGGCCTCCGCGGACAGGGCGCGGGCGCGCGCGGTCGGCTCCCGGGCGCTGATGCGCTCGTCGACGGCCGGCGTGCCGTACTCGCGGCGATGGTCGAGGTCGCGGGCGACGCGGAGCAGCTCGCGCAGGTTCTCGGTGACGACGGCGACGTCCTCGGCGTCCTCGTCGCTTGAGCTCGCCGGGTCCTTGGCGACGGCCGACCACACGATCCCGGCGAGGTGACGCGGCGCGTCGAGGATGCCGTCCTGCCAGGCCCGGGTGGACGCGATCTCCTCGGCGAGCGAGCACACCGTCGCCCGCGGGTCGTCCGCCGGGATCTCGGCCCAGAGGTCGGCGTCGCGGTGCTCCTCGCGGTACTCCTTCTCGCGATCGGGGGCGATCGCCCCGGCGATCACCCCGCCCACCACCAGGCCCCCCACGGCGCCGGCGAGGAACCACAGCACGTAGCTCAGCACCGAGGCGCCGAGGAGCAGCGTGAGCCCGAAGCCGCCGAGCAGCATCAGGACCGGGAGGATCGTGAGCTCGGGCCCGTTGTCCTGGTAGCGCAGCTCCTTGCGGACGGTCGTCTCCTGCACGTCCTTGCGGTCACGCACCAGGTCCGGGTCGAAGGCCCGGTAGCCGGTGGGGGTGACCACGAGCTGCGGCAACCGCGTGCGTCGATCCTTCTCGCGGCTCATGTGCCCAGTGAAGCGCACCCGCGCTGAGCAGGGAACTCAGTTCGCGGGCCGGGCCTCGGCCTCGGCGATCGCCTTGATCTTCTGCAGCGTCGCGCGCATGTTCGCGCGGTTGGTCCGGCCGCGGGCCCGTCCGGCGAGGGCCCAGTAGAGGCGCGTGCCCGGGCTCGGCGTCAGGCGGAAGGACTCGGTGACGTCCGTGCCGGTGCCGGCGGGCTCGAACCGGTAGTGCCAGTTGTTGATCGAGCGGCCGCCCACCACGACCTCGAACCCGAACTCGCGGCCCGGCTCGCACGCGGTGATCCGGCACGTCGACCAGTACGTGGGGCCGCGGCCGTTGCGGTGGACGTGCCCGCGGAACCGGGTCCCGACCGCCGGCCCCGTGGCGCCGTCGAGCCACTCGGCCTCGAAGGTCTCCTCGCTGTAGCGGTGGGTCTGCGTGACGTCGGCGACGAGCGCCCACACCATCTCCGGGGGCGCCTTGACGTGCTCGGTCACCTGGTCCTGCACCACGGGCCTCCACGGGTCGGGGGCGTCAGCGTCCCAGGACCACGCCCCGGTCGCGCACCTGGTCCCACACCTCGTAGGGCAGCTCGGCCCAGGCGAAGACGTCCTCGACGGCGGAGAACCGGCCCGCGGCGGTCCGGCTGGTGACGATCAGCTCGGCGTGGGCGGGTGCGATCCCGAGCGTGCGGGCCAGCACCGGGCCGGGCGCGGTGTTCAGGTCGACGAGCCCGCCGTCGTCGTAGGTGCGCGCCAGGTCGGGGCGCCCGATGCGGAGCTCGCGGGCGAGCAGCGGGTCGTCCGCGGCCAGGCGCCGGGCCTCGGTGCGGCGCTCGCGGGCGGCGAGGGCCGCGGCGATCGCCGGGTCCGGCGGCGGGCGGTCCCACCCGGTCGGCTTCGGGGTGGGGCGGTCGAAGACCCGGGGCCGGATGAGGATCAGCAGGACGAGCCCCCCGACGAAGCCGGTGAGCAGCCCGATGGACGACAGCGCCGCCGCGAGGCCGTGGTACTGGCCGTCCGGCGTGCGGTCCGCGGCCTGGTTCAGCGCGAACGACCCGACGACGAGGACCAGGGAGGCGAGCGCGAGCACGGCGTAGAGCGCCCGCCGGGCGCGCACGGCGGCGTGCGCGAGGGGCACGGGCAGCAGGACGCCCATGCTCAGCAGGTGCACGACGAACCACCAGCCGCCCCGGGTGAACCAGTTCCCGGGGCGGGGCGGCGACGCGGTCATGACTCCGGCACCTGGTCGCGCAGGACGCGCTTGAGCAGCTTGCCCGACTGGTTGCGGGGCAGCTCCTCGATGAAGTGGATGTGCTTCGGCGTCTTGTAGCCCGCGAGCCGGCCCCGGACGTGCGTGATCAGCTCGTCGCTCGACACGGGGTTCTTCCGGACGACGAACGCCGTCACCGCCTCGATCCACCGGTCGTCCGGCGTGCCGATGACGGCCACCTCCGCGACGGCCTCGTGGGTGTAGAGCGCGTCCTCCACCTCGCGGGACGCGACCAGCACGCCGCCGGTGTTGATGACGTCCTTGATGCGGTCGACGACCGTGATGTAGCCCTGGTCGTCGATCCGCACGAGGTCGCCGGAGTGGAACCAGCCGTCGCGGAAGGCCTCGGCGGTCTCCTCGGGCTTGTCCCAGTAGCCCTCGCAGAGCTGCGGGGAGCGGTAGACCACCTCGCCGGTGCCGCCCGGCTCGACGTCCGCGCCCTCGTCGTCGACGACCCGCAGCTCGACGAACAGCACCGGGCGCCCGCAGGAGTCGGGGCGCTCGTCGTGCTCCTCGGGCTGCAGCACCGTGGCCAGCGGCCCGATCTCGGACTGGCCGAAGCAGTTGTAGACCCCGAGCGCGGGCAGCGCCTCGCGCAACCGGTTCAGGATCGGCACCGGCATGATCGACGCGCCGTAGAACGCCTTGCGCAGGCTGGTGAGATCGCGGGTGCCGAAGTCGGCGTGGTTGACCAGCGGCACCCAGACCGTCGGCGCCAGGAAGATCGCGCCGATGCCGTCGGCCTCGACCCGGCGCAGGATCTCGGGGATGTCCGGCGCCTCCATGAGGTGGTTGGTCGCGCCGACCATGAGATAGGGCATGAGGAACAGCTGCATGCCCGCCGAGTGGTAGAGCGGCATCGCGTGCAGCGGGCGGTCGTCCTCCGACATCGCCAGCGAGTGCACGCCCGAGACGTACTCGTGCACCAGGCCGCGGTGGGTCATCATCGCGCCCTTGGGCCGCGAGGTGGTGCCCGAGGTGTAGAGGAGCTGGACGAGGTCGGTGTCGGCGACCGTGGTCGTCAGCTCCGGGATCTCGCCGGTGCGGGCCCGGTCGAGCAGCGAGCCGGGGGCGTCGCGCAGCGGCACCACCTGCTTGGGCTGCTCCGGGAGCGCGTCGACGGGGCCGGCGAGCGCCGGGTCGATCAGCAGCAGGCGGCTGCCCGACTGCTCGACGAGGTAGCCGAGCTCCTCGCCGGTGAGCGCGTAGTTGATCGGCACGTGGATCGCGCCGAGCCGCGAGGCGCCGAGGAAGGCGAGCAGGTACGCGTCGGAGTTCCTGCCGTAGGTGGCGACGCGGTCACCCGCGCCGACGCCGAGCTCCGCGAGGAACCCGGCCGCGCGGGTGACGGCGTCGTCAAGCTCCCGGTAGGTCCAGCGGCGGTCCGCGAAGAGCAGCGCCACGCGGTCCGGGGTGCGGCGGGCGCTGCGGGAGAGC
This sequence comes from Actinomycetospora flava, assembly GCF_037400335.1. Classification (NCBI taxonomy): domain Bacteria; kingdom Bacillati; phylum Actinomycetota; class Actinomycetes; order Pseudonocardiales; family Pseudonocardiaceae; genus Actinomycetospora; species Actinomycetospora flava. Next base: position 96,841 of record NZ_JBBEGM010000003.1, read on the forward strand.
ACTCCGTCGACGGTGCTCGAGCGGGTGTCCACGGGTGCTGCTCCTCGGTCCGTCAGGCGTGCGCGTCGCCGACGGCGACCTCGCCGCCGGCGCTCACGTCGGCATACACCCCGGCGCAGGCCCACTTGCCGGCGACCTCGGGCTTCTCGATCATGATGCGGTTGTTCTTCGCGACGGTGCGCAGCGTATTGCGGTCGTCGGGGAGATCGCCCTGGGCCATCGTCGTCATGACGCAGCGCATGGTCTGGAAGGTGTAGGCGACGCGGACGTCGTCGCCGAGCCTCATCTCCCGGCCCGGCCAGTCGTTCTCGACGAACCCCGAGCCGGTGTCGGCGAGGACGACGTTCGGGCGGTAGCGGCGGACGTCGAAGTCGCTCTCGGGTGCGAGCTCGGCCAGCCGGTTCAGCGTCGACTCGGTGACGACGTGCAGGGCCGCGAGGTCGTAGAACCGCCCGGGCGGGGCGAACGCGGCGACGTCGAAGCTGCTGATGGCCTCGCCGGTGTCCTCCTGGCGTGAGGTGGTGGCGTCGATGATGTGTTCGGGGGCGAGGCTCTCGCGGTCCATGCCGTCGAGGTCGGCCCACAGCTCCTCGAACTTGGGCGCCTCGGGGGCGGTGGTGACGAGCCGGACCTCGCGGCCCAGCACGTCGGAGAGCGCCCGGTCGATGTCGGGGTCGTCGCTGCGCCGCGTCGAGCCGTCCGGGAAGGTGATCACCACCGGCGGCGGGGTCTCGCCCGGCACCGGCTCCCCGGTGAACGCCGCCGAGAACTCCAGCAGCTTGGCCCAGCGCTTGGGCACCTTCGCGCTCGCGACGATGCCGGACTCGACGTCGAGCACGGCGTAGGCGCGGTCGCCCGCGATCCCGCGCTCGTCGAACACGGCGCGGCTCAGGGACTCTCCGAGCATGGACTTGACGGGATAGCGGTAGAGCGCGGCGATCGTCACACCCCAGGGGATATCACCCGGAGCCGGGCGACGGGAACCGGCCGGTCGGTCGGGCTCAGGATTCCTCGCGCTCGCGGCGGTCCTCCCGCTGCCGGCGCGACGCGAGGATCGACAGCGTCCCGGGGACCACCATGAGGGCGAGAACCCGACGAGGACCGTGCGTCAGCGCCGGCGCCGCGTGACGACCGCGCCGGTGCCCGCCGCCACGAGGGCCGCTGCCAGGACGCCCGCGGTGACGACGAAGGCGTAGGACGCGAGCCAGACGTGCTTGATCAGCTCGTAGTAGCCGTCACCGAGCACCGCGACGACGACGACGCCGGTGCCGGCGACGGCGAGCGCGGCCGCGACCCGGGTCAGCCGGGCGGCCGCCCGGAACCATCCGGCGGCGACACCGCGTTCGCGGGGGACGACGAGCGTCGCGGCCGCACCCAGCACGCTCACCGCGACCAGGCCCGCCGGCAGCCACGGGGCGTCGACCTCGTCGAGGTAGGCGAAGAACGGGCCCATGAAGGGCGGGGCCTCGGGGTGGAACTCGACCGGCGCGTCACCGACGGCGCCGTCCGCCCCGGCCGTCGCGGACACCAGGTAGGGCATCTGCGGGCGCATCGTCGCGACCATGCCGCGCTGCACGAGCCGGGCGAGGACGCGCGGGTGCGTGGCCACCCACCGGTAGGCCGCGGCCCGGAGCTCCTCGGGCCGGTCGGCCACGGTCTCGCGCCAGCCCGGCACGCCCGCCCCGCTGTCGAAGAAGAACCCCTCCCCGGCGTGGTCCCACGCCTCGGGCCGGAGCCCGAGCGCCGCCGTGGCGGGCGGCCCGGACTCGGGGAGGACGGCGGTGAACGCGAGGTTGTGGGCGTTGACGACCTCGTAGTAGTCGTCCTGGGCGCGCAGCCCGGAGAGCACCGGCAGCGCCGAGACGGCGAGCACGACCGCGGCCGTCGCGAGGCCGGCGACCCGGCGCCGGCGCCGCGCGGTGCCGACGGCGACGAGCGCCGCGGCCACGACCGCCACGGCGCCGACGGCGAGGAAACCGGGCTTGGCGGTCGCGGCCAGCGCGCCCCCCGCGCCGAGCAGCACGAGCGCCGCGATCCGCGCGCCCCGGTCGGCCGGGCGGGTCACGGCGACCGCCAGCAGCCCCAGCGCCACCCACACCGCGCCCACGAGGCCCGCCGGCTCGGCGTAGGTGGAGACGAGGAACCGCGACCACCAGGGCACGAGCAGCAGCGGCGCGATCGGGGGCCCGAGGACGGTCAGCAGGCGCAGTGCGGCGTGCCGTGCCGTCACCGCGTACGCCGCGACGCCCGCGCCCAGCGCGATCAGCCCGAGGTAGAGGGCGGCGAGCCACTCCAGCGAGAAGCGCTGCGTCCCGTCGGGCGCCGGGGGTGCGCCCTCGAGGAGCGCGCCGGCGTCGACGGCCACGGACAGGACGAGCCCGGCCGACGACGCGGGCGCCTCGGGCGGGCAGGCCTCGCCGCCGGTGCGGAACTCCGTGACCACGACGTCGCGCCAGGCCGCGCGGCCGTCGGGGGCGACGGGCTCGAGCTCGGCGACGCAGAAGAGGCGGGCGCCGTCGGCGTTGTCGCCGGCCCCGATGCCGTCGCCGCCGACGAGGCCCAGCCGGACGACCAGCCCGCCGGCGACCAGCAGCGCCACGAGCACGGCGAGCAGGAGGCGGGCCGCCCACGACCGCCCGGGCGGAGGCTGCGGGTGCCGCGGGTGCTGCGGGGAACCCGGTGCGGCGTCGAGCCTCTCGGTCCGCGGATCGTCGGCGTCGGGGGTCGGTGCCGCGACGGGCCGGCTCGCCATCATCACTCCCGTGGACCCGGGCGCCGCCCGGTCGGCGGCCACGGGCGGCGCGACGCCGGCCCGGCTCGACGTCCGAGCATGTCAGACCCGGTGACCGCCGAGCCGTGCCGGGTTGGGCTCACGCCGTCGTGGCGAGGACCAGCGGCAGCACCGCCGGCGCGCCCGCCCGCCGCAGCAGCGCCGCGGCGACCGTGAGCGTCCAGCCGGAGTCGGCGACGTCGTCGACGAGCAGCACCGGGCCCGCGCTGGGGTCCATCCCGCCCGGGACCGAGAGCCGCGACCACACCTCGGCCAGGCGCTGGGCGGAGTTGGGCGCCTCGGGCTCCGCGTCGTCCTCCGGGTCCTCGTAGATGGGGGGAGCGGTGTCCGCCAGCGCGCCGAGCAGCGGCAGGCGCCCGATGCTCGCGATGCGCTGGGCGAAGCTCTCGACGAGCACCGGGCGGCGTCGCGAGGGCAGCCACACGATGCTCGCCGGGCGTTGCGCCCAGTCCCATCCCTTGAGCACCTCGACGACGGCGTCGACCGCGGCGTCGGGCACGAGGTCGTCGGCGCGCAGCAGCGGGCGCAGGCGCGGGCCCCACCCGACGTCGGTGAGGCGGCCGAGCGCGCGGCCCTCCTCGGCGGCGTCACCGGGCGCGATCTTGCCCTTGAGCGGCACGTCGAGCGCGTCCATGCCGCTGGGCCACTGCTTGCGCGGGGCCAGCGGGACCCCGGGCCGGTCGAGCGTCGTCTGCGCCTGCACGCGGACGTCCTCGCCGATCGTCGGGTCGGCGTGCTTGCCGGTGCAGTTGTCGCAGCGCCCGCACGGGGCGGCCCCGGGGTCGTCGAGCTGGCGGCGGAGGAACTCCATGCGGCAGCCGTCGGTGGCGATGTAGTCGAGCATCGCCTGCTGCTCGGCGCGCCGGGCCTTGGCGAGTCCGGTGTAGCGGGCGCCGTCGTACTCCCACGGCTGCCCGGTGGCCTCCCAGCCGCCCTTGACCCGGCGGACGGCGCCGTCGGTGTCGAGGACCTTGAGCATCATCTCCAGGCGCCCGCGACTCAGCTCCACCCGCGGCTCCAGGGCGGCCGTGGACATCGGCCGCCCGGCGTCGCCGAGCACGCTCAGCGCGACCCGCACCTGCGGCTCGGCGGGGAAGGCCAGCGAGGCGAAGTAGGCCCAGATGTCGCGGTCCTCCGGCCCGGGGAGCAGCAGCACCTCGGCGCGCTCGACGCCGCGGCCGGCGCGGCCGATCTGCTGGTAGTAGGCCACCGGCGACTGCGGCGCCCCGAGGTGCACGACGAAGCCGAGGTCGGGCTTGTCGAACCCCATGCCCAGCGCGCTCGTCGCCACCAGCGCCTTGACGCGGTTGGCCAGCAGGTCGTCCTCGGCGCGCTCGCGCTCGGCGGGGTCGGTCTTGCCCGTGTAGGCGGCGACGGGGTGGCCCCGCTCGCGCAGGAACGCGGCGAGCTCGTCGGCCGCGGAGACCGTGAGCGTGTAGACGATGCCCGAGCCCGGCAGGTCGTCGAGGTGCTGGGCGAGCCAGGCGAAGCGGTCCGCCCCCTTGTCCAGCGGCAGCACCCCGAGGCGCAGCGACTCGCGGTCGAGCTCGCCGCGCAGCACCAGGGCGTGGTCGTCGTCCGATGGTCCAGCTCCGCTGCGCTTCGTGTCCTGACTGCTGGACACCCCCAGCTGGTCGGCCACGTCGGTGGTGACCCGGTCGTTGGCCGTCGCCGTGGTGGCGAGCACCGGCACACCGTCGGGCAGCTCGGCGATGAGGGTGCGCAGCCGGCGGTAGTCGGGCCGGAAGTCGTGCCCCCAGTCGGAGATGCAGTGCGCCTCGTCGACCACGAGCATGCCCGCGGTGCGGCTGAGCTCGGGGAGCACCTGGTCGCGGAACTCGGGGTTGTTCAGCCGCTCCGGGCTGACGAGCAGCACGTCGACCGCGCCGGCCTGGACCTCGGCGTAGACGTCCTGCCAGTCGTCGGTGTTGGCGGAGTTGACCGTCACCGCGTGGATGCCCGCGCGGTTCGCCGCGTCGATCTGGTTGCGCATGAGGGCGAGCAGCGGGCTGACGATGACCGTCGGGCCGCCCCCGCGCTGCCGGATGAGCGCCGTCGCGACGAAGTAGACGGCACTCTTGCCCCACCCCGTGCGCTGGACGACCAGGGCGCGGCGGCCCTCGGCCACGAGCGCGTGGATCGCGGCCCACTGGTCCTCGCGCAGCGCGGCGTCGGGGCCGGCGAGGCGCTGCAGCGTCGCCTCGGCGTCCGAGCGGAGGTCGGTGTCCGGGCCGGTCGAGACCGTCATGGCTCCACGAAAGCACAGCGGCCCGACAGCGTGGGGCCGCCCTTGACGGTCTGCAGTATGTGGGATGCAATATTTTGCGACTGACCGGCTCGCCCACCCAGGAGACATCCGTGGCCCTCGACGACTTCGCGCGGTACCCGCTGACCTTCGGGCCGAGCCCGGTGCACCGTCTCGACCGCCTCTCCGCCCACCTCGGCGGGCCGGCGATCTGGGCCAAGCGGGAGGACTGCAACTCCGGGCTGGCCTACGGCGGCAACAAGATCCGCAAGCTGGAGTACGTCGTCCCCGACGCGCTCGCGAGCGGCGCGGACACGCTCGTCTCCATCGGCGGCGTGCAGTCCAACCACACGCGCCAGGTCGCCGCGGTGGCCGCGAAGCTCGGGCTGAAGGCGCGGCTGGTGCAGGAGCGCTGGGTGGACTGGCCCGACAGCGTCAACGACAAGGTCGGCAACATCCTGCTCTCGCGCATCCTCGGCGCCGACGTACGCCTCGACCCCGCCGGCTTCGACATCGGCGTCCGCGACTCCTGGGAGCGCGCGATGGAGGAGGTCCGCGCGGCGGGCGGCGTGCCGTACGGCATTCCCGCGGGTGCCTCCGAGCACCCGCTGGGCGGGCTCGGGTTCGCGCGGTGGGCGCGCGAGGTGGAGGCCCAGGAGGCCGAGCTCGGGGTCTTCTTCGACACGGTGGTCGTCTGCACCGTCACCGGCTCGACGCACGCCGGGATGATCGCGGGCTTCGCCGCCTCGGACCGCCCGCGCCGGGTGATCGGCATCGACGCCTCGGCGACCCTGGAGAAGACCCGCGACCAGGTCGCCCGCATCGCCCGGCATACCGCGTCGCTCATCGGGCTGGAGCGCGACCTGCGCGACGACGAGATCACCATGCTCGCGGGCTGGGCGGGCGACGCCTACGGCATCCCGGTCGCCTCGACGATCGACGCCATCGAGCTCACCGCGCGGCTCGAGGGCGTCGTCCTCGACCCCGTCTACGAGGGCAAGTCGATGGCCGGGCTCGTCGACCTGGTCGCGCGGGGCGACATCGGCCCGGACTCGACCGTCCTCTACGCCCACCTCGGCGGGCAGCCCGCGCTCAACGCGTACGCGGGGGCCTTCGCGTGAGTTAGGGTCGCCTCAGTGAACCCCGTCCGCCGGAGCACCTGATGCCGGAGATCACCGACCTGGCGGCGCTGCGGGCCGTCGTGCCGGAGCCCCCGCAGTTCATCGCCGAGAAGGCGATCGACCACGTCGACGAGGAGTCCCGCCGGTTCCTCGAGGCCTCGCCGTTCTTCCTGCTCGCCACCACCGGCGCCGACGGCAGCGTCGACGTCTCGCCGCGCGGCGACCCCGCCGGCCAGGTGCTCGTGCTCGAGGGCGGGCGGGCGGTCGCGTTCGCCGACCGTCCCGGCAACCACCGGCTCGACTCGTTCCGCAACATCCTCGAGCACCCGCACGTCGGGATGCTCTTCCTCGTGCCCGGCCGCGACCACACGCTGCGGATCAACGGCCGCGCGCGGATCTTCCGGGACCCGTCGTTCGCCGCCGAGTTCGCGGTGAAGGGGAGGACGCCGACGCTGGCGGTCGTGGTCGAGATCGACGAGCTCTTCCTGCACTGCGCCAAGGCCTTCGCGCGGTCGTCGCTGTGGGACGCGGCGAGCTGGCCCGGCCGCGGCGACGTCCCGACCGCCGGGCGGATGGCCAAGAGCATCTCGGGGACCCACGTGCCCGCGGCGGCGATCGACGCGGCCCTGAACGTGGACGCCCGGACCAACCAGTACTAGCCGGCCCGGTGCGTGAACCGTCCCGCGAGGACGGTCGCCCGCACCGGCATCGCCCGCAGCGTGCCCGGGTCGGCGTGCAGCGGGTCCTCGTCGAGGAGCACGACGTCGGCGGGCTCGCCCGCGCGGACCTCGAGGTGCCCGCCGCACGAGGCGCGCAGCGCGGTCGCGACGTCGAGGGCCTGCTCGGGGTGCCACGGCGGGCGCTCGTCGCCGGTCCGCGCGACCGCGGCGGCGATCGCCGCCCACGGATCGGGCGCGGCCACCGGGGCGTCCGACCCCAGCTCGAGGCGGGCGCCGGCGGCGACGAGGTCGGCGTAGGGGTAGGCGCGCGCGTGCACGTCGGGCCAGTGGCGCTCGGCGACGTCGCGGTCGTCGACGAGGTGGGCGGGCTGCACCGACGCCACGAGGCCGGGGCGCGCGAACCGGGCGACGTCCTCGCTCGCCACCAGCTGCGCGTGCTCGATGCGCCCCGGGCCCGTGACGTGCGCGAACGCGTCGAGGACGACGGCGTTGGCGCGGTCGCCGATGGCGTGGACCGCGGGGTGCAGGCCGTGGCGGGCGACGCGGACCATGAGGTCGCGCAGGTCGCCGGGGTCGATGTTGAGCGCGCCGTGGCCGTCGTCGGGATCGGGGTAGGCGTGGTGGCAGGCGGCGGTGCGCGTGTTCAGGGACCCGTCGGCGAGGATCTTGAACGGGCCGAGGCGCACGAGGTGGCCGATGACGTCGCCGGTCTGGTGGTGCCGGTCGAGGGTCGCGTCGAGCCACGGCCCCCAGACCGCGGCCTCCACGCGCAGCGACAGCCCGTGCTCGGCCCGCCGCACCCACGTCGACGGGGTGTCGTCGTACTCGAAGTCGCGGATGCCGGTCAGCCCGCGCGCCGCGGCCTCGGCGGACGCCGCGTCCACCCAGCGGTCGAGCTCGCCGGGGTCCGGCAGGGCGGACAGCTCGCCCATGACGGCGAACGCCTCCTGTTCGCGGAGCAGCCCGGTGGGGTGGTCGCGGCCGAGGTGGGCGAGGCCCGCGGGGCTCAGCCACACGGCGTGCAGGTCGTCGCTGACCAGCGCGATCGGCACGCCCGGCGCGGCGCGCTCGAGCACGTCCTTGTGCGGCGGCCGCGACCACAGCGCCGCGCGGAAGCCGTGGCCGACGACCAGGCCCGGCGCGCCCGGCGCGGCTGCGGCCATGATCGTCGCGACCTCCTCGGGGCTGCGGGCGTGACCGACGTCGACGCGCCGGCGCACCTGGGCCCACTGCGACCAGTGCACGTGCGCGTCGACCAGACCGGGCATCACGGTCGCGCCGCGGGCGTCGACGACCTCGTCGCCCGGGCGCGCCTCGAGCTCACCCGCGGGTGCGACCTCGGTCACGACGCCGTGGGCCAGGCGCACGTCGACCGCGCGCGGCGAGCCGGGGGTGCGGGCGCCGTGCAGCAGGACCGGGCCGTCCGTCATGGTCCCCATGATCGAGGTGGCACTCCTGACGTTCAATGCGAGGGAAGGGGCCACGCCGAGACACCCGCGTCGACCACATCGCCGGGACAACACGGGGCACGGCAGGCAGGATGCGGCGCGTGAGCACCGAGCCGGTCGGCCAGAAGACCTTGTTCGACTCCGTCGACGACGTCGTGACCCGGCTCGCCGACGTCGGCTACCTCGCGTCCACGGCCGTGGCGACCACCGTCTTCCTCGCCGACCGTCTCCGCAAGCCGCTGCTCGTCGAGGGTCCCGCGGGGGTCGGGAAGACGGAGCTGGCGCGCGCGGTGGCCGAGGCGACGGGCGCCGGTCTGGTGCGCCTGCAGTGCTACGAGGGCATCGACGAGGCGCGCGCGCTCTACGAGTGGAACCACGCCAAGCAGCTGCTGCGGATCACCGCGAGCCAGGGTGAGTCCTGGGACGCCACGCGCGACGACGTGTTCTCCGAGGAGTTCCTGCTGCCGCGCCCGCTGCTCACCGCGATCCGGCGCGAGGACCCGACGGTGCTGCTGGTCGACGAGACCGACAAGGCCGACGTCGAGGTCGAGGGGCTGCTCCTCGAGGTGCTCGGCGACTTCCAGGTCACCGTCCCCGAGTGGGGCACGATCACCGCGAACCAGCGCCCGTTCACGCTGCTCACCTCGAACGCCACCCGCGAGCTCTCCGAGGCGCTCAAGCGCCGGTGCCTGTTCCTGCACCTCGACTTCCCCGACCCCGACCTCGAGCGCCGCATCGTGCTCGCCCGCGTACCGCAGCTGCCCGAGGAGCTCGCCGAGGAGCTCGTGCGGATCGTCAACGTGCTGCGCGGGATCCAGCTGCGCAAGGCGCCCTCGGTGTCGGAGACGATCGACTGGGGCCGCACGCTGCTCGCGCTCGGCCTCGACACCCTCGACGACGAGACCGTGCGCTCCACGCTCGGCGTCGTGCTCAAGCACCAGGCCGACGCGCAGAAGGCCGTCGCCGAGCTCCGGTTGAACTGATCATGGCGCCGGCGGTGACGGGCGGGATCCCGGCGCACCTCGTCGACTTCGTCGGCGCGCTGCGGCGGGCCGGGATCGCCGTGGGGCCGGGGGAGTCGGTCGACGCCGCCGCGGTGATCGCCGAGCTCGACCTCCTGCAGCGCGAGCAGCTGCGCGAGGGCCTCGCCGCGGCCATGCTGCGCCGCTCCGGGCAGCGGGCGGTGTTCGACGCGCTGTTCGACCTGTGGTTCCCGCTGGGGCAGGGCGCCGCGCTCGGCGAGGTCGCGCTGCCCTACGCCGAGGACGGGTCGGTCGACGTCGAGGCCCTGCGCGACCTGCTCGCCGGCCTGCTGCAGCGCGGCGACGCCTTCGCGAACACCGCGATGGCCGAGCTGGCCCGCGCGATCGTCGACGGGCTCGGCGCCGTCGGGCGGGGGCAGGGCCAGGGCGGGCAGGGGCAGGGGCAGGGGCAGGGTCAGGGCGGTCAGGGCGGCGGCACCGGTCAGGGCGGCGGCGGGCGCCCGTCGACGTGGTCGGCCTACCAGGCACTGAACGCCGTGCGCCCCGAGACGCTGCTCGCGCGCGTGCTCGCCGACCTGCGCGGCGGCGCCGACGCCGACTGGGACAGCCCGTTCGCCGAGGAGGTCTCGCGGCGCCAGGTCCGCGACCGGATCAGCTCCTTTCGCCGCATGGTCACCGACGAGGCCCGTCGGCGGGGCGCGGAGATCCGCGGGCGGGAGGCGGCCGCGCGCACCGGCGTGCCCAAGCAGGGCGACCGCGTCGACTTCCTCACCGCGAACTCCGAGCAGCTCGCCGACCTGCGCCGCCGCGTCGCCCCGCTGGCGCGCCACCTCGCGTCGCGGCTCGCCGCGCGTCGCCGGCGCGCCCGCCGCGGCCCGATCGACCTGCGCCGCACCCTGCGCCGGTCGATGTCCACCGGCGGCGTCCCGATGCGCCCGGCGTTCCGCCGCCCCCGCCCCGGGCGCCCCGAGCTGGTGCTGTTCTGCGACGTCTCGGGGTCGGTGGCGGGGTTCAGCCACTTCACGATGATGCTGGTCCAGGCCCTGCGCGAACAGTTCTCCCGCATCCGGATCTTCTGCTTCGTCGACGGGTGCATCGAGGTCACCGACCTGTTCGGACCGAACGCCGACCTCGGCGGCGTCATGGCCGAGATCACCGCGCGCCCCGGGCTGATCGCGTTCGACGGGCACAGCGACTACGGCTCGGCGCTCGGGCGCTTCCGCGAGGGCTGGCCCGACGTCGTCGGCCCGCGGACCTCGCTGCTGCTGCTCGGCGACGCCCGCACCAACTACCGCGACCCGAACCTGCGCGTCCTCGGCGAGCTGGCCGAGAAGGCCCGGCACGCGCACTGGCTCAACCCGGAGCCGCAGGCCCAGTGGGGCACCGGCGACTCGGCGGCCCGCAGCTACGGCCAGGTCGTCCCGATGCACGAGTGCCGCACCGCCGCCCAGCTCGCGGGCGTGGTGTCGGGGCTCCTGCCGGTGTGAGCGCCGTCCCTTGTTCCCACGCCCTAGTCTGAACGGATGAGCGGCCGCCGGATCGGGGTCATGGGCGGCACCTTCGACCCCATTCACCACGGCCACCTCGTGGCCGCCAGTGAGGCGCAGGTCCGGTTCGCGCTCGACGAGGTCGTGTTCGTCCCCACGGGGCAGCCCTACCGCAAGGACAGCCAGTCGGTGAGCCCCGCCGAGGACCGCTACCTCATGACGGTCGTGGCGACGGCGTCGAACCCGCGCTTCACGGTGAGCCGCGTCGACGTCGACCGCGAGGGCGCGACGTACACGGTCGACACCCTCGCCGACCTCGCGAAGATCTTCCCCGAGGACGAGCTCTTCTTCATCACCGGTGCCGACGCCCTCGAGCAGATCCTGTCGTGGCACCGGGCGGACGACATGTTCCGGCTCGCCCACTTCGTCGGCGTCACCCGGCCCGGGTTCGAGCTGGTCGACGACCACCTCCCGCGCGGCTCGGTCAGCCTGCTGGAGGTGCCGGCCATGGCGATCTCGTCGACGGCCTGCCGCGAACGCGTCGCCGCGGGCGAGCCGGTCTGGTACCTCGTGCCCGACGGCGTCGTGCAGTACATCGCCAAGCGCGGCCTGTACCGGCCGGAGGGTCAGGGCTGGGTGCTCGGACCGACGGAGCACGTGGCCTCGGAGTAGTCGCCGTCGCTACGCCGAACGGCGGGAACGCCACACGAACGAGTGACAAGGCGGCGTGGTGACTAACACGCTGCGTCCACGCGGCGAGATCCACTGCGAGCGCCGTGCCCGTCCGGGGCGCGGCACCCGTTGGGGGAGTGATCTCGGTGCAGATGCCGCCGCCCGTCGCCTACGTGCCGCCGCCCCCGGCGCGGCGCTCCCGCGGACCGATCATCGCCATCGTCGTGCTCGCGATGCTGGTCGCGGCGCTCGGGGGCGTGGTCGTCGCGCGCGAGCTCAACGCACCGACCGACGTCACGCTCGAGCCCGTCGCCACGGCCGGCGCCAACCCGTTCATGGAGAGCGTCGGCACGGACGTGCCCGACGTCCGCCCGGTCGCCCACACCGGCGGGAGCTGGTCGGGCACCACGCCGGGCCTCTACGGCGGGTCGGGCAGCAACGCGGTGTGCGACCGCTCGCGGCTGAGCCGCTTCCTCGGCGAGCACCCCGACCGCGCCGCCGGCTGGGCCTCGGTCCTCGGTCTGCGCGACTCGTCAGCCTCGACGATCTCGAGCTACGTCGACGGGCTGACCTCGGTGGTCCTGCGCTCCGACACCTACGTCACCAACCACGGCTGGTCCGGCGGGCACGTCACCGCCTGGCCCGCGGTCCTGCAGGCCGGCACGGCGGTGCTCGTCGACCAGCACGGCAACCTCGTCACCCGCTGCTTCTGCGGCAACCCGCTCACGGCACCCCAGTCCTTCAACACCGTCGCCTACGTCGGGCCGCGCTGGTACTCGTTCACCTCGTCCTCGGTCACGGTGATCACGCACCAGACGACGCAGGTCACGAACAACTTCACGATCATCGACGTCCACACCGGACGCGGGCACGACCGCCCGCACGGCTCGGACGGCGAGGAGGACGTCGAGAACCGTCAGGTGCAGGCGACCTTCCCGGAGGACGAGGGCACGACCACCGGCCAGGACCCTCAGGCCGGCGGACAGACCTCCGACGGCGCACAGGGCGGAGCGACCGGCCAGGAGCCTGAGGCCGGCGGCGAGACCTCCGACGGCGCAGAGGGCGGAGCGACCGACCCGAACGTCCGGGCCGGCGAGGCCGTGCCGGTCGGCGGGACGACGCCGGTGGCCGGCTCCGAGCCCGAGGACACGCCCGGGGACACGACCGGGGACACGCCCGGGGACACGACCGGGGACACGACCGGCGACGGCACCGCCCAGCGCCGCGGCGCCCCGGCCATCGCGCCCGACGCGACCACGTCCTCGTCGACCACGACGCCCCCGTCGAGCACGACCACGACGTCGGGGACGTCGGCGACGTCGGCGGGCGAACCGTCCGGCGCCTACACCGCCTCGGGCTGCGAGTTCGCGAGCGGCACGCTGACGTTCACGAGCGATCAGAGCTACACCTCGACGGCCGGCGACTCCGGGTCGTGGGCCATGGAGAGCGGCGACCTGGTCGTCACGCCCGTCTCCGGCTCGCCCGTCACGTTCACCGGTTCCACCCGCTCCTGGACCTCCCCGTCCGGCAGCTGCACGCTCACCGCGGTCGCGTCGTGAGCCGGCACCGTCTGGCCGGGGCAGAGGGCGTCGAAGGCATCGAGGACGTCGAGGGTGTCGAGGACGTCGAGGGTGTCGAGGTCGTCGCCGTCGACGACGCGCCGACCGCGCCGCTGGCGCTGCCGTCCCTGACACGCCTGACCGTCGTGACCCGCCCGCCGGCGGACATGATCCCTCCGGCTGCTCCGTCGACCCCACCTGAGGAGGTCGACGGAGCACCCGCGGCGATCACGCCCGAGGACCGCGCCCGCGCCTGGGCCGACGCCCCCGGGGAGTTCGCGCGCACCGCGCCCGTCACGATCGCGCGGATCGAGCCCCCGCGGCTCCTGACCACCGGCCCCGCGAACGGCTGGGGACCGTGGCCGGCCGATCCCGAGGTCGCGCGCCCGCGGTCGGTGCCCCTGCCCGTGATCGCGCCGCCGGCACCTCCGCGGAAGCGGACGAGCGTGCTGCTGATCTCGACGATCGTCCTGCTCGTGGCGATGCTGGTCGTGCTCGGTGTCGCGCTCCTGCGGCCCGACCTGCTCGGGCTCGCCGGCGCCTCGCTGCTCGCTCCGTAGGTCAGGAGCCCTGGCGGTGCACGGCCGTCGGGGCGATCCGCAGGATCAGCCGCGTCTGGTCCGGGCGGTGCCAGGGGTAGCGCCGGCCGAGGTAGCGCCGGGCGAGGAAGTCGATGTGCTCGCGGGCGCCGTCGGGGGTGACCTCGACGACGCGTCCCCGCACCGCCACGTAGTGCCCGGGCCGGGACGCGTCGCCGATCGCGAGGGAGATGCGCGGGTCGCGGCGGACGTTCTCGACGTCCTTCTGACCCTCGACCGTGTTGAGGACGACGTGGACGCCGTCGGTGTCCACCCAGGTCTCGGTGGTCTCCGGCGACCCGTCGGGCATCACGGTGGCGACGAAGCACGGGTTCGGGCCGCGGAGCAGGGAGACGACGTCCTCGGGGAGGCGTTCGGCCTGCCGGGGCTCGACGCTCATCGGCTGTCGTGGTCCTTCGTACGGGGCGCGCGGGCGCCCACCACGGTAGGACCCGGTGGGCACCGGCCTGCGAGGGCCCCGGGTCGCGTGCTGCGCTCAGCCGAAGGCGAGCACCGACGCGGTGAACGCGTGCAGGTGGTTGCGGGCCGCGACGGGGCCGATCTCGCCGGCGGCGAAGAACCCGGCGACCCCCTCGGGCCCGAGTCCCCGCTGGACGGCGGTGACGTCGTGGTCGGCGTCGGGGAACATGGCCCGCCCGCGCCCGTTGCAGGAGAACAGCAGGGCGCCCGCGGTGTCGCCGTCGCCGCGGAAGCGCGTCATCAGCCAGTCGAGGTCGGCGTCCGCGCTGGCGGCGTCACGGACCTGGAAGCGCACGGTGCGCCCGACCTCGACGACGTCGCCGACCGTCACCGTGCCCTGCTCGGGGTCGGCCCCGACGACGCCGCGGATGAGGAAGTCGCCCTGGCGGTGGTCGTCGGCGTACTCGTCCATCGCGACCCCGAGGTGCAGGCCCTGGGCCACCATCTGCTGCTCGGCCTCGCTGAGCTCGCCGACGATCTGCTCGAGCTTGCGGTACGCGGGCTGGCCGGCGAGCCCCTGCAGGTGCGGGCCCTCGGCGGCCGTCACGGTCATCGCCGGGCCCACGGGACGGCAGCCCTGGCTGACCAGCGTGCGGACGCGCACGTCGCCCCCGATGGTCACGCCGACGACGCCGCGCTCGTGCACGACGCCGTCGAGGAACAGCCGCGTCGCCCCGGCCCCGCCCGGCCCGGACGCGAGCCCGCCCACCAGCGGCAGGCCGCGCAGCGCCTCGCCGGACTGCTCGACGAAGCCCTGGATCGGGAAGGTGTAGGGGTCGGCGAGCAGGAGCGCGACCTCGTCGTCGTCGGTGCGGACGGGCATGCCGCCGACGGCGATGCCGGTCTCGGTGCGGCTCGCGTCGAGGCGGAACGGGGTCAGCGTGGCCTCGGGGAGCGACGCCGCCCACACCGCGACCGCGGGGCGGGCCTCGACACCGCGCCCGTCGCCGATCACCCCGCCGGCGCTGCAGCCGACGGCCACGCGCGCGCCCGCGACCTCCATCGCGCGCTCGCCGGCCCGGCCGACCTCGTCGGGATCGGGGTGGCAGACGAAGACGGCCAGCAGGTCGGGGCGCCGGCCCCCGAGGGGGGCCATGGCCTGCGCGACGGCGTTCTCGGCGGCGGCCGTCAGGTCGGCGTCCTGGGCCAGCCCGTCCCCGTAGTCCGGCATCGGCCCAGTATGCGCCGGGTCCCGGACATCGCGCGGGCTCGCGACGAGGTGACGACCGCGGGTGGTCGAGTACCATCGCCTCGCCGATGTCGTCGACCCCGAAGGGTTTCGTGGCCGTCACCGATCGCGCGCGCCGTCTCGCCGAGACCGCCGCGCTCGCCGCCGCCGACAAGCTCGCCCAGGACGTCGTCGCCATCGACGTGTCCGAGCGGCTCCCGCTCACCGACGCGTTCGTCATCGCCTCGGCGCCCAACGAGCGCCAGGTGCAGGCCGTCGTCGACAACGTCGAGGAGAAGCTGCGCGACCTCGACGCCAAACCCGTGCGACGCGAGGGCACCCAGGAGGCACGCTGGGTGCTCCTGGACTTCGCCGACATCGTCGTCCACGTGCTCCACACCGAGGAGCGCGAGTTCTACGGCCTCGAGCGGCTGTGGAAGGACTGCCCGGCCGTCCCGCTGCCCGCCGAGGTCTACGGTCCGCCCTCCGATCAGACCGCTGCGGGCGAGTGAGTCTCCAGCGGCTGGTCCTCGCCCGGCACGGGCGGACGATGTGGAACGCCGAGAGCCGCATGCAGGGGCGGCTCGATCCCGATCTCGACGAGGTCGGGCGCGCGCAGGCCCTCGCCGCCGCACCGCTGCTCGCCGCCTACGAGCCCGCGCTGCTCGTCGCGTCCGACCAGGTCCGCGCCTGGCGCACCGCCGAGGCCGTCGCCAAGGAGGCCGAGCTGGTGCCGCGCCCCGAGCCGCGCCTGCGCGAGACCTCCCTCGGCGACTGGGAGGGGCTGACGGGCTCCGAGGTCGAGGCCGGCTGGCCCGGCGGGCTGGAGGCGTGGCGCACCGACCCGGCGTGGGCGCCCCCGGGCGGCGAGTCCCGCGTCGACGTCGCCGAGCGTGCGTTCCCGGTGCTCGCCGAGCTCGACGCGGAGCTCGGCGGCAGCGAGGAACGCCAGACCGCGATGATCGTCGCGCACGGCGGCACCATCGGCGCCCTGACCGCGTCGGCACTGGCCTGGCCGGTCGTGGCGTGGCACTCGCTCTCGCCGCTGCACAACTGCGCGTGGGCGATCCTCGAGCACCGCATCGACCGCTGGCGCCTGCGCGCCTGGGGGCTCCAGGCGTGAGTCCCGGGGGAGACGGGGCGCAGGGGAGCCCGACCGTCGCCCGGGCCCCGGTCCTCGTCGTGATCGCGGACTCGCTGTCGTTCCACGGCCCCGACCGCGCCGAGCCCGCCGACGAGCCCCGGCTGTGGCCGCAGGTGGCCGCCGGCGTGCTCGGCGGACGCGCCGAGCTGCACGCGGGCCTCGGGTGGACCACCCGGCACGCCTGGCGGGCGATGGTCGGCGACCCGCGCATCTGGGCGTCGCTGCGGCACGCCGACGCCGTCGTGCTGGGGATCGGCGGGATGGACACGCTCCCCTCGCCGCTGCCGACGGCCCTGCGGGAGCTGATCCCGGCGGTGCGGCCGTCGTGGCTGCGGCGCTCGGTGCGCGACGCCCACCGCTGGGCGACCCCGCGGGCCGCGCGCCTGCTCGGGGGCGCCGGGCCCGTCGCCCTGCCGCCCGCGGAGACCGTGCGGTACCTCGAGCGCCTGCGGCTCGCGGTGACGACGCTGGTCCCGGGCCTGCCCGTGGTGGGGATGCTGCCGTCGGTGCACCGGGCCCCGCTGTACGGCGGAGTGCACGCGGGGCGGGAGCGGCATGTGGCGGCGCTGTCGGCGTGGGCGTCGGCGTGCGGCGTTCCGCTCGTGGACCCCGTGCCCCACGTGGCCGAGCACGTGCTCGGCGGGCACGGCAACCCCGACGGCATCCACTGGGGCTGGGCGGCGCACGCGGCGGTGGGGGAGTCGGTGGGCCGGGAGGTCGCCGCGGCCCTTCGTGCCCGTTCCGGCGGCTGACCCTCGGCCGTCCGGGTGCTTCGTGGCCCCGGCACGGCGCCGGTCCGTCCCCACCCCGGGTGGTTGTCCCCAGGTGTGCGCTCGGTACTGGCTGCTGGTTCGGGGTGATTCCTAGCGTCCAGCGCATGCCTCGCGCCGCAGCACCCGACACCGACGACGCCCGCGCCCGCCTGCGGTCCCTGGGGTCGGGCTGGGGCGGGCGGGACGCGGTCGAGGTCGGCGCACCTCCGCTCTCGTCCTCGCGGGGGCCCGAGCCCGACGGGGCGCGCGTGGGATGGCCGGGGGCGGCGCCGGGCACGCCCGCCGCCCGGCTGCGCCTGCCGCCGCGGGAGCCGCCCGACGAGCCCGCCCCGGCGCGCGCGGCGCGGGACACGCGGGACGACTGGTGGGACGACGACGAGGACGACGAACCGGTCCGCTCGGCGCGCCGTGGGAGCGCGTGGGACCCGCCGGAGCGGGGTGAGCGGGCGCGCCGGTGGGCGGCGCGGTGGCTGCCGGCGTCGTGGTCGGGCGCGCGGTGGGACCCCGGCCGCACCGGGGCGCTCGCCCTCGCCGCCGTCGCCGCCGTGGCGGCGGTGGTCGCGGCGGTGGGCGTGTGGTCCGACCGCCCGGTGGCCGAGCCGGTGCCCGCGCTGCCCGTGGTGGCGGGCGCTCCGGTCGCCGGGTCGCCCGTGGCCGCGCCTCCTCCGGACGCGGGTCCGATCGTGGTGTCGGTGTCCGGGAAGGTCGCGCGCCCCGGGCTGGTGCGGCTCCCGCCGGGCAGCCGGGTCGGCGAGGCGATCGACGCCGCCGGGGGCGCGTCGCCCGAGGCCGACCTGACCGGCCTCAACCTCGCGGCGCGGCTCACCGACGGCGAGCAGGTCGTCGTGGGCGTGCCCGCGGCGGTGACCCCGCCCGCGGGCTCGGCCGGTGCGGCGGGGGCGGCACCGGCGGGCGGTGGCGGTGGTGGCGGTGGCGGTGCTGGTGGCGGTCCGGCCCCCGGCGGGCCCGTGAACCTCAACACCGCGACGCTCGAGCAGCTCGACCAGCTCCCCGGCGTCGGCCCGGTGACCGCCCAGCGGATCCTCGAGTGGCGCACCCAGAACGGGCGCTTCGGGGCCGTCGAGCAGCTGCAGGAGGTCAACGGGATCGGTGACGCCCGCTTCGCGACCCTGCGCGACCTGGTCACGGTGTGAGCGACCGCGCCCGGCCTCCCGCCGACCGGGCGGCCGATGCGCCGGCCCCGCCCGATCTGCGGCTCGTCCCGGCGGCGCTGGCGTCGTGGGGTGTGGCGATCGCGGCGCTCACCGCCGGGTGGGGTGTGGCGCTGGTGCTCGTGGTCCTCGCCGCGGTCGCGGCGGTGATCGCGGCGCGCCGCTCGGGTGCTCGTGCCGGCCGCTCCGGGCTGCGTGCGGTCGTCGTCGCCGCCGGCGGGTGCACGGCGGCGGTGGGCCTCGTGGCCGGGCTCGGGGCGTTCGCGGTGGCGAGCCACCCGTTGCGGCCGGCCACCGGCGCGGGGGTGTCGGCGCGGCTCGACCTGGTCGTCACCGCCGACCCGCGTCCCGTCCGCTCCTCGGTGCCCGGGCCGGGTCGGGTCGTGGTGCGCGGCGAGCTGGTCGGCGGTCAGGTCGGGGCGGGGCCGGGGTGGCGCGCCGGGGGCCGGGTGGTGCTCCTGGCGCCCGCCGACGACTGGGGCGGCCTGCTGCCCGGCCAGCTGGTCAGCGCGCGGGGACGGCTCGGGCCACCGGATCGCGCGGACCTCACGGTGGCCGTGCTGCAGGTGCGCGGACCGCCGCGCGCGGTGGCCCCGGTGCCGGCGGCGCAACGGGCCGCGGGCGACCTGCGCGGCGGCCTGCGCGACGCGGCGCGGGCCGTGCTGGCCGAGGACCCCGCGGGCCTGCTGCCGGGACTCGTGGTCGGCGACACCTCGGGTGTCTCCCCGGGCCTCGAGGACGACTTCCGCACCGCGGGCCTCACCCACTTGACGGCCGTGTCCGGGACTAACGTGGCGATCGTGTGCGGCGCGGTCCTGCTCCTCGCCCGGCTGGGGCGGCTCGGCCCGCGGACGGCGGCGGTGCTGGCGGGGCTGGCGCTGGTCGGGTTCGTGGTCCTCGCGCGGCCGTCGCCCAGCGTGCTGCGCGCGGCCGTGATGGGCGGGGTCACGGTGCTGGCGCTCGCGGTCGGGCGGCGGCGCTCGGTGGTGCCGGCGCTGTGCACGGCGGTGATCGTGCTGCTGCTCGTCGACCCGGGGCTCGCGACCGATCCGGGATTCGCGCTGTCGGTGCTCGCGACCGGGGCGCTGGTGCTGCTCGCGCCGGGGTTCGTCGCGCGGATGCGGGCGCGCCGGATCCCGCCGGGTGTCGCGGAGGCGCTCGCGGTGCCCGTGGCGGCGCACGTCGTGACCGCGCCGGTGATCGCGGGGCTCTCGGGCGAGGTCAGCCTCGTCGCGGTGGTCGCGAACCTGCTCGCCGCGCCGGTGATCGCTCCGGTCACGGTGCTCGGGGTGCTGGCCGCGGCGGTGGCACCGTGGTGGACCGCGGGTGCGCACGCGCTGGTGTGGGCGGCCGGACCGGGCGTCGCGTGGCTGGTGTGGGTGGCGCGGCGGTGTGCCGCGGTGCCGGGCGCGACGCTGGACTGGCCGGGCGGGGTGGCGGGCGCGCTGGCGCTGGCCGCGGTCGTGGTGCTGGTCGGGGCGGCGCTGCGGTGGCGCCGGCTGCGGGCGGTCGTCGCCGCGCTGCTGGTCGGAGCGCTGCTGGTGCTCGTGCCGACGCGCGTCGCGCCGCCCGGGTGGCCGCCCGCACGCTGGACGCTCGTGGCCTGCGACGTCGGGCAGGGCGACGCGCTCGTGCTGGCGACGGGCGAGCCGGGGCGGGCGGTGCTCGTCGACGTCGGCGGGGACGCCGGCGTGGTGGACGGGTGCCTGGCGCGGCTCGGCGTCCGCTCGCTGGCGCTCGTCGTGCTCACGCACCTGCACGCCGACCACGTCGGCGGTCTCGCCGGGGCGCTCGCGGGACGGTCGGTCGGCGGGATCGCGCTCGGGCCGTCGCGCGAGCCGCAGGACACGCTCGGGCAGGTCGCGCGCCGCGCCGCCGCGGTGCGCGCGCCGCTGGTCGGCCTCGCCCGCGGCACGGTGCTGCGCTGGCCCGGGCTCGTGCTCGAGGTGCTGGGCCCGGTGCGCCCGACGGTCCACGTCGACGGCGAGGACGGCTCGGCGGTCAACGACACCTCGGTGGTGCTGCGGGCGCACACCCCGGTCGGGCGCGTGCTGCTGCCCGGCGACGCGGAGCTGTCGTCGCAGGCGTCGCTGCTCGGGTCGGGATCGGATCTGCATGCGGAGATCCTCAAGGTGCCCCACCACGGGTCGCGGTCGTCGCTGCCGAGCTTCCTGACCGCCGCCCGCGCCTCGCTCGCGCTGGTCAGCGTGGGGCGCGGCAACACCTACGGGCACCCGAACCCGCAGGTCGTGGGCCTGCTCGCGCGCACGGGCGCGATGGTGCGCCGCACCGACGAGTGGGGCGACATCGCGGTCGTGGCCGGTGTCGACCCGCGCGCCGGGCCGTCCGTCGTCGCGCGGGGCGACCCGCGTCCCGACCCGAGGAGGCGGTGAGGTGGCGGGGTCGCCGACCCGTGTCCCGAGGACACGGGTCGACCGAGCCTCTCCGCCGCCCCCGGAGCGCGAGAGGCATGTTCAGCAGGCCCGAACGGCCTGTCGATCACGCGGAACGTGCCCCTCGCGGGGAGCGACTACAGCCCCAGTGCCTCGCGCACGGCCTTCGACGTCGCCGGGATCGTCGCCTTGGGCCCGACCTGGTGCTCGATCGCGTCGAGGGTCTTCAGGCCGTCGCCGGTGATCAGCAGGACCGTGTCGGCGTCGGGGTCCAGGTCGCCGGACTCGACCATCTTCTTGGCGTTCGCCACCGTGACGCCGCCGGCGGTCTCGGCGAAGACGCCCTCGGTGCGGGCGAGCAGCCGGATGCCGTCGCGGACCTCGTCGTCGGTGACGTCGGTGATCGTGCCGCCGCAGCGGCGCACGGCGTCGAGGACGTACGGCCCGTCGGCCGGGTTGCCGATGGCCAGCGAGCGGGCGATCGTGTCCGGCTTCTGCGGGCGGACGACGTCGGTGCCCTCGCGGAAGGCGGTCGAGACCGGCGAGCAGCCCGCGGCCTGGGCGCCGAAGACCTTGTACTCGGCCTCGTCCACGAGGCCGAGGGAGATCAGCTCGCCGTAGGCCTTGTCGACCTTGGTCAGCTGGGAGCCCGAGGCGATCGGGACGACGGTCTGGGCCGGGATGCGCCAGCCGAGCTGCTCGGCGACCTCGTAGCCGAGGGTCTTCGAGCCCTCCGCGTAGTACGGGCGGACGTTGACGTTGACGAACGCCCAGTCCTCCTGCTCGAAGGCGAGCTCGGTGGCGAGGCGGTTGACGTCGTCGTAGGTGCCCTCGCAGGCCAGCAGGTTGGTGTCGTACACCGCGGTCATGAGGATCTTCGCGCGCTCGAGGGAGGCGGGGATCAGCACGACCGAGTCCCAGCCGGCGCGGGCGGCCGCGGCGGCGGTGGCGTTGGCGAGGTTGCCGGTCGACGGGCAGGCCAGCACCGTGAAGCCGAGCTCGCGGGCCGCGGCGAGCGCGATGGCGACGACCCGGTCCTTGAAGGAGTGGGTCGGGTTGCCGGTGTCGTCCTTGATCCACAGGTTGCGGAGGCCGAGCTCGGCGCCGAGTCGGTCGGCGCGCAGCAGGCGGGTGCAGCCCGGGTCGGTGTTGGGCAGCGTCTCGACGGTGCTGGGCACCGGCAGCAGCGACTTGTAGCGCCAGATGCTGCGCGGGCCGCGCTCGATGTCCTCGCGGGTGACGCGCCCGAAGTCGTACGCGACCTCGAGCGGGCCGAAGCACTGCGGACAGGCGAACTCGGCGGCGAGGTCCAGACGGTGGCCGCAGGCCCGGCAGGCGAGAGCGGCGGCGGGCCCGAGGTCGAGGCCGGTCGTGGTCGCGGCCTGGGCAGTGATCGTCATGGAAGGAAGTCCTCCTCATCTTCCCCGCGGACGGGTCGGAATTGGCACCGTGATCGCCTGCGAATGAGCTGACGCCGGTTGCCGGGGTGTCGTCGGGCCGGTCCCTCTACCCCTCTGGATGAGCCGTATTCGGTTGTCGGGCGTCCCAGGGGGGACATCCGGGCGAGAACACTACGGGAGCAGCGCCGGGTCGACCACCGAGCGTCCCCCGGCCGAGACGTGCCTCACGCGTCGCGGCGGGGGCTGTCGGAGGGCCGTGGAACGATGACGGCGTGAGCCCGACCCCCGAGCCCCCGTCGCCGGTGCACCTCGTCGTCGGCGACGAGGGGCTGCTGGTCGAGCGGGCGGTGGCGCGCGCGGTGTCCGCGGCGCGCGAGGCCGATCCGGCGGTCGAGGTCAGCTCGCTCCCGGCCGGCGACCTGACGGCCGGGGTGCTGGGCGAGCTGGTGAGCCCCTCGCTGTTCGCCGAGTCGCGGGTGGTCGTGGTGGAGAACGGCCACGACGCGAGCGCCGAGGTCACGACGTTGCTGCTCGGGTACGCGAAGGCGCCCAGCGACGGCGTCACGCTCGTCGTCGTCCACCGCGGCCCGCCCAAGAGCGCCCGCGGACGCCGCCCCGCCAAGGGCGCGGCCAAGGGCGGCGGCGCGAAGGGCGACGCGCTGCTCGAGGGCCTGCGCGCGGCGGGGGCCAGCGAGGCATCGGCGTCGGGCCTGTCCGACGACCAGCGGGCCGACTTCGTGCGCGCCGAGGTACGCCAGGCCGGCGGCAGGATCACCGGCGAGGCGCTGGGCCTGCTCATGGACGCCGTCGGCTCCGACCTGCGCGAGCTCGCCGCCGCGGCGTCCCAGCTCGCGTCCGACTCGGGCGGGAACGTCGACGCCGACGCCGTCCGGGCCTTCCACCGCGGGCGCGCCGAGGTCACCGGGTTCGCGGTGGCCGACCGAGCCATGACCGGCGACCGCGCGGGCGCCCTCGAGGCGCTGCGCTGGGCGCTCGACACCGGAGTGCCGCACGTCGTGGTCGCCGACGCGATCGCCGACGGCGTGCGCACCGCCGCGCGCGTCACCGCCGCCGGACGTGGCGACCCGTACAGCCTCGCGTCCTCGCTGAAGATGCCGCCGTGGAAGGTCAAGCGGGGCCAGCAGAACGGGCGCGGCTGGTCCGGCGACGGCCTCACGCGGGCGATGGGCGTCGTCGCCGACCTGAACGCGAACGTCAAGGGCGCCGCCGCCGACCCGTCGTACGCGCTCGAGTACGCCGTCGAGGCCGTCGTCGCGGCCCGGGGGAGCGCCCGGCGCTGACCACTCCCGCGCCGACGAGAACGGCCCGCTCCCGCGAGGCGGGAACGGGCCGTGGAGAGCGGGGCCGGTCAGGCCGGGGTCTTGCCCGCCTTGGCGTCGACGGTGAAGCGCTCGGCGCGGTGGGCCATGCGCGACTTCTTGTTCGCCGCCTGGTTCTTGTGGATGACGCCCTTGCTGACGGCCTTGTCGAGCAGGCGGGCGGCCTCGCGCTGGCGGGTGGTGGCCTGGTCCTGGTCACCGGCCTCGACGGCCTCGCGGTAGCGGCGGATCGCGGTCTTGATGCGCGACTTCGCCGCCTTGTTGCGCTGGCGCGCCTCCTCGTTCTTGCGGATGCGCTTGACCTGCTGCTTGATGTTCGCCACGGGAGTCTTCGAACCTCGTCTGTCGGTGCTGTCTGCTTCACGGGAGCGCGCGGGGGAAGGTCGAATGGGTCGAGCTCCGCAGGCTTCGTCTCCCGCGCCCACCTCACGCAGTGACGTCAAGGCTAGCAACCCCGCTCGTCGCGGACCGCGACCGGGCCTCGTGGGACGATAGGGAGGAGCCGGCCGAGTCAGAACGTGAGGAACCCGTTGAGCCAGACCACCCAGCAGTCCGACACGACCCCTGGACGGCCGGGCACCAAGGGGTTCGCCGACGAGACGTTCACGCCGCCGGACCGCATCCGCAACTTCTGCATCATCGCCCACATCGACCACGGCAAGTCGACGCTGGCCGACCGCATGCTGCAGATGACCGGCGTCCTCGGCGAGCGGGCCTACCGCGCGCAGTACCTCGACCGCATGGACATCGAGCGCGAGCGCGGCATCACCATCAAGGCGCAGAACGTGCGCCTGCCCTGGTACGCCGCGGGCCCCGACGGCGAGATGCGCGACCACGTGCTGCACCTCATCGACACCCCCGGCCACGTCGACTTCACCTACGAGGTGAGCCGCTCGCTGGCCGCGTGCGAGGGCGCGATCCTGCTGGTCGACGCCGCGCAGGGCATCGAGGCGCAGACCCTGGCCAACCTGTACCTGGCCATGGAGCACGACCTCGAGATCATCCCGGTACTCAACAAGATCGACCTGCCGGCCGCCGAGCCGGAGCGCTACGCCGAGGAGCTCGCGCACCTCATCGGCTGCGAGCCCGGGGACGTCCTGCGCATCTCGGCGAAGACCGGCGACGGGGTCGGCGCGGTGATCGACGAGGTCGTGCGCCGCGTGCCCGCCCCGGTGGGCGACGCCGACGCGCCGGCCCGCGCGATGATCTTCGACTCGGTCTACGACACCTACCGCGGCGTCGTCACCTACATCCGCGTCGTCGACGGCCGGATCACCCCGCGCGAGCGCATCCGCATGATGTCGACGAACGCGGTGCACGAGCTGCTCGAGGTCGGGATCATCTCGCCGGACCAGAAGCCCTGCCAGGGCCTCGGCGTCGGCGAGGTCGGCTACCTCATGACCGGCGTGAAGGACGTCCGCCAGTCCCGCGTCGGCGACACCGTGACCTGGGAGCGCAAGGGTGCGACGGAGCCGCTCGGCGGCTACCGCGACCCCCAGCCGATGGTCTACTCCGGGCTCTACCCGATCGACGGGTCGGACTTCCCGATCCTGCGCGACGCCCTGGACCGCCTGCGTCTCAACGACGCCGCGCTCTCCTACGAGCCGGAGACCTCGGCGGCGCTGGGCTTCGGGTTTCGCTGCGGGTTCCTCGGTCTGCTGCACCTCGAGATCACGCGCGACCGGCTCGAGCGCGAGTACGGGCTCGACCTCATCTCCACGGCGCCCAACACCGTCTATCGCCTCGAGCTCGACGACGGCTCCGAGACCGAGGTCACCAACCCGGCCGACTGGCCCGAGGGCAAGGTCGCGACGATCTATGAGCCGATCACCAAGGTCTCGGTGCTCGCCCCGGCGGACTTCGTCGGCCCGATCATGGAGCTCTGCCAGTCGCGGCGCGGGTCGCTCGAGGGCATGGACTACCTGTCCGACAGCCGCGTCGAGCTGCGCTACACGATGCCGCTCGCCGAGATCATCTTCGACTTCTTCGACATCCTGAAGTCGCGCACCCGCGGCTACGCGTCGCTCAACTACGAGCCCGCCGGCGAGCAGGCCGCCGACCTGGTGAAGGTCGACATCCTGCTGCAGGGCGAGCCGGTCGACGCGTTCTCGGCGATCGTGCACCGCGACGCCGCCTACGAGTACGGCAACTCGATGGCCACGAAGCTGCGCGAGCTCATCCCGCGCCAGCAGTTCGAGGTGCCGATCCAGGCCGCCATCGGGGCGAAGATCATCGCCCGCGAGACCATCCGCGCGATCCGCAAGGACGTGCTCTCCAAGTGCTACGGCGGGGACATCACCCGCAAGCGCAAGCTGCTCGAGAAGCAGAAGGAGGGCAAGAAGCGGATGAAGACCATCGGGCGGGTCGACGTCCCGCAGGAGGCCTTCGTCGCGGCCCTGTCGACCGACCAGAACGCGGTCGAGAAGAACAAGGCCAAGAAGTAGGTCCGGGTGGGCGCCGGGCGGGCGGGTGCGTTTCGCGTCGGTGACGAGAGCTTCGACGCGGCCTCGGTGCCCGCCCCGCTGCGGCGACGCACCTGGAGCGAGGTCACGGCCCGCTTCCTCGTGCCTCTGGAGATCGACGCGCCGTCGGCGACGGTCGACGGGACGATCGCGGCCCGCCGGCGCGGCGGGTTCACGCTCTGCGGGGTGTCCGCCACCGCGCACACCGCCGTGCGCACCGCCGGGCTGGCACGCGGGGCGGGCGGCGGCCAGGTCAAGGTGGCCGTCCCGGTCCGCGGCGTCGTCAGCGTGACCCAGGACGGCCGGCGCGCCGACCTGGTCCCCGGCGAGATCGCCGTCTACGACACCTCGCGGCCCTACACCGTCGGTGGGGACGGCCCGTTCGGGCTCGTCGTGGCGCTGCTGCCCCGCGACGCGCTCGCCATCGGGGAGAGCCGGCTGGAGCGGCTGGTCGCCCGCCGCCTGCGGGGTGCGGCGCTGGGGCCGGTGCGGTCGGGCCTGCTCGCGCTGACCGACGCGCGCACGTCCGACCGCGACCGCGAGCTCGTCCTCGACCGGCTCGTCCGCCTCGCCCCGGGGCGGGAGGGTGAGGGCCGGTCGGTGCACGACGCGGCGGTCGAGCTCATCGCCCGCCGGCTCGGGTCGCCGACCCTCACCCCCGACTACCTCGCGGACGTCCTCGGCGTCTCGCGGCGCACGCTGTACCTGGCCTTCGCCGGGCAGCGCCGCTCGGTCGCCGCCACCATCCGGCACGCCCGCCTCGAGCGGGCGCGAGCACTGCTCGCCGACCCCGACGGCGCGGCCCCGGTCGCCGACGTCGCCGCGGCGGTGGGCATGGCGGGGCCCACCCAGCTCGGCCGGCTCTTCCGCGCCGAGTTCGGGACGACGCCTTCGGCCTACCGAGCGAGCGTGTCGGCCGGCGACGTTGCACGGATCGTCGAGGGTCCGGACCGGGGGAGTCCTAGCGTGCGGCCATGACCGACAACGGCTCCACGGTCCGCGTCGCCGCCGTCCACGCGGCAGCCCCGTTCCTCGATCTCGCCGCGGGTGTCGAGCGCGTGTGCGCGTTCATTCGCGACGCCGGCGCGCGGGGCGCGAAGCTGACCGTGTTCCCCGAGACCTTCCTGCCCGGCTATCCGCACTGGATCTGGTCGCACACCGCGAAGTACGCCGCGCCCCTGTTCGCCGAGCTGTACGCCAACAGCATCGAGCTGCCGAGCCGGGAGTCCGAGGCGATCGGGGAGGCCGCCCGCGAGGCGGGCACCTGGGTGGTGCTCGGCGTCGACGAGCGGGAGGGCGGCACGCTCTACAACACCCAGGCGTACTTCAGCCCGACCGGTCAGCTGGTGGCCCGGCACCGCAAGCTCCACCCGACCAACGCCGAGCGCACGGTCTGGGGTCGCGGCGACGGGCGGGACGTGTTCGTCGTCGACACCGGCTTCGCCCGCCTGGGCGGCCTGATCTGCTTCGAGCACAGCATGGATCTCGCGCGCTACGCGCTGGCCACGCTCGGCGAGCAGATCCACATCGCGTCCTGGCCCGCGATCAACGCCACCCACGCGGACCCGAACGCCGGCGACTTCGACCACTACTCGACGACGCTGGCCCAGGCCCACGCGATCTGCGCCCAGACCTACGTGGTCGTCACCCAGGGCATGGTCACCCAGGAGATCGTCGACCGCCTCGACGTCACCCCCGGCCCGGACGCGCCGACGGTCGGCGGCGGGCTCACGGGCTTCCTGGGGCCGAACGGCAAGTGGCTGGCCGAGCCGCACCGCGACACCGAGGCGATCGTCACCGCGGACCTCGACCTGAGCGTGATCGCGTTCGCGAAGTACTTCGCCGATGGCGCGGGGCACTACGCGCGCCCCGACGTCTTCCGCTTCGGGATCGACCGGACCCCGCAGACCGCCCTCGCCGATCCGGTCGGCCGCGTGGCGCCCCTCGTCCCGGCCGCCGACGGCACCGCGGGGACCCACGCGGTGCTGAGCGTGTCCTGACCGACACCGGCCGGTCCGTCGACGGGCCGGCCGGTCGGAAATATCCACTCGCGTAGACTGGTTACCAACGCCGAGCTGTCGGCCTGGGTGGGACCTTTCCGGAGTGTGACCGGGTCCGCGGACAGCTCTCGTGTCCGAGTTCCCTCTCCCGAAAGATCTACGTGACCAACGCTGCTGTCCTGTCCGATGACGTCGAGCTCGTCGACGTGATCACCCCCTCTTCCTCCGACGACACCGAGGCGACCGAGACGGTCGACGAGGTCGTCGAGGCCGACCAGGAGTCGGCCACCCCCGAGACCACCGACGAGTCCGCCCCCGAGGCCGACGACGAGGCCGACGACGAGGCCACCGAGGAGACGCCCGACGAGGCGCCGGCCTCGGGCTTCGCCGCGCTCGGGCTCGCCGAGCGCCTGCTGCCGACCCTGGCCGAGGCCGGGTTCGACACGCCGACCCCGATCCAGTCCGAGACGATCCCGCTGCTGCTGTCGGGCCGCGACGTCCTCGGGCTCGCGCAGACCGGCACCGGCAAGACCGCCGCGTTCGCGCTGCCGATGCTCTCGGCGATCGACCCGGCGCAGAAGTCGGTGCAGGCCCTCGTGCTGACCCCGACCCGCGAGCTCGCGATCCAGGTCGCCGAGGCCATCGAGCGTCTCGGCAGCGCCGTCCCCGGGCTGGGCGTCGTGCAGCTCTACGGCGGCGCGCCCTACGGCCCGCAGCTGCACGGGCTGCGCCGCGGCGGCCAGATCGTCGTCGGCACCCCCGGTCGCATCGCCGACCATCTCGAGAAGGGCACCCTCGACCTCACGAACGTCGCGCACTTCGTGCTCGACGAGGCCGACGAGATGCTGCAGATGGGCTTCCTCGAGGAGGTCGAGAACATCTTCGACCTCCTGCCCGCCGACCGGCAGGTGGCGCTGTTCTCGGCGACCATGCCCGGCGCCATCCGCGAGGTCTCCCGCCGGCACCTGAACGCGCCGGCCGAGGTGTCGATCAAGTCGAAGACCCAGACCGGGGTGAACACCCGGCAGCGCTACGTCGTGGTGCCCGAGCGGCTCAAGGCGGACGCGCTGTCGCGCATCCTGCAGGTCGAGGACTTCGACGCCTGCCTGGTGTTCGTGCGCACGCGCCAGAACACCACCGACGTCACCGACGCCCTCAACCGCCGCGGCTTCGCGGCCGTGGCGATCTCGGGTGACCTCTCGCAGCCGCAGCGCGAGAAGACGATCGGCGACCTGCGCGCCGGCAAGATCGACGTGCTGGTCGCCACCGACGTGGCCGCCCGCGGCCTCGACGTCGACCGCATCTCGCTGGTCGTCAACCACGACCTGCCCACCGACCCCGAGTCCTACGTGCACCGCATCGGGCGCACGGGCCGGGCCGGCCGCAGCGGCGAGGCGATCTCGTTCGTCACCCGCGGCCAGATCCGCACCATGCGGATGATCGAGGGCGTCACCAAGCAGAAGGCCGAGGAGATGTCGGTGCCGGGCACCGACGAGGTCAACGACGTGCGCAAGCGGCGCTTCGCGGACCGCATCACCGGCACCCTCGACGGCACCGTCACCGGCGGCGACCCGATGGACGTGTTCCGCGGGATCGTCGGCGACTACGTGGCCGAGCACGGCGCCGACCCGCTGGAGCTGGCCGCCGCGCTGGCCAAGATGGTGCAGGGCGACAAGCCGCTGCTGGTCGAGGACCTGCCCGCCCCGCCCCCGCGCGGCGAGCGGAACGACAAGCGCGGCCCGAAGCCCGAGCGCGGCCAGGGTCGCGGCAAGGCGCCGTCGTGGTCGGTCGGGTCGGGCACCGACACCTACCGCATCGACGTCGGCCACAACCAGCGCGTGCGCCCGGGCGCCATCGTCGGGGCCATCGCCAACGAGGCCGGCCTCGACTCGGCGCACATCGGGCACATCGACATCCGCACCGACCACACGCTGGTCGAGCTGCCCGCCGACGTGCCCGGTCCCGTGGTCAAGCGCCTGCAGCGCGCCCGCGTCGCCGGCCGTCCGATGGGGCTGCGCCGGGCCTCGGGCGACGAGGTGGCCTCCGGGCCGTCGCGTGGCCCCCGCGGTCCGAAGCGCCGGTAGGAACGACACTCCCCGCGCCCGTCCGTGCCCCCGCACGGGCGGGCGCGGTCGTGTCTCCACCGCAGCGGTCGCCTCGGCGGTAAGAACTTCAGCGCTACGCTTCTGAGCTCCGGACAAGTCCGCGCGGGAGGAGCCGGGCCGGTGGCGGCAGCAGAGGATCCCGGGTCGGTCACCGACGACGTCGACCGCGTCGAGCGCGACTGGCGGCGCGAGCAGCCCGACGTCGACGTCAGTTCGATCGGCATCGTCAGCCGCGTCTGGCGCGTCGGCCGGCACCTCGAGCAACAGCGCAAGGCGCAGCTCGACCGCTTCGGCACCGACCGCGGCAGCCTCGACGTGCTGGCGATGCTGCGCCGGTCCGGCCCGCCCTTCCGTCGAACCGCGGGGGAGCTGACCCGCTCCGCGTTGATCACCTCGGGCGGGGTGTCGCAGCGTCTCGACAAGCTGGAGAAGGCCGGGCTGGTCACCCGCCACGTCGACACGGCCGACCGCCGGCGGGTCGACGTCGAGCTCACCGCCGCCGGCGTCGAGCTGGTCGACTCGGTGCTGGCCGGGCTCATGGAGCACGACAGCCGGGTGCTCGACGACGCCCTCACCGGGCCGGAGCAGGACCGCCTGCGGCAGCTGCTGCGCAAGCTCCTGCTGACCCTCGAGCCGCCGGAAGATCATCTTGATGCGAAGTAATTGACTCCTAAGAGAACCTCGCTAGTGTGTGACGACAGACACAGTCGCTGCCACACCGCGGGGTGAACGATGGGCGGTCCCCTGACCGGCGTCCGCGTGCTCGACCTGTCGGCGATGCTCTCGGGGCCCTGGGCCGCGGACCTGCTCGGCGACCAGGGCGCGGACGTGATCAAGGTCGAGCCGCCGGGCGCCGGCGACCACGTCCGGGCGCTGCGCAACCAGACCCACGGGCTGGCGTCGATGTTCGTCAACGTCAACCGCTCGAAGCGCTCGCTGACGCTGAACCTCAAACACGAGGAGGGCGTCGCCATCCTGCGGCGGCTCGTCGCGTCGGCCGACGTGCTCGTCCAGAACTTCCGCCCGGGGGTCGTCGAGCGGCTCGGGATCTCCTACGAGGACCTCCGCGCCGTGAACCCGCGGCTGGTCTACCTGTCGATCAGCGGCTTCGGTGAGTCCGGCCCGTACGCCGACCGCCGTGTCTACGACCCGATCGTCCAGGCGCTGTCGGGCCTGACGACGGTGCAGGCGGGCTCCGACACCGCCCGCCCGCGCCTCATCCGCACCGTGCTGCCCGACAAGCTCACGGCGATGGCCGGCGCGCAGGCGATCTCGGCGGCCCTGGTCGCCCGCGCCCGCACCGGCGAGGGCCAGCACGTCCGGCTCTCGATGCTCGACACCGTCGTGTCGTTCCTGTGGGCCACCGACATGAACGCCTACACGTTCGCCGACCGGCCGGTCGAGCCCGAACGGGCCGCGAGCTTCATCGACCTCATCTACGAGACGGCCGACGACTACATCACCGTCTCGACGATGAAGGACGGCGAGTGGCGGGCCTTCTGTCAGGCCGCGGACCGGCCGGACCTGCTCGCCGACGACCGGTTCGACAGCGCGGCCAAGCGCGACGAGAACGTCGACGAGCGCCTCGCCTGCATCCAGGAGGTGCTCCGGGAGCGGCCCGCCGCGGACTGGCTGCGCATCCTCCCCGAGCACGGCGTCCCCTGCGCCCCGGCGCTGCGCCGCCACGAGCTGATCGACCACCCGCAGATCCGCGCCTCGGGCACGGTCGTCGAGACCGAGCACCCGGTGGCCGGGCGGCTGCGTCAGGCCCGCCCGGCGCCGCGCTTCTCCGACACGCCCGTCGACCCGCCGCGCGGCGCGCCGCTGCTGGGCCAGCACAACGACGAGCTCCTCGCCGAGCTGGGCCTCGACCGGGCCGCCGTCGACCGGCTCGTCGCGGCCGGGGTGGTCGGCGAGGAGAACCGGGCGCAGGGGACGGCGCCGGGGACGGTGCCGGGCACCGAGCCGCCCCCGGCGCCCGCGCGGGACGCCGACGCCGTCATGACGCGAGGAGCGTGAGGATGGCCGCGCAGCTGGTGGTGGGCGCCGACCGCGGGATCGCCCACGCCATGGTCCACCACCTCCACGGTCGGGGCGGCGAGGTCGTCGCCGTCTGCTTCGGCGACGGCGCCGACCTCGCCGCAGCGGGGGTCACCGTCGAGCCGCACGTCGACGTCACCTCCGACGAGGCGGTCACCGGCCTCGCGAAGCGCCTCGAGCAGCGGGGCACGCGCCTCGAACGGCTCGTGCACGTCGCGGGGATCATGCACCTCGACACGCTCGACACCGTCGACCTCGACGACGCCCGCCGCCAGTTCGAGGTCAACACGCTCGGACCCCTGCGCGTCGTGCGCGCGCTGCGCGGCCTGCTCGACCCGGGCGCGACGGTCGGCATCCTCACCAGCCGCGTGGGCTCCCTGGGCGACAACACCAGCGGCGGCGACTACGCGTACCGGATCTCCAAGGCCGGCGCGAACATGGTCGCGCTGAACCTCCACCACGACCTCGCGTCCCGCGGCGTCATGGTGCAGGCCCTGCACCCGGGGATGGTCCGGACCCATCTGCTCGACGTCATCGACCCCGGAGAGATGGAGCGCTACGCGTCCGCGTTCGCCGCCCCGGAGGACGCCGCGGCACGGCTCGTCGCGGCGCTCGACGCCCTGACACCTGACACCGCCGGCCGTTTCCAGCACGCCGACGGCACCTATCTGCCCTGGTGAAGGAGGACCGGAAGACATGATCACCGTCTACGGATACGGCCCCGCGTGGGGGCTGCCGTGCATCAGCCCCTACGTCACGAAGGTCGTGAACTACCTCACGATGGCGGGGGTGCCGTTCGAGTTCGTCCGACAGGACCTGGGCACGCTGGCCCAGGACTCGCCGACCGCGAAGATGCCGTTCATCCGTGAGGACGGCCGGCAGGTGAACGACTCGACCCGGATCATCGAGTACGTCAAGGACAGGTACGGCGACAAGCTGGACGACCACCTCAGCGAGACCGACAAGGCCGTCGGGCTGGCCTTCCAGCGCATGGTCGAGGAGTACACCTACTGGTCGGGCGTGATCGAGCCGCGCTGGACGACCGTCGAGAAGTTCAAGATCTATACGCCGTACGTGGTCGGAGCCGAGTTCGACGACCTGCCGAAGGAGGCCCAGGACGGGCTGCTCGCGTTCCGCGAGAAGATCTACGACCAGCACCTCAAGCAGGGCATGGGCCTGCGCGCCCACGAGGACGTCGTGAAGTGCCTCGCAGAGGACCTCGACGCCCTGTCGACGTTCCTGGGCGACAAGCCGTTCTTCCTGGGCGACGAGCCGACGTCCTACGACGCGACGATCTACTCGACGTTCCGCCACATCACCGACTCGCCGTGGGAGTGGGCCGGCCGCGACTACGCGCGCTCGAAGGGCAACCTCGTCGCGTACGCCGACCGGATGCGCGCCCGCTTCGGCGTCTGAGCACCCCACGGTCCCGCCGTGATCGACCTGTTCTGTTTCGTCAGCCCGAACGCCCGCAAGATCCACATGGCGCTCGAGGAGCTCGGCCTGCCCTATGCCGTGCGCTGGGTCGACATCACGCGCGGCGACCAGTTCGCGCCGCACTTCCTGCGCGTGAACCCGAACGGGAAGATCCCGGCGATCGTCGACCACGACGGTCCCGGCGGCGAGCCGGTCCGGCTCTTCGAGTCCGCGGCGATCCTGCTCTACCTCGCCGAGAAGACCGGCGCGCTGCTGCCCGACGACCCCGCCGCCCGTTGGGAGGCGATCTGCTGGACGGTCTGGCAGGTCGCCAACCAGGGCCCGGGCCTCGGCCAGGCGACGCACTTCCTGCAGTACGCGCCGGACGGCGGGCACGTCGACCCTTACGCTCAGGACCGGTTCCGTGCCGAGGCGCAGCGCGTGTACCGGGTCCTCGACGAGCGCCTCACCGGGCGCGACTACCTCGCCGGGGACGCGTTCTCGATCGCCGACATCGCCTGCTTCCCGTGGACGCGTCTGTCCCGCCACCACGGCGTCACCGTCACCGACTACCCGGCCGTCGTCGCGTGGTCGGAGCGGATCGCGGCGCGGCCGTCGGCGCAGGCCAAGATCGACGACCACCGCGACGAGGCCACCCGGCGCTTCCAGTACAGCGCCGAGCAGCGCGCGGTGCTCTTCCCGACGGCGCCGGACCCGGACCGGTGAGCGCGTCAGCCCGCCCGGGCCGCGTCCACGAGCCACCGGAACTCGGGCTGCGGCACGTCCTCGAGCTGCTCGGGGTGCCACTGCACGCACACCAGCCCGTCCGCCTCGAGCCCCTCGACCAGTCCGTCCGGGGCCCGGGCGGTGACCGTCAGGCCGTCGGCGACGCGGTCGACCCCCTGGTGGTGGAGGCTGTTCACCGTCGCGGAGGGGCCGTGCAGCGCGGCGAGGACGCTGCCGGGCGTGAGGGTCACCTCGTGCCGGCGGGTGTGCGCGTGTTCCTCGAGGTGGAGGTGCAACGTCCCGCCCCACGCGACGTTCACCAGCTGGATGCCGCGACAGATCGCCAGCACCGGGCGCCCGCGCTCGCGCGCCGCGGCCAGCAGCGCGATCTCGAAGGCGTCGCGGCCGGGCTCGAGCGACGACGTCCGCGCGTCGGGGACCGCGCCGTAACGAGCCGGGTCGACGTCGTTGCCGCCGGTCAGCACGAGGGCGTCGGTGCGCTCGACCACCGCGGCCGGGTCGACGTCGCCCGGCACGTGCAGCGGCAGGCCCCCGGCTGCCACGACGTTGGCGCCGTAGCCGGTGAAGTAGGCGTCGATCTCCAGCGCGTCCAGGGCCGGCGGGCCGCTGTGCAGCCCCGCCGCGGCGCGACGCCGGCCGGTCACGGCGATCAGGGGTGCCTCCACGCCCCCACCTCACCACGCCGAGCGCTCACCACCGGAGGACGCTGATGTCCCGTCCGACCCCCGCCCGCCCGCTGGTGCTGGTGTTCGTCATCGACCCGATCGCGTCGCTGAACCCGGCCCACGACACGAGCGTCGCGATGATGGAGGCCGCCCAGGAGCGCGGCCACCGGGTGCTGGTCACCACGATGGCCCAGCTGGAGGTGCGCGACGCGCGGGCGCACGCCCTGTGCACCCCCGTGCGGGTGCACCCCGCGGTGCTGCGCGACGGGCGGTGGACCGCCCGGCCGGACTGGTACGTCGCCGGGACGGCGCAGCGTTGGCCGCTCGACGACGCCGACGCGGTGTTCGTCCGCACGGACCCGCCCGTCGACGCCGCGTACCTGCGCGGGACGTTCATCCTCGACCTCGTCGACCGGCGCCGCACCGCCGTGGTCAACGAGCCCGCCGGGCTGCGCGACGCGAACGAGCACCTCTTCGGCCTGCGGTTCCCCGAGCTCTGCCCGGACACCCTCGTCACCTCCGACGTCGCCGGGATCGTCGAGGCGACGCGGCGCTGGGGGCGGGCCGTCGTCAAGCCCACCGACGGCATGGCCGGGCGCGGGATCATGCTGCTCCGCCCCGACGACCCGAACCTGCGCTCGATCCTGGAGTCGGCGACCACCCGCGGGCGCGACCAGGTGGTGGTGCAGCGCTACGTCGCCGCGGCGAGCGAGGGCGACCGCCGGGTGATCCTGCTCGACGGCGTGCCGATCGGCGCCGTGCGCCGCGTCGCGACCGGCACCGAGTTCCGGTGCAACATGGCGGTCGGGGCCGTGCCCGTCGCCGACACCGTCACCCCGCGCGACAAGGAGCTGTGCGCGGTGATCGCCGACCGGCTCGTCGCCCACGGCCTGACCTTCGTCGGCCTGGACCTCATCGGCGACTACGTGACCGAGATCAACGTGACCAGCCCGACCGGGGTCCGCGAGATCGACGCGTTCGACGGGACCCGGCTCTGCGACCAGGTCATCGCGAGCGTGGAGCAGCGGGCGGCCGTCCCCTCGTAGGTCGTCGGTCACCCCGCGTTCGGTGGCCGGTCCCGCGAGCCCGGCCTACGGTTGGGGTGAGGCGGACGGCGGAGGGGTGCGGACAGATGCCGCGATCGGTGGTGATCGTCGGAGGTGGGCCGCGGGGGACCGGCGTCCTCGAACGTCTCGCGGCGAGCGCGCCCGAGTTCGTCGACGAGCTGGACGTCCACCTCGTCGACCCCTACCCGGACGGCGCCGGCCGCATCTGGCGCGAGGACCAGTCGGCGCTGCTGTGGATGAACTCCATGGCGGCCGACGTCACGATGTTCACCGACGACAGCGTGATCTGCGACGGGCCGATCGTGCCCGGCCCGTCCCTCTACGACTGGGCGGTCGCGGTCCGCGACGGCGAGCTGGACGGCGAGGAGGTCCCGGACGGCCCCGTCGGCGACGAGCTGCGCGCCCTCGGCCCGGCCACGTTCGCCACCCGGCGCCTGCAGAGCCACTACCTCGACTACGTGCTGCGGCGCGTGCTCGCGACCCTGCCGCCGCAGGTCCGCGTGCACCGCCACCGCACCCGGGCGGTCGGCCTGCGGCGCGGTACCCCCGACACGGTGCTGCTCGACGGCGGCGGCGAGCTGCGCGCCGACGTGCTGGTCCTCGCCTCGGGCCACCTCGACGCCGCCCCCACCGACGACGAGGCCGCGCTCGCCGCGCACGCCCGGGAGCACGGGCTGCTCTACTTCCCGCCCGAGCAGACCACGGACTCGGAGCTCGACCGGATCCCGGCGGGGGAGACGGTGATCGCCCGCGGGATGGGCCTCGCGTTCGTCGACCTGGTGGTCCTGCTCTTCGAGGGCCGCGGCGGGACGTTCCGCGACCGTGGTGACGGCACGCTCGACTACGAGCCCTCCGGCCGCGAGCCCGTCGTGCACGTCGGCTCCGGGCGCGGTGTGCCGTACCACGCGAAGACCGAGTACGCGCTGCGCGGACCGCGCCCGCCGCTGCCCCGCTTCCTGGGCCCCGACGAGATCGCCGCGTTCGTCCGCCGCGGGAACGTCGACCTGCGCCGCGACGTGTGGCCGATCATGGCCAAGGAGGTCGGCTGGGCGTACTACCACGAGCTGTTCGCCGGCCACCCCGACCGCGTGCGGGGCGTGTGGGACGACTTCGCCCTGCGCTACGCCGAGCTCGACTGGTACACGCCGGCCATGCACGAGCTCGTCGCGGGCTTCGTGCCCGACCCCACCGACCGCCTCGACTTCGAGCGCATCGACCGGCCCCTCGAGGACGTCTGCGCCCCCGACCTCGCGAGCCTGCAGGAGCGCCTGCGTTCCTACGTCCTCGACGACCTCGCCCGCCACGTCGACGACCGCTACACCGCCGAGCTCGGGGCGTTCGTGGGCCTGCTCTCGGCGTTCGCTCAGGTCGCCGAGCTCGCCGGCACGAACGCGCTGACGCCGCGCTCGCGCGCCCAGGACCTCGCGTGGTGGCAGAACTTCTTCAGCTCGCTCGCCAGCGGCCCGCCCGGTCCGCGCCTGCGCCAGCTGCTCGCGCTCTCGCGCGCCGGGTACGTGGTGTTCCTCGGCGCCGGCCTGCGGGTGACCCCCGTCGACGGCGGCTTCCGGGCCACCAGCGCGTCCCTCGACGACATCGCGATCACGGCGCGGACGTTCGTGGAGGCGCGCCTGTCGTCGCCGAGCGTCAGCCGCAGCGACGACCCCATGCTCGCCGGCCTGCACGCCGAGGGCCTGCTCGACGAGGAGACCCTGCGCGAGGAGCACACCGAGGACGCGGGCCCGGCGGTGCACGCCGCCGACGCGGCGGTCGCGCACTCCGGCGCGTCGGTGACGCTGCACAACACCGGCCTGGTGCGGGTGCGCACGTCGGACTTCCGCCTCGTCGACGCCGAGGGCCACCCCGACCCGTGCCGCTTCGCGATCGGGCCGCACACCAACGTCCGGCTCCCGGGCGCCTTCACGCGGCCCAACACCAACGCGCTGAGCTTCCGGGCCAACGACGCGCTGGCCCGCGCCGTGCTGACGGCCCTCGCCGACGTGGCCCCCGGGACCGGGCGGCTCTCGGCGTGACGTCGCCGACGCGGGTGACGCTCCCCGACATCACGCTCTCGGTGATCGACGAGGGCGCGGGGCCCGCGGTGGTGCTGCTGCACGGCTTCCCCGACCGCGCGACGCTGTGGCGCCCGCAGATCGAGGCGCTCGTCGCCGCCGGCCACCGGGTGATCGCCCCGGACCTGCGCGGCTTCGGCGACAGCGACCGCCCCGACGACGTCGGCGCCTACCGGATCCACCGCTCGGTGGCCGACGTGCTCGCGCTGCTCGACGAGCGGGGCATCGAGCGGGCGGCGGTCGCCGGGCACGACTTCGGCTCCGTCGTGGGCTGGGCGCTCGCGATGCGCAGCGACCGGGTCACGCGCTACGCCGCCCTGGCCGTCGGGCACCCCGAGGCGTTCCGCGCCGCCGGGCTCGCCCAGCGCGCCCTGTCCTGGTACATGCTCTGGTTCCAGTTCCCCGGTGTCGCCGAGGAGGCCCTGCCCGCCGACGACTGGGCACTGCTGCGGCGCTGGCTGCACCCCGGGGTCGACGACGACCTGGTGCGCACCCAGATCGCCGACCTGGCGCGGCCGGGCGCCCTGACCGCCGGGCTGAACTGGTACCGGGCGAACATCGACCCGCGGACGTTCGCCGATGAGACCCCGCTGGGCCTGCCGCGCCTGACGATCCCGGTGCTGGGCATGCTCGGGACGGCCGACGTCGCGCTGGGCGAGGCACAGATGGCCGACTCGGCGCGCTACCTCGACGGCCCGTTCACGTACGTCCCGGTCCCCGGCGGCGACCACTGGCTCCCCGCCCGTCACCCCGACACGGTCACCGAGGCCCTGCTGACCCACCTCCGTGCGTGATCTTCTGAGCTATAGCTCAGAAGATCACGCACGTAGGGCTAGCGAGTGAAGACGATCTTGCCGGCGGTGACGCCGTCGAGCATCGACCGGAAGCCGTCCTGCGCGTCGGTCATCGGCAGCTCCTGGCCGATCTCCGGGGCGATGCCGGTGGCGGCGACGAAGTCGAGCAGGTCGCGCAGCTCGGACAGCGTGCCCATCGTCGAGCCGACGAGGTTCTTCTGCAGGAAGAAGATCTGGGCGAGCTCGGCGGGCGGCTGGTTGCCCGACGTCGCGCCCGAGCAGACGATCGTGCCGCCGGGGACCAGCGCGCGGACCGAGTGCTTCCAGGTCGCCTCGCCGACGGTCTCGAACACCGCCTGCACCTTGCCGGGCAGCTTGCCGTTCGACTCGAACACCTGGTGGGCGCCGAGGCGCAGGGCCAGCTCGCGCTTCTCGTCGGTGCGCCCGGTGACCCACACCTGCATGCCCGCCGCGCGCCCGAGCTGGATCAGCGCCGTCGACACCCCGCCCGACGCGCCCTGCACGAGCATCGTCTGGCCGCCCCGCAGCCCCGACTTGGTGAACAGCATCCGGTACGCGGTCAGCCACGCCGTACCCATCACCGCGCCGGCCGTGGCCGTCATGCCCTCCGGGCGGGGGAGCGCGTTGCGCTTCGGCACGACCACGTAGTCGGCGAAGCTGCCCTGCGCCCACTCGGTGAGCATCTTGCGCTTGGGGTCGAGGGTCTCGTCGTCCTTCCAGTCCGGGTCGCCCATGAGCGAGTGCAGGACGACCGGCGTGCCGTCGTCGAGCGTGCCCGCCCCGTCGCAGCCCAGGATCATGGGGAACTGGTCCTCCTTGATGCCGACGCCGCGCAGCGTCCACAGGTCGTGCATGTTGAGGCTCGCCGCCTCGACCTTGACGCGCACCCAGCCCTCGGGCACCTCGGGGTCGGGCCGCTCGCCCACCACGAGGGAGGCGAGGGGGTCGTCGGCGTTGGGCTCGGAGGCGTAGACCGCGAACATGCCCCGCAACCTATCCGGCACGGATCGGCCCGTGCCCGATGAGTTCGCGGTCGGTGCGCGGTTCCACCGGTGACGGCACCGACCCCCGACCCGGAGGATCCGCTCATGTACGCCTCTCTCCCCGATCTCGACGTGTACTTCGAGGACCACGGCGCCGGCGCGCCCCTGGTGCTCCTGCACGGCGGCATGCAGACCCTGGACCTCAGCTTCGGCGCGCTGATGCCCCTGCTCACCCCGCACCGGCGCGTCATCCCGATCGAGCTCCAGGGCCACGGGCGTACGGCCGACCCCGCGGACCGCGAGGTCACCCTCGCCAACCAGGCCGGCGACGTCGTCGGCGTGCTCGACCACCTCGGGCTGGCGCGGGCCGACGTCCTCGGCTTCAGCTGGGGCGGGTACGTGGCCCTCGAGACGGCCCTGCGCCACCCCGACCGTGTCGACCGTCTCGTGCTCGCGGCGGTGAACACCCGCGCCGACGGCTACCACGCGGAGATCCACGACCCCGAGCAGTGGGCGACGTCCACCCGCATGCCGACCGAGGAGGACTTCGCCGCCATGGTCGGCGGGTACGAGCGGTACGGGATCAGCACGTTCGAGGCGGTCAACGCGAAGCTGCAGCCCATCGTCGGCGCCGAGGAGAACTGGACGCCCGAGCAGCTCGCGACGGTCGCCGCGCCGACGCTGGTGATGATCGGCGACCACGACTTCGTGCGCGTCGACCACGCCGTCGCGATGGCCGACGCCATCCCCGACGCCGCGCTGGCCGTCCTGCCGCGGACGAAGCACACCGAGGTCGTCGGCCGGGTCGGGATCGTCGCGCCGCTGCTGGAGGACTTCCTGGGGCGGTGACGGGGGCGGCGTCCACCGGCGTACCGTCTCCAGGCGTGCTGCGTGCCGTCGCGACCTGGTGGGACGGCGTCGAGCTGTGGCTGACCCAGCTCGACTTCGCCGTCCAGGTCGTCCTCGTCGTGGCCGTCGTCGGGCCCGTGTGCTGGGGCGCGGCGGCGGTCATCGACACCGTCGTGGAGCGCTCCGTCGCCGCGCGTCTCGAGGCGTCGGAGCGTCGAGCGGGGCGCCGTGCCGCGCGCCGCGAGGAGGAGCAGGCGACGTCGGCCCCGGAGGCCTGACCGCCGTGGACCGCCGCGCCGCCCGCCTGTGGGTCACCGCGACGCTGATCGCGCTGCTCGTCCTCGTGATCGTGATGAACCTGGCCTGACGCCGGCGCACCAGGCGCACCGCGACCGTCCCGCCACGATCCCCGTGAGCAGCAGCGTCAGGCTGCGCCCCTTCGTGAACCCCATCGCATGCTCCCCCGCCGCCCGACCTATCTCGTTCTCGACATCGGCCGATCCGCCGGGTCCTGAAGGGCTGTGGAGATCACGATCGCGTGATTGACGCCGGCTCGGCTCAACCTTCCGGCACCCACGACGGCGCGCGCTTCTCCGCGAACGCCGCCATGCCCTCCTGGCCCTCGTCGGAGGCGAAGAACTCCGAGGACAGGGCGAGCATCGCCTCGAGGTCCTGCTGCAGCTGCTCGCCGCGGTCGCGGCGCAGCATCGCCTTGGTGGCGGCGAGGGCCTTCGGCCCGCCGCGGCCCAGCATGTCGACGTAGCGGGCGACCTCGGCGTCGAGCCCGTCCGCGTCGACGGCGCTGTTGACCAGCCCGATGGCCTCGGCCCGGTCGGCGCCGAAGGTCTCGCCGGTGAGCATCAGCTCGTGGGCGGCCCGGGGGAGCAGCCGGGGGAGCACGGTGGCGGAGATGACGGCGGGGACGACGCCGATGCGCACCTCGCTGAACGCGAAGGTGGCCTCCCGTGCGGCGACGGCGATGTCGCACGCGGAGACGAGGCCGACCCCGCCCGCCCGCGCCGGGCCGGCCAGGCGCGCGACGACGGGCTTGTCGGAGTACCACAGCGCGGTGAGGATCGCGGGGAACTCGTTGACGCCCTGGTCCGACGAGCCGGCCCCGCGCGACTCGCGCAGGTCCATGCCCGAGCAGAACACCGGGCCGGTGTGCGTCAGGACGATCACGCGCACGGCGTCGTCGTCGACCGCGGCGTCGAGGTGCGCGGAGAGCTCCCGGCGCAGCTGGGCGGACAGCGCGTTGCGGTTGCGCGGCGAGTCGAGCGTGATCGTCGCGGTGCCGCCCACGACGTCGAGGTGCACCAGTTCGCCGGAGTCCGAGTCCATGCGCGCCACTGTGACACGGGCCGGATCGCTCGCTCGGTGGTGGCGTCGGAGGCGGGCACCTGCGTAACGTTCTGATCGTGACCGAGGCGCCGACCACCGTGTGGCACGCGTGGCGCCGTCATGTCGACCTGTGCCGGACCTCCGCGGCCATCTGTCGCTCCTGACCTGCTGGGCACGTCCGAGGATCCGTCCCGGGCGCGTCGAACCCCCGCACCGTCGGAGCACGACATGTCCCTCGCGCAGCGCGCCGCGGCCCTCCTGGACGACTTCTGTCGCCAGGCGCCGCTGCTCGCCCTCGTTCACTTCTCCTCGCCGACCGCGGCCACCGTCCCGGGCGAGATCCACCGGAGGAACCCCGCATGGCCACCGTCATCCCCCAGTTCAGCCCCCGTGGCGCCGCCGTCGCCGAGCTCCTCACCGACCTGGACGCCCTCGTCCGTCGTGAGGTGACCAGCGACCACGCCGGCACCGACAACTGGGACCGCGACGCCGAGCGCATCGCCGCCGAGGTCGCCACCACGCTCGCGCGCCTGCGCGACGACCTCCGCCGCCACCCGCTGCCCGCGCGGCGCTGATGGGGGTGCTCCCGCCGGTGCCGTTCGTGCGGCGCCGGCACATCGACCACGCGCGGGTGTGCTCGCAGGGCTGTCGGACCTCCTCGTCCCCCTGACCGACAGCACCCGAGGAGACCCCGATGACCAGCACGCTCCCGCGACCCACGACCGACTTCTCCACCCTGCCCACGCCCCGCACGGAGCAGGAGTGGCTCGACCGCGCCCGCCTCGTGCGCGGCCTGCTCGCCGTCGACGCCGCCGCGCGCGACGCCGCCGGCGCGACCCCGTACACCGAGGTCGCCCTGCTGAAGGACTCCGGTCTCGTCACCCTGCTCGGCCCGGTCGAGCACGGGGGCGGCGGCCAGGAGTGGCCGACGGCCTACCAGGTGATCCGGGAGGTCGCCGCCGGCGACGGCTCGATCGGCCAGCTCCTGGGCTACCACCTGCTCTGGTTCTGGGCCGCGCGCCTGGTCGGCACGCCCGAGCAGATCGAGCAGGTCGAGGCCGAGGCCACCCGGCAGCGGTGGTTCTTCGGCGGCGCGGTCAACCCCCGCGACGCCGACGTCGTCATCCGCGACGAGGGCGACGAGATCACGTTCACCGGCCGCAAGTCGTTCTCGACCGGCAGCAAGGTATCGGACGTGACCGTGCTCGAGGGGGTGCTGGAGAACGACCCCGCGACCCACGTCTTCGCGATCGTGCCGTCCGACCAGCCGGCGATCACGTTCCACGACGACTGGGACAACATCGGCCAGCGGCTCACCGAGTCGGGCAGCGTGACCCTCGACGGCGTGCGGGTGCCGTGGGCGGCCGCGGCGGGCTTCCGCGACAAGGTGTTCGCGCCGCGGGTCTACAACACGCTGAACGTGCCGGTGATCCAGCTGGTGTTCGTCGCCTTCTACCTCGGGATCGCCCGCGGCGCGCTCGACGAGGCGGCGCAGTACACCCGCGGGACCACGCGGGCGTGGCTGCACAGCGGCCTGGACCGGGCGGTCGACGAGCCGTACGTGATCGACACCTACGGCGACCTGACCGCCAAGCTGTGGGCGGTCGAGGCGCTGGCCGACGCGGTCGCGCTCGAGGCCCTGCCGATCCACCGCGACCCCGACGCCGTCACCGAGCAG
Source organism: Actinomycetospora flava (assembly GCF_037400335.1). NCBI lineage: Bacteria > Bacillati > Actinomycetota > Actinomycetes > Pseudonocardiales > Pseudonocardiaceae > Actinomycetospora > Actinomycetospora flava. The sequence goes on from NZ_JBBEGM010000003.1 coordinate 140,512, forward strand.
GCCCGCGGCGAGCACGAGGTACGGGTCGCCGCGGTGAAGGCGCGGGCCACGGACGTCGCGCTGGAGATCACCAGCCGGGTGTTCGAGGTGCTCGGGGCGCGGGCGACGACGTCGACGCTCGCGTTCGACCGCTTCTGGCGCAACGTGCGGACCCACACCCTGCACGACCCGGTGGCCTACAAGCGCCGCGAGGTCGGGCGCTGGGTGCTCGTCGACGAACTGCCCCAGCCGACCTGGTACAGCTGACGGTCAGCTGCGCGGCCGCCACCGCAGGGGGCGGGGGAGCACGACGAGCTTCCCCGTCGCCCGGTCGGCCTCCATCACCGAGTGGGCGTCGCGGATGCGCTCGATCGGGAAGACCTGGCCCAGCGGGACGCTCGCGCGCCCGGCGGCGACGTCGTCGAGGAACCCCTGCAGCACGTCGGCGGGGAGGTCGGTGGCGTCGCCGCCGTACGCGGTGAGCCGGATGCCGCGGGGCAGATAGTCGATCGGGTAGAAGTCCGGGACCGTCCACTCGTTCGAGAGCATCCCGGCGAAGCAGACGACGCCGTGGCGGCGCGTGGCGCGCAGGGTGTCGGGCAGGGTCGGCGTGCCGACGAGCTCGAGCGCCGCGTCGACGCCGCCGCCGAGGGTGTCGTGGACCTGGCGGGCGACCTCGCCGTCGTCGATCAGCACGTGGTCCACACCGACGGCGCGCAGCCGCGCGATCTTCGCGCCGGTGCGGGTCGTCGCGACGACGGTGAGCCCGCGGGCCTTCGCGAGCACCGCCGCGGCGAGCCCGACCGACGACGTCCCGCCCCGGATCAGCAGCGTCTGGCCCGCCTGCACGTCGAGCCCGTCGGTGAGCGCGCCGTACGCGGTCTGCAGCATCTCCGGGACGGCGCCGAGGGTGGGCCAGTCCAGGTCGCTGGTGAACGGGATGACCTGCCCGACCGGCACGCAGGTGTACTCCGCGTAGCCGCCGTCGAACGTGCGGCCCATCCCGCCCATCATCGTGACCACCTGCTGGCCGGGGGCGAACTCGCCGCCCGGGCAGACCGCGACGACGCCGGCCGCCTCGATCCCGGGCACCCGCGGGAACGTGACGCCCTCGGCCAGCCCGAGGCGGGTGTGGAGCTCGGAGCGGTTGATGCCGAACGCCTTGACCGCGATCAGCACCTGGCCGGGCTCCGGCTCGGGGACGATCAGTTCCTTGATCTGCAGGGCCTTCAGGTCCCCGGGCCCGCTGAGCACCACGGCACGCATCCTCGCCACGGCCGTGATCCTGCCCGCTGTCAGGCAGCCGTCAACGTGTCGATCCCCCGAGGACGGCCCTCGGCCTCGCGCCGGGCCACGCCGGCGCGCACGAGCGGGATCACCTCGCGGCCGAACTCCTCGGCGTCGGCGAGCAGGTCGTAGCCGCGCGCCGAGAGGATGTCGACGCCGAGGTCCCAGTAGTCGAGCAGCGCCGCGGCGACCGTCTCGGGCGTGCCGACGAGCGCGGTGGAGTTGCCGCCCCCGCCGGTGGCCTTCGCCGTGACGGTCCAGAGCGCGCGGTCGAAGCGCTCGCCGCGCTCGGCGACGGCGAGCAGGCGCTGGGACCCGGCGTTCTCCGGGTCGGTCAGGCGATGGCGGTTGGTCAGCGGCTGCGTGCCGCCCTGCGTGCGCTCCTCGATCCGCGCGACGGTGGCGTAGGCCTTCTCCCACGCCGCCTCCTCGGTGGCGCCGAGGATCGGGCGGAACGCGACCTGGATGCGCGGCATCTCGGTGCGCCCCGCCGCCCGGGCCGCGGCGTGCACGGTGGCGATCTGCTCGGCCGTGCCGGCGAGCGGCTCGCCCCACAGCGCGTAGATGTCGGCCTCGGCGCCGCCGACCGCGTAGGCGGCGTCGCTGGACCCGCCGAACGACAGCCGGATCCGCGGCTGCTGCGCGGCGCGGACGTCGAGCGCGAAGTCCTCGAACGCGTAGTGCTCGCCCGCGAAGTCCCAGGGTGTCGTCTCGGTCCAGGCCCGCTTGAGGATCTGCATGTACTCGCGGGTGCGCCCGTAGCGGGCGTCCTTGCTCAGGCGGTCGCCCTCGCGGGCCTGCTCGTGCTGGTTGCCGCCGGTGATGACGTGGACGGTGACGCGGCCGCCGCCGATCTGGTCCATCGTCGCGAACGTCTTCGCCGCGAACGTCGGGATCGAGAGGTTCGGGCGGTGCGCGACGAGCAGCTGCAGGCCCTCGACGTGGTCGAGGATGTACGTGGCGGCCTGCGCCGGGTCGGGGCTGCCCGACGAGTAGGCGGTGAGCACGCGGTCCCAGCCGTTGTCGCGGTGGGCGCGGGCGAGGCGCAGCGTGTAGTCGGGGTCGAAGGCGGGACCCGAGCGCGGGGTGATCTCGGATCCGTCGTTGGTGGCGGCGATGCCGAGGAACTCGACGGGCATGGCGGTGCTCCTTGCTCTGAGGGGGACGGCGGGACGAGCCGTCGCCTCAGAGCGCCGACGCCAGGCGACCGAGATCGACGTGGCGGCGTGAGACCAGGAGGACCACGTGCCCCACGCTCCTCCCCGCTACACGACCGGTCAATCGCGGGCGAGGCGCGGGTGGTGTGCACGACAGGACCGTTGCCCTGCGCGGGACCCGGTGATCGTGTCGGGGCGTGCCCCGCCGCATCCACCTCAACGCCTTCGACATGAACTGCGTCGCGCACCAGTCGCCCGGCCTCTGGCGCCACCCCGACGACCGCTCGCCGGACTACCGGGACCTGCGCTACTGGACCGACCTCGCGCAGCTGCTCGAGCGCGGCGTGTTCGACGGCATCTTCATCGCCGACGTGCTGGGGACCTACGACGTCTTCGGCGCCGACGCGACCGCCGCGATCCGCCAGGGGGCGCAGATCCCGGTCAACGACCCGATGATGCTGGTCTCGGCGATGGCGGCGGTCACCGAGCACCTCGGCTTCGGGGTCACCGCGGCGACCGGCTTCGAGCACCCGTACCCCTTCGCCCGCCGCGCCTCGACCCTCGACCACCTCACGAACGGCCGCTTCGGCTGGAACGTGGTCACCGGCTACCTGCCCGCGGCGGCACGCGCGATGGGCGAGGCCGACCAGATGCCCCACGACCAGCGCTACGACCACGCCGACGAGTACCTCGAGGTGCTCTACAAGCTGTGGGAGGGCTCCTGGGACGACGACGCGGTGGTGCGCGACGCGGAGCGGGGGGTGTTCACCGACCCGGACAAGGTCCACGCGATCGACCACCACGGCCGCTTCTTCGACGTCGACGGCATCCACCTCTCCGAGCCGTCGCCGCAGCGCACGCCGGTGATCTACCAGGCCGGCGCGTCCCCGCGCGGGCAGCGCTTCGCCGCCGAGAACGCGGAGGCGATCTTCACCGGGGCGCCGACGAAGGAGGTGCTCGCCCGGACCGTCGCCGACATCCGCAAGGCGCTCACCGAGGCCGGCCGCGACCCGTACAGCGCGAGGATCTACACGATGCTCACGGTGATCACCGACGAGTCGTCGCAGGCGGCGCGGGCCAAGCACGAGGAGCTCGCGGCGTACTCCAGTGACGAGGGGGCCCTGGTGTTCATGTCGGGCTGGATGGGCGTCGACCTCTCCCGCTACGACCTCGACGACCCCATCGGCGACGTCGAGTCCAACGCGATCCAGAGCGCCGTCGCGTCGTTCCAGCAGGCCGACCCGTCGGGCGAGGAGTGGACCGTGCGCGACATCGCCCGGTGGGGCGGCATCGGCGGCATGGGCCCCCGCGTCGTCGGCTCGCCCGCCGAGGTGGCCGACGAGCTGCAGTCCTGGGTGGACGAGACCGACGTCGACGGCTTCAACCTGCCCTACGCGATCACGCCCGGGACGTTCGCCGACGTCGTCACCCACCTCGTGCCCGAGCTGCAGCGCCGCGGCGTCTACCCGACCGGCTACACGCCCGGCACGCTGCGCCACAAGCTCTTCGGGCAGGGCGACCGCCTACCCGCGGAGCACCGCGGGGCCTCATACCGGCGCTAGCTCCACGGGCACGCACTCGGCGAGCAGCGCGACGACGTCGTCCCACGCCCGCGCCGCGTGCCGGGCGTGGTACCCGACGCCGGGGAGCACCTCCTGGTGCTCGTCGACCGGCGGGTGGTGGAACGCGTGCAGCGCGCCGCCGTAGACGACGAGACGCCAGTCGACGCCCGCGGACTGCATCTCGGCGGCGAACGCGTCGCGCTGCGCGGGCGGCTGGATCGGGTCCTCCGAGCCGACCCCGGCCCACACCGGGCAGCGGATGTTCGCGGCCTCGCCCGGCCGGCCCGTGATCAGCCCGTTGACCGTGGCGATGGCGCGCAGGTCGACGCCGGCGCGCCCGAGCTCCAATCCGACGGCGCCGCCGGTGCCGTAGCCGACGACGGCGACGCGCCCGGGGTCGGCGCGCGGCTCGGCGCGCAGCACGTCCAGCGCCGCGCCCCCGATGTCCCGCAGCCGCTCGGGGTCGTCGAGCAGCGGCAGGCAGCGCGCCAGCATCTCCTGCGGGTCGTCGAACCACCGCCCGCCGTGGATGTCGAAGGCCAGCGCGACGTACCCGAGCTCGGCGAGGGCGTCGGCGCGGCGGCGCTGGAAGTCGTTGAGCCCGGGGCCCTCCGGGCCGACGAGCACCGCGGGCCGGCGGCCGTCGCCGGCCGGGAGCGCGAGGTGGGAGACCATCGTCAGGCCGTCGGCCGGGTAGGACACCGTGCGCGTCGTCACCGTCATGGCCGCCGACGCTAGGGACCGGGCGGGCGCCGCGGGCCGGTGTTCGCGACCGGCGGACTAGCTCCAGTGGCGCGCGGCGACCGTGGGGTGCGAGCGCAGCCAACCGACCAGGGCGTTCTCGCCGTAGGCGGCGAGCAGCGGGTTGTCCGGGTCGTCGTTGGGGTCCCAGTCGCCGGTCTGCGCGGCGAGCTCCGGCGGCAGGTCGACGGGCTCGACGACGGCGTCGAGGCGCGGGCCGAGGAAGAACGCCACCGAGTAGCGGTCGACGCCCGCGGGCGGGCTGGTCACGCGGTGGCGGGTGGCCGTGAGGTAGCCGCGGGTGGCCACCTCGAGCATCTCGCCGATGTTGACGACGTAGCCGTCGGGGACGGGCGCGGCGCCGATCCAGTCGTCGGCTCCGGGGACCTGGACCTCGAGCCCGCCGACGTCGTCCTGGCGCAGCAGCGCGAGGAACCCGTAGTCCTTGTGCGCGCCGACGCCCTGCGCGGTGGCGGCCCCGCCCGGGTAGTGCAGGACCTTGAGGTGCAGGTGCGACTCCTCGTCGAACCAGCGGTCGAAGTGGTCCTCGGGCTGGTCGAGCGACGCGGCGAGCGCCCGCAGGATCTCCTGGCTCACGCGCAGCGCCTCGGCCTGCCACGCGAGCACGGCGTCACGCAGCCCGGGCAGCGCCGGCGGCCACTGGTTGGGCCCCACGAGGCCCCAGTAGCGGGCCTCTCCGGAGACCGGTGCCCGCTCCGGCCCGATGTCGATCTGCTCGCGCTGGTCGGCCTCGCCGCCGGTGCGCTCGGTGCCGACGCGGCTGTAGCCGCGGAAGTGGGGCGACGCGGTGTTCTCGATCGCGAGCCGGTCGTCGATCGGCAGCGCGAAGAACCGGCGGACCTCGTCGTCGAGGCGCGCGGTGAGCTCCGGGTCGATGCCGTGGCCGACGACGGTGAAGAACCCGACGTCCCGCGCGGCGCCCCGCAGCTCGTCGAGGAACGCGTCACGCTCGCCGGAGCGGAACCGTCGCAGGTCGAGGACCGGGAGTCCGGGCACGGGCTTCTCCTCTCCAGAAGTGCTCCCATCCAGGGGTGCTGCCAGCCTTGCTCACCCGGTCGCGGGCCGCCAGCGGCTGACGCGGCGTTCCAGCACCACCAGCAGCTGGTTGATGCCGAGGCCGAGCAGGGAGATCGTCAGGATGCCCGCGTACATCTGCGGGACCTCGACGTTGAACTGCGCCGCGGTGATCAGGTAGCCGAGCCCGGCGTTGGCGCCCGCCATCTCGGCGGCCACCAGCACCAGCAGCGACACCGCCGCCGCGAGGCGCACGCCGGTGAACAGCGTCGGCACCGTCGAGGGCAGCACGACCTTGCGGAACACCGCGCCCGCGCCGAAGCCCAGCGAGCGCGCCGAGCGCACCAGCAGCGGGTCCACCGTGCGCACCGCGCTCGCCGTGTTCAGCAGGATCGGCCAGGAGCACGCGAACATCACCAGCGCGATCTTCGAGCTCTCGCCGAGCCCGAGCAGCAGCACGAACACCGGCAGCAGGGCCAGCGCCGCGGTGTTGCGGAAGATCTCCAGCAGCGGGTTCAGCGCCTCGGCGACGGGCCGGTACCAGCCGAGCGCGATGCCCAGCGGGATCGCGACGACGACGGCCAGCACGAGCCCGCCGAGCGCGCGGACGAGGCTGGCCCCGAGGTGCTCGCCCAGCTCGCCGCTGACGGCGAGCTGCCACCAGGCGGCGAGCACCTCGGAGAACGGGGGCAGGAACACGCGGTCGACCAGCCCGAGGCGCGGCACGACCTCCCAGACGGCGAGGAACGCGATCACGGCCGCGCTCCCGCGGAGCAGCGTGACGCTGCGGCGACGGCCCCGCCGTGGCCGTGGCGCCGGGGACTCGGCAGCCTCGGCGCGCTCGTCGGTCGGCTCAAGCGTGCTGGTCAACGCGGGCCTCCTGGGTCCGGTCGTGCTGCGTCTCGGCCTTGACGGGTCGAGCTCCCCTATCGGCGTGCTCCCCTTGACGCTTCGTCTCCCCGCGGAGCGAGGTCCACACCCGGTGGCGGGCGCGGGCGAACTCGGGGCTCGAGCGGACGTCGGTGTCGGGGTCGCCGCGCGGCAGGTCGCCGACCTCGACGATCTCCTTGACGCGCCCCGGGCGGGCGGTGAGCACCGCGACGCGGCGGCCGAGGTACACGGCCTCGTCGATGCCGTGGGTGATGAACAGGATCGTCTTGCCGGTGCGCCCCCAGATGCGCAGCAGCTCGTCCTGCAGCGTCTCGCGGGTCTGCGCGTCGAGCGCCGCGAACGGCTCGTCCATCAGCAGCACCGCGGGGTCGAAGGCGAGGCTGCGGGCGATCGCGACGCGCTGGGTCATGCCGCCGGAGAGCTCGTGGGGGTAGTGGCGCTCGAACCCGGCGAGCCCGACGAGGTCGAGGTACTCCCGGGCCCGCTCGGCCCGTTCGCGGCGCGGGGTGCCGTTGGCCTCGAGTCCCAGCTCGACGTTCGCGCGGGCCGTGCGCCAGGGCAGCAGCGCGTACTGCTGGAACACCACGCCGCGGTCCAGGCCGGGACCGGTGACCTCGCGATCGTCCACGAGCACCCGGCCGGAGCTGGGGGCGGACAGGCCCGCGACGAGGTCGAGCAGCGTCGACTTCCCGCAGCCGCTCGGGCCGACCAGGGTGACGAGCTCGCCGGCGGCGACCTCCAGGTCGAGGTCGTCGAGCGCGGTGACCGGCGGGGCGCCGGCCTCGCGGCCCGGGAACCGCCGGGCGACGTGCTCGAAACGGATGCTGCTGCTCATCGGGCTCCCACCGGTCCCGCCTCGGCGGCGTAGGGGTTGAAGGCGTTGGTGACGACGCGGTCGACGTCCACGCGGCCCGGGGCGACGATCCCGTCGGCCTCGAGGAGGTCGAGCCAGGTGGTGAACTCGCTGCGCGCCATGACGCCGCCGGGCAGGGCGACGCCGGTCGAGTGCCAGTAGTCGACGGTCGTGAGGCTCTCGTTGCGGCCGCGGCGCCGGATGATGTCCTTGAACCGCGCCACGACCTCGTCGCGCGGGCGGGCCTGCGCCCACGCCACGGCCCGCGCGGTGCCGCCGACGAAGGCGCGCACGGTGTCCGGGTTGGCGGCGATGAACTCCTCGCGCATCACCGTCGAGCCGGCGGTGAAGGAGCCGAACAGTTCGAGGTCGGTGGTCAGCGGCCGCAGACCGCCGCGGGCCAGCGCCTTGTCGCGATAGACCATGTGCAGCGAGGCGACGTCGAGCTGCCCGGACCGTAGCGCGGACTCCGTGGCCACCGGCGGCACGACCACCGGCTGCACCTCGGCGATCTCGTCGCGCGTCAGGCCGCTGCGCTGCAGCCAGATCCGCAGGGTGTCCTCCCAGTGCGCGCCGAGGGTGTTCACGCCGACCGAGCGCCCGAGGAGGTCGCGCGGACCCCGGATCGGGCTGTCCTCGGGCACGTAGAAGCCGCCGAACGTCTCGCGATCGGTGCCGTAGTAGCCGATCACCGACCGGATCGGCGCCCCCGCCGCGACCAGGCGCAGGACGCCGCCGTTGAAGGCGCCGCCGTAGTCGGTGTCGCCGGTGACCGCGGCCTGGATGTCCTGCGGGCCGCTCGTGAAGTTCCCGATCCACTCGAGTCCGACCGGCCCCAGCAGGCCGAGGTCGGCCGCGAGCTCGGGGAACGTGACCTGCCCGGTCTGGCCCTGGTAGCGCAGGGTCGTCGTGGTGCGGGGGGTACCGCCGCCACCGGAGCACCCGGCGAGGGCTCCGGCGGCGAGGGCGGTGGTGGCGAGGCCGGTCAGGAACTGCCGTCGCCGCACGGTCAGGAGGCGCCGGCGTAGGCGTCGGCGTTGCCCTCGACCGCGACGCTGCGCTTCCCGTCGACCGAGACCGGCACGTCGCCCGCGACGGTGACCCGGTGCATCGTGCGGGGCAGGTCGCCGTAGTCGGCGACCGCGTAGTGCTGGGTGGCGCGGTTGTCCCACAGCGCGATGTCGCCGGGCGCCCAGCGCCAGCGCACGGTGTTCTCCAGGCGCGTCACGTGGCTCTGCAGCAGGTCGAACAGCGTGCGGCTGTCGACGCCGTTGTAGCCGAGGAACTTCGTGATGAAGTGCCCGAGCACCAGCGCACGCTCCCCGGTCTCGGGGTGGACGCGCACCACCGGGTGGTGGGTCTTGTAGATCGTCGCGGTGAACTCCTGCTGGTACTCCTCGGTGCGCCCCTCGGGTCCCGTGGTGGCGTGCGCCGTGGCGTAGTCGTAGTCGTTGGAGTGCTCGGCCCAGAGACCGTCGACCAGCGTCTTCAGTCCCTCGGGCAGCGCGGCGTAGGCGGCCGCGGTGTTCGCGAAGACGGTGTCGCCGCCGAACGGGGGCAGGACGAGCGCGCGCAGGGTCGTGAAGGCCGGCGGGCGGTCGACGAAGGTGACGTCGGTGTGCCAGCTGTTGGCGCGGTTCCCGCGCTCGGAGTCGACGGGCAGGATCGCCGCCTCCTCCCGGCCGCCGGTGATCGTCGGGTGGGCGGTGGTCAGCGGGCCGAGGCGCCGGACGAAGCCGGCGTGCGCCCGGTCGTCGAGGTGGTCCTGGCCGCGCACCACGACGAGCTTGTGGGCGAGGATCGCCGCCCGGATGCGGGCGACCTCCTCGTCGGGCAGGTCGGGGGAGAGCCGGACCCCGGTCAGCTCGGCGCCGAGGGCGCCGGCGATCGGGCGGATGTCGACGGACGTCGTGACGGACATGCGCACACTCCTGCTCTGCGGAATCGTCCCGAGCAATTCCGGAAGAAGGCGCGCGGAATCGCCGTCGAGGGACGGGAGAATGCCGCCGAGAAACGTTCCTCCGGCGGCGGAGGAGAAGGGGGAGAGCCGTCAGCGCCAACAGAGCGCGCTGGCGAGGCGCACGAGGTCGACGTGGCGTCGGACGGTGAGCAGCACGAGCGTCATCGCAGGTCGGCGGGGCATCGGCCACTCACCTCCGGGCGTCGTCGGGACTCGCCCTCGAATCTGGCACACCGTGAGGGGTCGGGACAAGACGCTGCGTGATGCGCCACGGAAACGGACGCGGGTATTGCGCAGGAATCGTCGGTCACGTCTCCTGGACCCGCCACCCTTGAGCTCCCTCTCCGGGGAGAAGAAGCGAGCGCGCCGTTCGCCGCCCACACCGCACGGCAGCGAACGGCGCGCTCGTGATGCCTCAGACGGCGGCCGGGAGCTCCGCGCGGGTCCAGTCGTTGACGAACTCCAGGCCCGAGCGCTGGAAGAGCTGCGTCACGGGGCAGCGGCGCTCGGTCTCCGAGATGAGCGTGGCGAACTGCTCCTCGCTCGCGTCGGTCTCGACGGTGGCGCGGACCGCGACCTTGTCGAAGTTGGCGTTGCCCTCGGCGCCGCCGACGAGGACGGCGGTGTCGAGGTCCCCCTGGATGTCGAAGGTCCAGTTCCCCAGCGTGACGCCGAGGTCCTTGGCGACGAGGGCCGCGGTGACCTGGTTGCACGAGGTCAGCGCGCCGAGGGCGTAGAAGAGCGGGCTCGGGGCGGCGTCGGCGCCGCCGAACGCGGGGTAGGCGTCGGTGGTGAAGACGTGACCGCCGGCGGTGAGCGTCTGCGCGACGCCGGTGCCCTCGCCGTGGACGGCGAACGGGACGACGGTCTCCTTGGGCTTGATGGCCATGGGTGTGCCTCTCGGGGCAGACGGGATCGGGACCCGGGCGCGCGCGTGCGCCCGGGGACGTGCAGAGGGGGAAGGCGACCGATCAGGCGTGACGACACGTGGTCGTCGCGAGCCGGCACAGGTCGACGTGGAGACGCCGCACCAGATCGCCGGAGGTCACGGTTCGTTCCTACCCGATCGCGCGCAACCGATCCAGTCCGCAGAGCGCAGGATCACGCACGCACGGTGTCCAGCGCCGCGGCGAGGTCGGCGATCAGGTCGTCGGGGTCCTCGAGGCCGACCGAGAAGCGCAGGTGCCCGTAGCGGCGGAACTCCGCGGGCCAGTACGCGGCGCGGGCTCCGGTGGCCCCGACGTGCACGATGAGGCTCTCGTCGTGGCCGAGGGACACCGCCGAGGTGACGACGCGCAGGTCGGCGACGAAGCGGTTCTGCAGCGCGGCGTCCCCGTCGAGGGCGAACGCCATCATCCAGCCGTGCCCCCGCCCGCCGAACTGGCGCTCGGCCAGCGCGTGCTGCGGGTGGCCGGGCAGGCCGGGATAGGTCACGTACGCGACCGCCGGGTGGCCGTCGAGGAACTCCGCCACGCGCTGCGCGGAGGCGACGTGCTGGCGCAGCCGCAGCGGCAGGGTGATCGCGCCGCGGGAGATCAGCCAGGCGTTGAAGGGCGACACCACGCCGCCGACGTCGACCATCGCCTCGGCGCGGATCGCGTCGACGTGCTCCCTCGCGCCGACGACCACCCCGCCCATCGCGTCGCCGTGCCCGTTGATGACCTTGGTCAGCGAGTGCACGACGAGGTCCGCCCCGTGGGCGAGCGGGCGGTAGAGCGGGGGCGGGGTGAACGTCGAGTCCACCGACAGCAGCGCGCCGCCGGCGTGCGCGATCTCCGCGACCGCGGCGACGTCGCAGACCCGCGTCGTCGGGTTGGCGATCACCTCGGTGTGCACCAGCTTCGTCGTCGGGCGCATCGCGGCGCGCACGGCATCGGGGTCGCCGGTGTCGACGAACGTCGCCTCGACGCCGTAGCGCCGCGGGAGGATCTCCGCGAAGAGCCGGTACGACGCCTCGTAGGTGACGTCGGAGACCACGGCGTGGTCACCGGTGCGCAGGAACGTGAAGAACACCCCGTGCAGGGCGGCGACGCCGGTCGCGAGCACGACGGCGTCCTCACCCTGCTCGAGCAGCGCGAGCTTCTCCTGCAGCGCGCGCTGGTTGGCCCCGGTGTTGCGGGTGTAGAGGGGGACGTCGAACCCCGACCACGACAGGTCCTCGGGGTCGTCGGGCAGCGCGTAGGAGTTCGCCATCACCAGCGGCGTGCGGATCGCCCCGCTGCCCGCGTCCACGGCGTTGCCGGCGTGCACCGCCTGCGTGGCGAACCCGAGGGAGTCCGGGTGGTGCTTGTCGGGGCGGGTCACGCCGGTGATCGTGTCACTCCAGCTGGTCGCGGGCGGTGAGCAGCGAGAGGTAGGCCCACTCGAGGTCACCCGCGGCGAGGTGCGCGCACGCCACGCGGACGGCGGGCACGGCCGGGCCGTTCTCGCCGGTGCGCCCGATGTGCCGGGTCAGCGCGTCGCGCAGCCTGCGGTCGAGCGCGGTGCGGGTGGCGTGGTCGAACGAGCCGGTGAGCCCGTCGAGGCGCGTGATCGCGGACTCGACGGCGTGCAGGAGCTGGGTGGTGCGCGGCCGGCGCGCGGCGGCGGCGATGCTGCGCCGCGGGTGCGTCGGGTGCCCGGTCGGGATCGTGCGCAGGACGGGCGGGTCGGACGGGACGGCGGTCATGAGGGGCTCCGGGGAGTGCGGAGCGCAGCACGGCGGGCCGTCGCGGCGCGGCACCGTGCCGCGCCCGTGGGGAATCTCGGGTCAGCGGCGCACGGACGTCGTGCGACAGCCGCTGGCCACGAGCCGGAGCAGGTCGACCCAGAAACGACGGACCAGCACCACGCCAGGTCCTCGTCCGCTCACACCGAGGAGCCTCGCACGCCGTGGCCCCGAAGACCACCCGCCGGAGGGACCTCAGGCGTGGTCCTCGTGACCGTGGTGACCGTTGTGGCTCGACGGCAGATCGAGTACGGGGTTGCCGTCGAAGAAGCCGCTCGGGCGCAGCATGAAGCCGATGGTCGACACCGGCATCACCGGCCAGTCCTCCGGGCGCACCACGTGGTGGGCGCCCATCGTGTACCAGACGACGACGTCGGCGCCCTCCAGCGGACGGTCCCCGTCCAGGTAGGTCGGCAGCCCGGTGCTGCGCGGCTGCTGGAGCGGGTAGTCGCCGGCGGCGAAGCGCTGGGCCGGGTCGTAGGCCGTGACCCACACCGAGTGCTCGGTGAACCCGGACCGCGGCGCGAACAGCGCGTCGGCCGGGTACATCGGGGGCACCGTGGCGCCGGGCATCAGCTGGTAGCCGGTGGGCCCGCCGACCGACGACGTCGCCTCCGGGTTCTCGATCCGCCACGTCCGCGCGTGCTGCGGCGCGACGTCGCGCCCGCCCATCGACTCGGAGGTGATCGGGGTGCGGCGGACCTCCCAGGCGTTGCCGTGCGGGTTGGCGGGTCCCGGCGGGCTGGGCACCGAGTCGAGCTCGACCACGGTGTTCAGCGGGCCGTCGACCGCCATGTCGAGGCGGACGCAGAAGAAGTGCTGGTGGTTGGGCCCGTAGAGCCCCGGCGCCACCAGCGACCCGTGCGTCGGCGTCTCACCGGGCGCGATCGCCGCCGTGGAGATGACCCCGGTCAGCTTGACCTCGTACTCGAGGACGCCGTCGTCGTAGAGGTACCAGAAGTAGCCGTACTCGTAGTTGCCGACGGTGACGATCGAGGAGATGACGAGCCGCCGCCGACGGCGGACCTCGACGGCCCCGGTGCGGAAGTCGGTGTGCTTCCACGCGATCCCGACGTCCTCCTCGTGCATGCAGATCGCGTTCTCGATGACCGCCGGCTCGCCGTCCTGGTCGTTGACGACGCCGTCGAAGTAGTGGATGTGGCCGAGGCAGTCGCACCCGAGCCGCAGCGAGTTCGCGAGCCAGCCCACGCCGTACTCGCCCTGGTCGAACACGTTCTTGAACCGGTGCGTGGGGGCGGGGTCGCCGTAGGGCACGTACATCTCGACCAGCGAGGCCCGGTTCAGGACGGGCCGGATGCGGCCGCGGTCGTCCCAGGTGACCTGGTGGAGGATCACGCCCTCGCGGGGGGAGAAGCCGATGCGCAGCCGCCAGCGCTGCCAGCTGACCGCGTGGCCGTCGACGGTGAAGCTGGGGCCCTCGGGCTGGACGACGTCGAGGGGCTTGATGCCCTCGCGCAGCGCGTCCACCCGCGGCACGTTCTCCGGGTCGTGGATCCAGGGCTGCTCGTAGTTGCCCGGCTGCGGCGGGAACGGCACGACGCCGTGGTCCTGCACGTCGACGACCTCGCGCGCGTCGAGGTCGACGGTCACGATCAGGCCCTCGACGGGGCGGGCGTAGCCGTGCTCGCCGGGGGCGGAGCGCACCCAGGTCAGCGGACGCAGGATGCGCCGGCGCGCGGGGTCGTCCTCGGGCCCGGTCCAGCTCGACGCCCACGGGTCGACCATGGCCAGGTCGAGGTCGGTGACCCCGCGCAGGCGCATGGCCTCCTGCCAGCGAGAATCGGCGCGCACGATGTCCTCGCAGGCGAAGAACTCCTCGCCGGTGACGGGCGACTGCACGCCGGGGCGGGCCTCGAAGGACACGACCTCGCCGTCGGTCAGCGACACGACGGCCTCGTAGACCAGCCGCTCGGCCCGCTCGTAGAGCACGATCTCGGCCTCGCGGGCGAGGCGGGCGGCGCCGGCGAGGGCCTGCTTGCTCGGCTCGTGCAGGGTCACGAAGACGAACCGCGCGGAGTCGGCGAGGCCGCGCTGCTCGCGCAGCAGCCGGGCGGCCTCGCGGATCTCGTCGCCGGAGAGCGGTTCGAGCGGGTGGACGCGGCCCGGGCCGGTCTCGACGGTCGTGGGCTCCTCGAGTGCGGTCACGGGGTGACCTCCTTGCCGGTCTGGTCGTCGAGCTCGGGGTCCGCGAGGCTGAAGTGGCCGAGACCTGCGTACACCGCGGGCCGCCGGGCCCTCAAGTACAGGGCGATGGCGACCCCGACCACGAAGATCACGAGCGGGACCCACGGCAGGACGCTGATGAACGGCACGCCCTCGGCGGCGGCGAGGGCCGCGCGGTTCTCGACGAGCAGGTAGCAGGCGCCGGCCATGGCCAGGAAGCCGAGGACCGGGGCCACCAGCGTCGTCCACCACCCGAAGCCGTCGCGGGCGGTCGTGAGGAAGTAGCGGATGATCGCCACGCAGACCAGCGCCTGCACCGCGAGGATGCCCAGCACCCCGAGCAGCGGCGACCACGTGCCGAGCTTGACCAGGGCGGCCTCGGTGCTCGGGTCGTAGAGCACGAAGGCGAGGCAGTAGAGGGCCACGACCGTCGTCACGGTCATGGCGGCGACGCCCGGGCTGCGGTGGCGCGACGTGCGGGCGAGCACGCCGGGCAGCACGCCCTCGCGGCCGAGCGCGAACAGGTAGCGGGCGCTGGTGTTGTAGAACGCCATGGCGCAGGCGAACGAGCTCGTGACGGCCAGCAGCTCGATGATCACCGTCAGCCAGGGCCCGGCGAACCGGTCGCTGAGCGGGTAGAACGCCGACGCGTAGACGCCGTTCAGCTGGTCGGACACGGCCTGGACCGAGCCGAGCAGGCCCCAGCCGGTGACGAAGGCGTAGGACACGATCATGTAGAAGACGCCGAGCCCGATCACCGAGCCGTACGTCGCGATCCGGGCGATCCGATGGGGCTCCCGGGACTCCTCGGCGTAGTTGGGCGCCATCTCGAAGCCGACCCACGACCAGAAGGCCGCGAACAGCGCGATGCCGGCCGCCGTGGAGCCGAAGACCTGCAGCGCGCCCGCGTTGTCGAACACCTGCGCGGGGTTGAACGGGGACGGCGAGAAGCCCTCCGCGCCGCCGTGGGCGAACACGGCCACGGCGAGCACGAGCAGCGCGAGCACCTCGGCGATCAGGGCGACGCCGAGCACCTTCGCGGTGAGCTCGATGTGGAACCAGGCCAGCAGGCTCATCACGGCGAGACCGATGACGATGTACACCCACGCCGGGAGGGCGAGCCCGGTCCACGCCTCGACCGTCGTGGCCGCGAAGTAGCTCATGACTCCGAGGACCGCGGCCGTGAAGATCATGTAGCAGATGCCGATGAGGACGCCGGAGCCGACGCCGATCACGCGCCCCAGCCCGCGGCTGATGAACGTGTAGAAGCCGCCGGCCGAGGTGACGCGGCGGGCCATGGCGATGTAGCCGACCGAGAAGATCGTCAGCGCGATCGTCGCGATGCCGAAGGCGGCGGGCGCGGACCAGCCGCCGCCGTTCACGGCGACGGGCACGTTGAACAGCATCGCCGTCAGCGGCGCGGCGCCGGTCACGATGCAGAACAGCACCGACGGCAGTCCGAGCGCGTTGTGGGCCAGGCGGCCCTGCTCGGCCGTCGGCGACGAGCCGGCCGGAACGGTTGCGGTCATCGGTTCCTCCCGCCACGAGCGGCCCCCCGGCCACCACCCAGTGTCGAGCCCGCGACCTGCGGTCTCACCCGTTCGTGTGATGCGCATCACCGCGGCGTCGACGAGCGATCGGTCGGTCGTGTCAAGCCGAAAGGTCACCCGAACGAGGGGGTACGGCCGTGTGACGCCGAGCACGCTGACGATCTTCATCCGCTCGGACCAGTCGCTGGTCAGGCGTTCGGACCATGACGCACGTCACTGCCTGAGACCGCCCGGGACGACCGACCGGTCCGGGCGGGGCCGGATCGCGTTTTGACCCGCGGCCGCCCGCCTGTCAGCTTTCCGGTCGTGCGCAACCACTTCCTGCTCGCCGGTCGGCGGCACGTGGATCTCTCGCGCATCTCCAGCGCGCTCTGTTCCTGACGGGTCTCCCCGCGCCCGGCGTTCCCCGACCGGCTCACGGTCCCCGGGCGCGGCCTGATTCCCGTGGCCCGCTGCATCCCCCGCGTCGTCCCGTTCCCCGGGTCACGCCCCTCCCGGCTCCCCGCCCTCGCACGTCACCCGAGGTGACGTGTGCCGCGGGGTGCCTGCTCCCCAGCTCCCCGAGAGGTTCCTGTCTTGGCAACCCACCGCACGCGACGGCCCACGGGCCGTCTGATCGCCGCCGGCGCCCTCGTCGTCGGCGTGGGCGCCGCCGCCGGCGCCCTGGTCCCGGCCCTCGCCGCACCCGGCGCCGCGACCTACACCGTCACGACCGTCGCCGACGCCGGCCCCGGATCGCTGCGCCAGGCGATCACCGACGCCAACGACTCCGGCGGCACCGACCGCATCGAGTTCGCGATCCCCGGCGCCGGCCCGCGGACCATCGCGGTCGACAGCCCGCTGCCCGAGATCACCGACCCCGTCACCGTCGACGGGTACACCCAGCCCGGGGCCACCCCGAACACGCGCAGCGCCGGCAGCGACGCCGAGCTCGGCGTCGAGATCGCCGGCGGGGACGACGTCGCCGGCAACGGGCTCACCCTGGCCGACGGCAGCGGCGGCAGCACCGTGCGCGGCCTCGTCGTCAACGGTTTCACCGGCACCGTCGCCACCGGGAACGGCGCGGGCGTCAAGGTCGAGTCCGACGGCAACACGATCGCCGGCAACGTCCTCGGCCTCGACGCCGACGGCGAGACCGCGGCGCCCAACCGCACGGCCGGCGTGCTCGTCACCGGCCAGGGCAACACCGTCGGCGGCGGCGCGGCGGCCGACCGCAACGTCGTGTCCGGCAACGGCAACCGGCTCAACCTGCAGAGCCCGGTGCCGGTGGGGACCGCCGGCGTCTACCTCCGCGGCGGCGGCGCCCGGGCCAACACGGTGGACAACAACATCATCGGGCCGAGCGCGTCGGGCGACCCGGTGCTGACGCGCGGCAGCGCCGGACCGAGCCTGGTCCAGGGCAACGGCGTGATCGTCGAGGCCGGCGCGCAGCGCAACGTCATCGGCGCCACCGAGCGCGACGACCCCGGCAACGTCATCTCCGGCAACGCGACCCGCGGCGTCTGGATCCAGCTGCCCGGCACCAGCTACAACAGCGTCAGCGGCAACCGGATCGGCACCGATCTCGAGGGCGACGGGCCGCTGCCCGGGCCGACCGACCCGGCCGCGGTGCAGGACTCGGGCATCCAGATCTCGCAGGACGCCCGCTACGACTCGATCGGCGTCGGCCCGGACCGCTCGACGGAGCCCGGGTTCGGCAACGAGATCGCCTACAACGACAACGACGGGGTCGTGATCGGCGGCACCCAGCGGTTGGCGACGGACTTCACCGACGGCCACCTGATCCGCTTCAACACGTATCACGACAACGGCGGCTCCGACGACATCGGCATCGCCATCAACGGCGACTCCGGCACCCCCGAGCAGGGGCTCGCGAGCCCGTTCGAGCGCACGCCCGGGCTGGGCAACGCCCCGCACGACCGCAACGTCACCAACCTCGACGAGCCCACGGACTTCGACACGGGCCCGAACAACGAGAACAACCTCGTGCGCCTGGACCCGACCACGTCGCTCGAGGGCGGCCGCGCGCACGCGCGCGGCACGGTCAACACCGAGCCGAACGCGACCTTCGTGATCGACTTCTACGCCAACGACGACCCCGATCCCTCGGGCTACGGCGAGGGCGAGCACTTCGTCGGCTCGTCGACGATCGACACCGACGCGCTCGGCAACGCCACGATCGACGTCCTGCTGCCCGCCGACGAGAACGTGACCAGCGGTTCGGCCATCACGGCGAGCACCACGAAGATCTCGGGCGGCGTCACCTCGGTGCTGCCCGCGGACGCCGGCGAGCTCGCGGGGCAGCTGACCCAGCCGCCGTTCTCGACCGGCGAGTTCGGCAAGAACAGCGAGGTCGAGTGACCACCGCTGCAGACACCCCGAGGAGGACGACCGTGACCGATCCGCGACGCGTGCGACGTGCAGCCCTGGCCGTGGCCTTCGGCGCCGCCGCCGCGGTGGCCCTGCCCGGTGCGGCGCACGCCGACGAGCAGGCCACCGAGGAGCAGACCACCGAGGAGCAGGCCACCGAGGAGCAGGCCACTGGGGACCTGTCCCCGGCATCGCCGCTGGATCTCGTCCTGAGCACCCCCGGCGACGTCATCGGGACGCTCGCCGACGGCAGCCCGATCTGAGAGGACCCATCATGAGCACCCACCCGATCGCCCGGGCCGCCGCCACGGCCGCCCTGGGCCTCGCCGGGCTCGCCGCGCCGGCCGGCACGGCCGCCGCGGACCCCCTGCTCCCCGAGGAGCCCCAGGGCTCGACCGACCCCGCGGACTACACCAGCGCGGGCGTCGAGAGCGCCGAGCAGCCGGAGCAGCCGTACTTCGACGGCGGTCCGGTGAACAGCGGGATCGAGACCGTGTACGGCTTCGTCGGCGCCCCCGCCGACGGGCTCCTGTCCGGCAACCTGCCCATCCCGCACAGCCAGGACTAGTCCGACCGTCGTATGTGAGTGGAATTGTGGGCTATAGCCCACAATTTCACTCACATACTTCGTTCGGCCCGGGCCGGTTCGGGGACGAGGAGGCGGGCGAGGGACTCGGCCTGGTCGCGGATCTCGGGGATCGCGGTGGTCTCGTAGAGGTCGCCGCGGCGGGTCGCGCCGAGGGTGAACAGCCGGCGCTCGGCACCGGTGAGGGCGCCGTCGGGGTCGGTGTCGAACCCCAGGCCGAGCGGGTGCGGGCGCGCGTGGCCCTCACGCAGCAGCGAGCGCACGAGCGGGTCCGACACCGCTGTGACGTCCTCCTGCGCGCCCACGCAGGACAGGACCCGGTCCACCTCCACCAGGTCGTCCACCCCCTTCGTCGGCTCCCGCAGGCGCACGACGAGCCGGGCGCCGACCGCGTCGATCTCGTGCACGGTCGCCGACCGGATCTGCAGCCGGCCCGCGACCGTCAGGTGCCGCAGCTCGTCGGCCACCGCCGGCGCCATCCGGTGGCGGTGGATCTCCCAGCGCCGCGCGTGCTCGGTGAGGAAGCGCGCCCGCTCGTCGAGCGACAGCGAGCGCCACAGCCCCGGGATCACCGGTCGCAGGCCGTCGACGACGTCGCGCCACCGGTCGGGGGCGGCGGCGATCCGCAGGTGCACGGCGTCGACGATCTCGTCGAGACCCAGGTCGTCGTCGGGGGTGACGACGGGGTCGACGACGCTGCCGGGGGTCCGGGAGTGGGCGCGCGGCGCGAACCCGGACCGGGAGACCGCGAGCAGCCGCACCCGGCGGTCGGCGCGGGCGAGCGAGAGCGCCGCGTCCACCATCGTCAGCCCCGTGCCCAGCAGCACGACGCGCTGGTCGCCCGACGCGTCGAGCGCGCCGTCGCGCCACGGGTCGACGACCATCCCGGGGTGGGCGAGCGCGTCGTCCGTGGCGCCCGGGGGACGCTCCACGCCGAAGGGCCCGGTGGCGAGCACCACGCGGTCGCCGTGCACGGCGCGTCCGTCGGCGAGGTCGACGTCGACCCCGCGCGGGCGCATGGTCGCGCCGACCGCGCGTCCGGGCACGACCTCGAGGTCGACGAGGGAGCGGTCCGTGGCGGCGCGGACGTCGAGCAGGGTGTCGGCGAGGTAGGACCCGAACGCCCAGCGGGGTGCGAACTCGGCGTCGCGGTCGTCGCGGGGGTCGTCGGGATCGGTCAGCGCCGAGGAGTCCCGGGCCGCGAGCCAGTCGGGGAAGGTCCGGTCGGCGCCGGCGAGGGTCAGCGACGACGCCGGCACGTTCAGCCGGTGCCAGGGCCGGCCGGTCGCGTACGCGACGCCGCGGGCGGGTGCGCCGTCGCCGACCCACGTGACGCGCAGGGGGCGCCGGGTCACGCGCGCGACGCGCAGGAGCTCGATCACGACGAGCGTGCCGGCGGCGCCGTTGCCGACCACGACGACCGACGGGGTGTCCTCGGTGCTGCTCACAGGGGTCCTCGAAGCATGGGGTGCCCGCGGCAGGACCGGCGGGCGCGAACGGATCTCGGAGCGGGGGAGAGGTCAGGCCCGACAGGCCTGGCTCGCGAGACGCGCGTGATCGAGGTGGCGGCGGCGGGTCAGGGCCACACCGGCGCGTGAGGGCCGGGCGCGATCCAGCGCACGCGTCCCGGGCACGAGGTCATCGTGCCCGATCCTCCTCGCGAGGTGAACCGCCTGCGACGTGCGCCGCATCCCGTCCGAGAGATCCGATGTGAACCCCACGTGAGGGGGCCTGTACGGCCGTTCGGAGGACCATGGCATGCTCCCGCCCCATGGCCAAGGTCCGTCTGGTGCAGCGACTGCACCTCGACCTCGGCCGCCTCGGGTCCACCTTCTGTTGTTGCTGACCCGCACCGCGTAGATCGCTCCCCGTCGAGGACCCCGAATCCTCGGCCCGGCCCTCCGGCCCTCCCGCTCTCCCCGCGGACGCATCGCCGCGTCCCGCTTCCCGGCGCCTGCGCGCGCACCCCGGTCGCTCCCCCTTCCGCCCGGGCCCACCCGAGGACGTCCCGTGGACTCTCCTGGCTCTGCCGCCGTCTCCTCGACGGCTACACAACGTGCCCGAGCGGCGACGTGGCGTGCGAACAGCTCGTCGCGGTCCGTGCTCGGCGCGGTCCCGCGCGGCGTGGCCGAGCTCGGCGGCGTGACCCGGCTCGCCGGTCAGGTGGTGTGGAGCGCGGTCCGGCACCCGCGCGGCTACTGGACCGAGACCCGCGACGAGATGTTCCGCGTCCTGACGCGGTCGGCGGTGCCGATGGTGCTCGCGGTGTTCACGTTCGCGCTGATGATCGGCATCCTCGGGCTGAACTTCCTCAACCTGCTCGGCGCCGCGTACCGCTACGGCCAGTACTTCTTCATCGTCAACACCCGCGACTTCACGCCGTGGATCAACTCCATGGTGGTCGCCGGGATCGTCGGCACCGCGCTGTGCGCCGACCTCGGGGCCCGCCGCATCCGCGAGGAGATCGACGCGCTGGAGGTGCTCGGGCTCGACCCCGTGCGCGAGCTGGTGCTGCCGCGGGTGCTGTCGATCTCGCTGCTCACGCCGCTGCTCATGACCGTCAGCCTCGTCATGGGCATCGTCGGCGGGCTCTACAGCACGGTGACCTACGGCGACGTCCCCGCCGCGGACTACTGGGAGACGTTGTTCAAGAACCTGACCTCGGTCGAGATGGTCGTCGCGGTCGGCAAGAGCCTGCTGATCGGGTTCGTCACCGGTGTCGTCTGCGCCCACAAGGGCCTGACCGCCCGGGGCGGCTCGATCGGCGTGGGCCGGGCGGTCAACGAGGCCGTGGTCCTGTCCTTCGTCCTCGTCTTCCTCGTCGACTTCGCGGTCAACCTCACCGCGCTCGGCCTGTTCCCGGAGATGGGGTCGGTCCGATGAGCACGCGCGAGGTCGAGGTCGACCCGTCGGCCGTCGGGCGCAAGGTCTCGGAGCTGCTGGCCAACGCCGCGGCGATGGTGCGCTTCTGGGGGCAGGTGCTGCGGACGATCCCGCACGCCGCCCGCACGTTCCCGACCGAGGTGATCCGGCAGGGCGCGATCCTCGTGGTCTCCAGCGGCCTGGTCATCTGGTTCATGGAGTTCCTGATCGGCGTGATCTTCACCGTCCAGGGGCACTACACGACCCGCCAGTTCGGGGCCTCCGGCTACGTCGCGATCTTCCCGGGCTACGCCGGGCTGCGGACGTGCGCGCCGGAGATGTGGGGCTGGATCCTCTCGGCCAAGGTCGGCTGCGGGTTCGTCGCGGAGCTCGGCTCGATGCGCGCGAACGAGGAGGTCGACGCCCTCGAGGTGATGGGCGTCGACCCCGCCTCCTATCTCGTCAGCACGCGGGTCCTCGCGTCGATCATCGTCATGCCGTTCCTGTTCATCGTCGGGCTGGGCCTGCTCTACCTCGGCGCGTTCCTCATGGGCACCCAGGTGCTGGGGTCGGTCTCGCCCGGCGGCTTCCTGCAGGTCCTCTGGGCGTTCCAGAGCCCGCTCGACCTGCTGTTCTCCATGATCTGGACGATGGCGCTCGGCGTCGTCGTCGTCCTCGTCGGCTGCTGGTACGGCTTCACGGCCACCGGCGGGCCCGTGGGCGTCGGGCAGAGCACCGCCCGCTCGATGGTCGTGAACATGGTCCTGGTCAGCCTCGTCGGGCTGTTCTTCCAGCAGCTGTTCTGGGCCGGTTTCCCCAACGCCCCCGTGGCGAACTGATCCGGAGCGCCACCGTGACGATCCACGACGAACCCACCACCCGCCTCCCGCGCGGCGAGACCTCCGGGGCCGCCGTCGAGCTCGAGGGCGTGCGCAGGTCCTTCGGCGGCACCCCCGTGCTCGACGGCCTCGACCTGCGCATCACCGAGGGCGCGATCACCACCGTGCTCGGCCCCTCGGGCACCGGGAAGAGCGTGCTGCTCAAGCACATCATGGGCCTGCTCGAACCCGACGAGGGTCGCGTGCGGGTCTTCGACCAGGACATCTGGCAGCTCCGGGAGCGCGAGCGTCGCGCCCTGCGCACCCGCTTCGGCGTGCTGTTCCAGGACGGCGCGCTGTTCGGCTCCATGAACCTCTTCGACAACGTCGCCTTCCCCCTGCGCCGCCACACGCAGCTCGACGAGGACGAGATCGAGGAGAAGGTGATGGCGCGGCTGCGCGAGGTGGGCCTGGAGAGCTCGCTCGGCAAGGCGCCCAACGAGATCTCCGGCGGGATGCGCAAGCGGGCCGGCTTCGCCCGGGCCCTGATCATGGAGCCCGAGATCCTGCTGTTCGACGAGCCGGACTCCGGGCTCGACCCGGTGCGCACCAGCCTGCTCAACGACCTCGTGCTGTCGATCCACGGCGAGCAGGGCGGCACGTACGTGCTGGTCACCCACGACATCCACACCGCCCGCAAGGTCTCCGACGACGTCGGGGTCCTGCACGAGGGACGGCTGGTGCACTTCGGGCCGGCGGCCGAGGCCTTCGACTCGGGCGACGCGTTCGTGCGGCAGTTCCTCAACGGCGAGTCCGACGGCCCGCTCGGGATGGACTGACCATGGCCGACCGCCGCACCGCCACCGTGGTGCTCGCCGTCCTCGTCACGCTGATCGCCGCGGCCGGGGTGGCCACCGCCGCGACCGCCGTGGCCGCGCCCTACACACTCCAGGTCGTCATGCCCTCCGCTCTCGGGCTCACCGGGGGCACGCCGGTCGAGGTCGACGGGCAGCAGGCGGGCGAGATCGCCGAGCTCGCCGCCCGCGGCGACCAGGCGATCGCCACCGTCGAGATCACCGACGACGAGCACGTCGCGCTCCCGCTGCACGCCGGCACCGTCGTGCGCGTCGAGTCCCGCTCGGTGCTCGGCGAGCGCTACCTGCAGGTCGAGCCCGGGCCCGCCGACGCCGCCGAGCTGCCCGACGGCGCGCTGATCCCGGCCGGCGCCGCGCAGGTCACGCTCGAGGACGTCCTCGGCGCGCTCGACCCCCCGACCCGCGCGCGCCTGGCGTCCACGGTCCAGCAGCTCGACGGCACGCTGCGGGGCCGCGAGCGCGACGTCAACGAGACCCTGCGGACGGCGGGCCCGACGGTCGAGGCGCTGGGCTCGGTCCTCGACGCCGTCGGCCGCGACGGGCCGGCGATCCGCGAGCTGATCACCGACGCCCAGCAGGTCACCGGCGTGCTCGCCGAGCGCCGCGCCGCCGTCGAGGGCACGGTGCGCGACCTCGGGACGCTGACCGACGCCGTCGCGGCCCGCCAGCAGCAGCTCACCGACGGCCTCGCCGAGCTGCCGGGCGCCCTCGACGCCGCCCGCGGTGCCCTCGACCGGGTGCCTGCGGCGACCGACGCCGCGGTGCCGGTGCTCGACGACCTGCGCCCGGCCGCGGCGCGCCTGCCCGGGGTGGCGTCGAACCTGCGCCCCGTCCTGACCGACCTGCGCCCCACCGCCGCACAGCTGCGCTCGACCCTCGAGGCCGCCGACGTGCTGCTCGCCGACACCCCCGGCCTGCTCGACCGCACGCACCACACGGTCCCGCAGCTCACCGAGGCGGTGCGGCAGGCGTCGCCGGCGGTCGCGTTCCTGCGGCCCTACAGCCCCGAGATCGCCGGGTTCCTCGGCAACTGGGGCAACTTCTTCTCCTCCTACGACGCCAACGGCCACGTCGCCCGCGCCCTGTTCACCGCCGGACAGACGTCGCTGAACAACCAGCCCCCCGCGCCGCCGTTCGGCGGGGTGGTCGACCGCAGCCCGGCGCCCGGCACCTCCGGCGGCGAGCCCTGGACCGACGCGAACGGAGACGGTGCCCGATGAACCGCACCGACGAGATGGGTCGAGCTCCGCTCCGCCCCGTCTCCCGCCCACTGCGTCTCGCCCTCACGCTGCTCGTGGCCGTCGGCCTGGTCGGCGCCACCACCGGTGCCGTGCTGCGCAGCGAGGCCGCTTCTCCCTCCGGACGCGTCGAGGCGCTGTTCGCCGACGCGAGCCCGCTGCGCGCGGGCAACGAGGTCCGGATGTACGGCGTGCGGGTCGGGCTGATCGAGGAGATCGTCCTCGACCCGCCCGCCCCCGGCGGGCACCGTCTCGCCCGGATCGTCATGGACGTCGAACCGGAGGCCCAGCAGCTGCACGCCGACGCGACCGCCGCGATCCGGCCGGTCTCGCTGCTGGGGGAGCGGTTCCTCGACCTCTCCCCGGGCAGCCCGCAGGCGCCGGCCGCCGACGACCCCGCCGTCATCGGCCCGGAGCGCACCTCGCGCGCCGTGGACGTCGACGACGTGCTCAACACCTTCGACGACCCGACCGCCGCGGCGCTCGCGTCGATGGTCACGACGCTCGGCGAGGGCCTGCGCGGGCGGGGGCCGCAGGCCGCGGCCGCGCTCGACGCGCTCGCCCCCGCGCTGGCGCGCACCGACCGCCTCACGGCCGTGCTCGACGACCAGAACGCGGCACTGAACCGCATGATCGACGACGGGTCGCGGGTGTCGGCGGCGCTGGCCGACCGCGACGGCGCCACGCTCGACGAGCTCGTCGACACCACGCGCCGCACCGTCGACGCGGTCGCCGCGCAGCGCGAGGCGCTCGACCGGACGCTCGTCGCGCTGCCCGACACCGTCGCGGCCACCCGGCGCACCCTGGGCGAGCTCGCCGGGACCGCCGACGCCACCACGCCCGTGCTGCGCTCGATCCGCCCGGTGACCCGGGACCTGGGCGCGCTGAGCCGGGAGCTGCGGGAGTTCTCCGACGCCGCCGACCCCGCCCTCGGCGCGCTGCCCCCGGTGATCGACCGCCTCGACACCCTGCTCGACCAGGCCCGCCCGGCGGTCGCCGACCTGCGTCCCGCCGCGGACGACCTGCGCTCGGTCGCCGGGTCGGTGCGGCCGATCGGGGAGACGGTGCTCTCCCACGAGCGCGGCGTGCCCAGCAACCTCGAGCTCGCGATGAGCGGCATCGCGGACTGGGCGATGGCCACCAGCGGTTACGACGGCGTCTCCCACTACTTCCGCGGGGTCGCCGTGGTCACCCCCACCACCCTGTGCAACATCGGCGCGGGCGCCCTGCCGCCGGGCACGATCCCCGGGAACGCGCCGCTGTGCCCCGCCGCGCCGGGCGGGCTGAGCCTGCCCGCGCTGCCCGGAGCCGACGCGGTGCCCGGGGGTGAACCGGGGGCCGCCGGTTCCGGAACGGGCGGCGACAACGCCACCGGCCTCTCGCCCGAGCAGGAGCGTGGCCTCGTCGACCAGATGCTCGGAGGCGGTCGCTGATGGCCCCGTCCTCCCGTCCCGGGACCCACGCGGCCGCCGAGCGGCGCCGCACCCTCATCGTCGGCGTGGTCGTGCTCGTCCTCGCCGCCCTGCTGCTCGTGGTCGTGTTCACCGCGAACCGCGGCCACCTGCCCGGCGAGCCCACCACCACGGTGCGCGTCGCGTTCGCAGACATCGGGCAGACCGACACCAACTCCGAGGTGCGCCGGGGCGGCGAGCGGATCGGGCAGGTCTCCGACGTCACCGTCTCCGGCGGGCGGGCCGTCGCGACCCTGACGCTGATCGGGGACGTGCCCGTCCACGCCGACGCGCGGGCCGAGATCCGCGACCAGTCGGCGCTCGCGCAGAAGTACGTCGAGCTCATCCCGGGCAGCCCCGACGCGCCACTGCTCGAGGGCGTGCTGCCGGTGGAGCGCACCGAGTCCAGCCACGACCTCGCCGACCTGCTCGACGTGTTCGACGTGCCGACGCGGGAGGCCCTGCGCTCGACCGTGCGGGACGTCGGCAGCGGGCTCGCCGGGCAGGGTCCCGGGCTCGGACGCTTCGTCGGTGCCGCCCCCGGGATGCTCGACGACCTCGGCACCGTCTCCGGGGCGCTCGCCGACCCCGCGGCCGACCTGCCCGGGACGCTGCGTTCGGGCGCGTCGCTCGCCGGTCATCTCGAGCCCGCGTCCGCCGAGCTCGCCGGGCTCCTCGCGCAGAGCCGCGACACCCTCGACGCGCTCTCCACCGACGGCGGCGAGCCGCTCGGGGGCACGGTGCGCGAGGCCGCGGACACGCTGCCCGCGCTGCGGACCGCCGCCGACGACCTGTACGCGCCGCTGGCCGACACCGGCTCGGCGATGCGCACGCTCGGACCGGGCGCCGCCGCGCTCGGCGACGGCACGCCGGACCTGCGCGGCACGCTGCGGGAGGCCGTCGGCCCGCTGCGGAAGGTGCCCGACGTCGCCGACCGCGCCGACCCCGCGCTCGCCGACCTCACCGAGACCCTCGCCGCCGCGCGCCCGTTCGTCCCGCGTCTGGGCGAGGGGCTGCGCAACGCCGCCGAGCCGCTGTCGGTGCTCTCGCGCTACACGCCCGACATCGCCCTGTTCAGCCGCACGTTCAGCAGGCTGAACACCAGCCACGACGGGTTCCGGCACCAGTTCCGGATCTTCCTGTCGGCGCCCGGGCCGGCGTCGCTGTCCGGCCTGCCTCGCGGGCTCGGCGACGCCCCGACCAACCCCTACCCCGAGCCCGGGACCGCCTCGGACGATCGGGACTCGAACGGCGCGCTCGTGCCCGGAGGCGACCGATGAAGCCGACCCCCGTCCGCGCCGGTCTCCTGCTGGTGGTCGTCGTCGTCGCCGTCTTCGGGCTCGTCTTCGCGAAGACCTCGCTGGTCACGACCCTGCGGCCCGGCGACGAGCTCGTGCTCGAGACCGCCCGCGACTACAAGCTCGAGGCCGACAGGAGCGAGGTCAAGATCGCGGGCACGCCGGTGGGCGTCGTCGCCGACGTCGAGCAGATCGGCCCGGGCCGCGTCGACATCACCCTGAAGCTCGACCCCGGGGCGGCCGAGAAGCTGGGCACCGCCCCGCGCGCCGACATCCGCCCGACGACCGTGCTGGGCGGCACGTACTACGTCGCCCTCGTGGCGGGCGGCGGCCCGGGTGAGCCCGCGGGCGGGCGGATCCCGACCGAGCGCACCACCACGCCCGTCGAGCTGGACGCCGTGCTCGCGGCGATCCCGCCGGACGCGCAGCGCTCGTTGCAGCGCACGTTCGGGCTGCTCGACGACACCCTGCGCCCCGGACGGGAGCCGATCCGCGACCTGCTGGCGACGGCCCCGCGCACGCTCGTGCCGGCCGGGCAGGTGCTCGACGCGCTGCGCGGCGAGCGCCCCGACACCGACCTCGCCGCGCTGGTCACGGACTTCGACAGCACCGCGAGGGTGCTCTCGGCGCGCGACGGCCAGCTCGCCGAGGTGGTCGAGTCGTTCGGCGCGACCGCGAACGTCCTCGCGCGCGAGAGCCGGCCGGTCGCCGACACCGTCGCGACGATGCCCGAGACGCTGCGTGCGGTGCACCGCGGCGCCGGCGACCTGTCGGGCACCCTCGACCGCATCCCGCCGACGGCCGAGGACATCCACCCGGCGGTGCGCGAGCTCGACCCGCTGCTGGCCGACCTCGACCCGGCGCTGGTCGACACCCGCGCGCTCCTGGCGCAGCTGCGCCCGGCCCTCGACGACGCCCGCCCGCTCGTGGAGGACCTCGTGCCCACGACGCGGACCGGCTCCCGGGTGCTCGACGACGTCGCCGACCCGGTGTTCGGGCGCGTCAACGGTCCGATCCTGGGCGCCCTCAACGCCCCGTTCGAGGGTCAGGGGCCGAAGTATCCGGGCGGCGGGGGGACCGGTCAGCCGCTCTACGCCGAGCTCGGCTACGCGCTGACCAACCTCAACGGCACGATCAAGACCTACGACGGGAACGCCGGCATGATCAGTTTCCAGCCGGGTCTCGGCACGGCATCCCTGCTCAACGCCCCGGGCGGGCTGGACGGCCTGCTGGAGCGGCTCTCGCGCGAGGGCGGGCCGCCCCTGCTGCCCGGTGGCGCCGAGGGCGGTGGCGACCGGGGCGGACCGAGCCCGCTCGGTCTCCCGCTCGGGGGCGGGCGATGAGCGCGCGGACGTCCCTGCGCCGCACGTGGCGGCGGCTGCGCCGCGTGCCGGGGCTCGGCCGTGACGTCCTGGTGCTGGTGGGCGTCGCCGCCCTCGGCGTCACCGCGGCCGTGATCATCCTGTCGCAGCTGAACGTCGTGCCCCCGTGGAGCGGGTACCGCGAGATCAAGGTGGAGGTGACCGACGCGGTCGCCGTGAGCCCGGGCAACTCGCAGGAGGTCCGGATCGCCGGCGTGCCCGTCGGGCTCATCGAGGACGCGGAGGCCACCGACCACGACACGTCGATCCTGACGCTGTCGATCGAACCGGGGCACCCGATCTTCGACAACGCGCGGGCCGTCCTGCGGCCGAAGAACCCCCTCAACGAGATGTACGTGTCGCTCGCACCGGGCGGCCCGCCGGGGCGGGAGCTCGGGGCCGACGACGTCCTGCCGGCGACCCAGACCCAGCGACCCGTGCAGGTCGAGGAGGCGCTCGGCGGGCTCGACGAGCGCTCCCGCACGGCGATGACCGCGCTCATCTCGGAGTCCGACGAAGCGCTCGCCCGGGCCCCGCAGGCGCTGCCGGCCGGGCTCGACGCCACCAGCGCGACCCTCGACCGGCTGCGCCCGGTGGTCACCGCGCTGGCCGAGCGCCGGGACAACATCCGCCGACTGGTCGGCACGCTCTCGCGGGTCGCGACCGCGGCGGGGCGCGACGACGCCCGCCTGACCTCGCTGCTCGACTCCACGCAGGCGACCCTGGCGACGCTCACCCGCCGCGACGACGAGCTCGCGCGCACCCTCGAGCAGCTGCCCGGTCTCTCGGAGGACCTGCGCCGCGCGCTGGCCAGCACGTCGACGCTCACCGACGAGCTCGATCCCACCCTCGACGAGCTGCGCGCGGCCGCCCCCGAGCTGCCCTCGGCGCTGGCGCGGTTCGGGGACACCGCGGGCTCGCTGCGCGACGTCGCCGGACGCGCGGCGCCGGTGGTGGGCGAGGCCCGCCCCGTGCTCGCCGACCTGCGGCCGGCGGTCACGGACCTGCGCGGGACCCTCGAGGACGTGCGCCCGGTGTCGCGCTGGGCCGACGACGCGACCGCGCAGGTCGCGCCGTGGATGTACGACCTGCAGGCCTTCTTCACCAACACCAACTCCGTGTTCAGCGTCGGCGAGCCCGGCGGGCGCCGGATCGGCCGCGGCCACCTCTCGCTCGACCTGACCCAGCCCGACGGCGCGCTGCCCCCGGCCCGCGCCGGGACGAACACCTACCGCGACGGGGAGAGCCCGCTCGGGCCCTACCCCGCGGCCGGCTCGGGAGGGCCGCGATGAAGGCGATCAAGGTTCCCGCCTCCGCCGTCGGCCACGGCCGGCTGGCCGTCGTCGTGGCGTTCACGCTCGCGGTCGTCCTGGTGCTGGCCTGGATGTGGTCGTTCACCGGCGTGAAGGTCCCGTTCTTCACCTCCGACCGCGCCTACGCGGTGTCCGCCGACGTCGACACCGTGCGCAACCTCGTGCCGTTCGCCGACGTGCAGATCGCCGGGGTCCGGGTCGGGGTGGTCGAGCGGATCACGGAGGCACCCGGCGGACGACGGCTCGAGCTGCGCTTCGACGAGGAGGCCGTGCCGCTGCACGAGGGCGCGTCGATCCGCGTGTCGGAGAAGTCGCTCGCCGGCCAGTACTACGTCGACGTCGTCGACGGCACCGGCCCGCCCCTGGACAGCGGCACGGTGCTGCCGCCGTCCGGGGTGCGCCCGTCGGTGGACCTGCGCGACGTCCTGCAGGGGCTCGACGAGCCGACGCGGGCGTCGCTGGGATCGATGCTGCGCGCGACGGGCGAGGGCACGGCGGGGCGCAGCGAGGACATCGGACGGCTGGTCACCGGCCTGACCCGGCTCGGCGACCACGGCGGCGACGCCCTCGACGCGCTGGCGGCGCAGTCGCAGGACCTGACGCGGCTGTCGAACGAGCTCGGCACGGTGTTCGCGACGGTCGACACCGACCGCGGGCGCATCGCGCAGGTGGTGCGCGACGCGAACCGGGTCACCGCGGCGACCGCCGGGCAGCGCGAGGCGCTGGAGGCGAGCGTGCGGCGCCTGCCCGGGCTGCTCGCCAGCACCCGCACCGCGTCCGGGGAGCTCTCGCGGCTCTCGGGCTCGCTCGCGCCGGTGGCGGCGGACCTGAACCGCGCCGCGCCGGACCTCGGGGCGGCGCTGCTCGAGCTGCCGGCGACCACCCGCGACCTGCGCGGGCTGCTGCCCTCGCTCGACGGCGTGCTCGACCGGGCGCCGGCCACGCTCGACCGGATCCCGGCGACGGGCGCCGACGTGCGGGCGTTCGTCGGGCCGGCCACCGAGATGCTGCGCGACCTGAACCCGGCGCTGCGCTACCTGCGCCCGTACGGCCCGGAGGCCGGGCAGTTCTTCGCCAACTTCGCCGCGGGCATGGACCACCCGACCGCGGACGGGCAGATCTACATCCCGCTGCAGGCGGTGGAGAACCCGTACGCGCTGCGGCCGAACCCGCTGCAGCTGCCGACCGGCGTCATCGCGGGCGAGAACGCCTACCCGGCGCCCGGCAGCCTCGACGACCGCGGTCCGCAGGGGCCGTTCCCGCGGGTCGAGCGGGACGGCGAGTGAGGGCGCGCGTCGTCGCGGCCGTCCTGTTGCTGGCGGTCGTCGCGGGGATCGGAGGCGGTCTCGCGCAGCTGCGCGTGGACACCGGGACCGAGCAGTTCCTGCCCGCGGGCGCGCCGTCGGTGCAGGCCACCGCGGACGCCGCGGCGGCCGTCGGCGGCGACCCGGTGGTGGTGCTGGCGCGCTCGCCCGTGCCGGCCGGGCTGCTCGCCGACCCCGACCAGCTGTTGCGGCTCCTGCGCCTCGAGGGCGGGCTCGCGAAGACCCCGGACGTCGCCGCCGTCTACGGGCCGGCGACGGTGCTCAACCAGGTCGTGGGGTCGGCGCGCGGCCTGCTGGCGCAGATCGCGGGGCGCCGGGACGGTGCCCGGGAGGCGGCGCGGGCGGAGGCCGGGCGCGGCGGGGCCGCCCCGGCCGACGCCGCGCGCGCCGGCGACGACGCCGCGGCCGCGGTGGACCGGCGCTACGCGCCGCTGGTGGTCTCGGCGCTGCCCGCGGGCGTGCCGACGCTGCGCAACCCCGACTTCGTCCGCGCCGCGATCCTCGAGCCCGACGGTGCGCCGAAGCCGCGGTGGCGCTTCGTGGTGCCCACCGCCGACACCGTCGCCGTGCTCGTGCGCCCCCGCGCCGGGCTCGACCAGGCCGGGACCGCGGCGCTCGTCGACGCGATCCGCGCGCAGGCGTCCGGCGCGGGCCTCGCCGCCGAGGTGACGGTGGCGGGCGTGCCCGCGGTGACCTCCGGGCTCGCCCGCGCCGTCACCCGCGACCTGCCGCTGGTGGCCGGGCTGGTCGCGCTCGTCGTCGCCGCGCGCTTCTGGCTGGTGCCCGCGCTGGGCGGGTCGCGCCGGCAGCGGGTGCGGTCGGTGGTGTGGCCGCTCGGCGTCTCGGCGCTGGGCGCGAGCGTGGTGCCCGCCGCCGCGGGCTGGGCGGGCGTGCCGCTGTCGTTCGGCGCGCTGGCGCTGCTGCCGGCGCTCCTGGGCGTCGGCACCTCGTTCGTGCTCTACCTCGCGAGCGCCCGCGACCGGCGCCCGGTGGTCGCGCTCGGCCTCGCCGCGGCGGCGGGGTTCGGCGCGCTCGCGGTGTCGCCCCTGCCGTTCGTGCGCCAGCTCGGCGTGGTGCTCGGCCTCGGCTTCGCCCTCACCGTCCTCGCCGCCCTGTCCCTGCGCCGCTGGGCGCCTCGCGATGTCAGCGACGTGGCGTCGCAGACACCCAGTGTCCGAAATCCTCCGTCGATCATGAGGCGCCCGTGGCCGGGGCGTCTCGGGATCGTCGCCCTCGTCCTCGCCGCCGCCGGGGGCTGGATCGGTCTCGGCGGGCTCGGGGTGACCGCGAACCCCCTCGACCTCGCCCGCGGCGTCCCCGAGCTCGAGGACGCGCGCGCGGTGGACCGGACGCTCGGGTCGTCGGGCGAGCTGTCGATCGTGCTGCGCGGGCCCGACGTGCTCTCCCCGGAGGCGTTCGCCTGGTCGCGGGCCGCGTCGCGGGGCGTCCTCGCCGCGCACGGCGACCGCGTGCGACCGGTCGTGAGCCTGTCCGACCAGCTCGGTTTCCTCGGCGACACCCCGACCGCCGGCCAGATCCGCGCCGGCGTCGCGCTCCTGCCCGACTACCTGCGCGACGCCGTGTCGACGCCCGACGGGCACCTCGCGCTCACGATCGTCGGGGTCCGCCTCGACGACGACCTCGGCGCGCAGGCCGACCTCGTCGACGCCGTGCGCGCGGAGCTCCCGCCACCCCCGCCCGGCTACACCGCCGACCTCGCCGGCCTGCCCGTCGCGGCCGCCGACGGCTACCGGGCGATCTCGGCCGAGCGTTACCTGGCGAACCTCACCGGCATCGCGGCGGCGGGCCTCGTGCTCGCGATCGGCCTGCGACGCCGCGGCGACGCGGTCCGCGCGGTGCTCGCGGCGCTGCTCGCCACCGGCTGGGGCTTCGCGCTCATGGCGGCCACCGGCACCGAGCCGACCACGCTGACCGTCGCGCTCGGCGCGCTGGTCGCGGTGGGCGCGAGCGAGTTCGTCGTGCTCCTGCGCCTCGACGCCGGAGCGAGGCACCGCCGCAGCGTCGCCGTCGCGGCGGCCACCGCGGCGGTCGGCTACGCGGCCCTCGCGGTCTCCGGCCTCTGGGTCCTGCGCGACCTCGCGCTGGTCCTCACCGTGAGCGTCGTCCTCGCCTACCTCGCGGCGCTGCTGGTCACGGGTCCGCCGACCCCGCGCCGCACCCCACCACCCGACCGCACCGACGCGACCCCCGACCCCGTCCGCACGGAGGTACCGGCGTGACCACGACCGACACCGACGCTCCCGTCCTCACCGAGCTCGACGCCCTGGACGACGAGACCGCCACCACCGACAGCACCGGCCCCGTCAGCGAGCTCGACGCGCTCGACGACCCGCGCCCGGCGCCCGACGCCGAGACGGACGCCGAACCGGAACCCGACCGGCCCTCCCGCGCCCGCCTGCTGGCCACGACGGCCCGCACCCGCGCCGCCGCCCTCGCCGCCCGCGTCCCCGGCGGCCGGTGGACGCGGCGCGCCGTCGCCGCGGTCCTCGTCCTCGCGCTGCTCGCCGGCGCCGGGTTCGCGGTGTACCGCTGGGCGACCGCCCTGCCCGACGACGCCGCCCTGCGCGTCGCCGACGGTGTCGTCACCGAGCAGGCCCTCGACCAGCGCGTACGGCTCTACGGCGCCCTCTACGGCATCGCGCCGCCCGGGGACGACGCCGGCCGGGACACGTTCCGCCGCGATACCGCCAAGGCCGTCGCGGTCAGCGAGGTCGTCGTCGGCGAGGCCGCCGCGCGCGGGATCACGGTGTCCGAGGCGGAGGTGTCCGGCCAGCTCGACCAGCTCGTCACCCGCAGCTTCCCGGCGGGCCGCGACGACTTCCTCGCCCGCCTGTCGCAGGTCGGCATCGGCGAGCGCGACGTGCTCGACGAGGTCCGCCGGCAGATGGTGACCTCCCGGCTCTACGAGCAGGTCGTGCGGGACGTGCCGCCGGTGACCGACCAGGACGTCGCCCGCGCCTACGACGAGCGCCGCGCGACGCTCACGACCCCCGAGCAGCGCCAGGTGCGCGCGATCGTGCTGAGCAGTCGCGACGACGCCGACGCGACGCTCGCCCGCCTGCAGGCCGGCGCCGACCCGGCCGTCGAGGCCACGCGATCGCTGGACCAGAGCACCCGGGGCGCCGGCGGCGACCTCGGGCTGCTCGTGCGCGACCAGGTCGCCGCGCTCGACCCGGGCCTCGCCGACGCGGTGTTCACCGCCGCGCCGGGATCGTTCGTCGGCCCCGTCCCCCTGCAGCAGGCGTGGGTGGTCGCGCAGATCACCGGCATGCGGGCGGGTAGCCCGCTGACGCCCGACCAGGCCCGCGACCCGCTGCGCGCCCAGCTCGGCGCCGAGCGTGCCGGGGCGCTGTGGAACACGTGGACCACCGACCGGCTGCGCGACGCCGACGTCGAGTACGCCGACGGCTACCGCCCCGCCGACCCGTTCGCCGCCCCCGCGCCGCGCTAGAGAGAGGACCCCCGTGGTCGCCGTCGAAGTCATCGAGACCCCGTCGCTCGGCGACCGCAGCTACGTCGCCCACGACGGCGTCGCGGCCGTGGTCGTCGACCCCCAGCGTGACCTCGACCGCGTCGAGGCCGTGCTCGCCGCGCACGGGCTCGCCGTGGCGCTGGTGGTCGAGACCCACGTCCACAACGACTACGTCACCGGCGGGCTCGAGCTCGCGCGGCGCACGGGCGCGCGCTACGCCGTCGCCGCCGACGAGGACGTCGCGTTCGACCGTGTCGCCGTGGCCGACGGCGACGAGCTCACCGCGGGCAGCCTGACCGTGCGCGTGCGCGCCACCCCCGGCCACACCGACACCCACCTCGCGTACGTGGTCGACGGCGCCGACGACGAGCCGCCCGCCGTGTTCACCGGCGGGTCGCTGCTGTTCGGGACGGTCGGGCGCACCGACCTCGTCGACCCGGACCGCACCGACGAGCTCACCCGCGCGCAGTACCGCTCGACGCGGTCGCTGGCCGCGGACCTCGAGGAGCGGGCCAGGATCTTCCCGACCCACGGCTTCGGCAGCTTCTGCTCGTCGGCGCCGACCTCGGGGGCCACCGAGAGCACGATCGCGCAGGAGCGGGAGGGCAACCTCGCGCTCACCGTCGACGACGAGGACGACTTCGTGCACCGGCTCGCGAGCGGGCTCACCGCGTACCCGTCGTACTACGCGCACGTGTCGCCGGAGAACCTCGCCGGCCCGGGATCGCTGCCGACCGGGGCGGTGGCGCCGGCCAACGCCGAGATCCTGCGGCGGCGGCTCGCCGCGGGGGAGTGGGTGATCGACCTGCGGGCGCGTCGCGCCTACGCCGCCGACCACGTCGCGGGTGCGGTCGGCATCGGGCTCGAGGGGTCGTTCGCCACCTACCTGGGCTGGGTCGTGCCCTGGGGCGCGCCGCTGACGCTGCTCGCGGAGAAGCCCGACGACATCGACGAGGCGCGCCGCGAGCTGGCGCGGATCGGGATCGACCACCTCGCGGGTGCCGCCGCCGGGAGCCCCGAGGAGCTGGCGCCGCCGGAGCGCCGGGCCTCGTTCCCGGTCGCCACGTTCGCCGAGCTGGCCGACGCGGGCGAGGACGTGCAGGTGCTCGACGTGCGCCGCGCCGACGAGTTCGCGGGCGAGGCGATCCGGGGCGCGACCAACGTCCCGCTGCACGAGCTGCCCGGCCGCGTCGACGACCTCCCGCCGGCGCCGCTGTGGGTGCACTGCCAGTCGGGCTACCGGGCGGGGATCGCGGCCGGGGTGCTCGCGCGCGCCGGCCGCGACGTCGTGCTGATCGACGACGACTTCGGCGAGGCCTCGCGTCTGGGCCTCACCGCGACTACGTGAGCGAACTTCGGGGCTACAGCCCCAAAGTTCGCTCACATGGAGGCCGGGGTGGATCACAGTCGCTTGGACCCCCGTGCCCCGTTCGTGTAGACCTGCCGCCGTGATCGGGAGGCAGGTGCTGGTGCGTCGGCGTCACGTCGACCTGTGCCGCACCCCGGCGATGGGCTGTCGCCCCGGCCGCTGAGCGTTCCCCGCTCCCGCCCGCCCGTCCCGATCCGCCCCGGGCCCCTCGCGGCCCGGTCCTCGCGCACGTCCGCGCGCCTTCCCGAGAGGTCTCCCGTGCCCCGAGCACTCCGTCCCGTCCTCGTCCTCGTCGCCGCCCTCCTGCTCGCCGTCGGATGCTCCGCGCCCGGCGAGTCGTCCGGGGGCGACGGCCAGACCGTCCGCATCGGCGTCGCCGACGCCGCCGAGAACTACTGGCGCGTCTACGCCGACCGTGCCCGCGCCGAGGGCATCACCGTCGAGTTCGTCAACTTCACCGACTACAACCAGCCCAACCCGGCGCTCGCGCAGGGCCAGCTGGAGCTCAACGAGTTCCAGCACCTGCAGTACCTCGCCAACTACAACGCCAAGAACAACGGCGACCTGGTGCCGATCGGCGCGACCGCTGTCTACCCGCTGCCGCTGTACTCGACGAAGTACCCGACCGTCGACGCCATCCCGGCCGGCGGGCGCATCGCCATCCCGAACGACCCGACCAACCAGGCCCGGGCACTGCTCGTCCTCCAGGCCGCTCGCCTGATCACGCTGCGCGGCGGCGGCAGCGCGAACTCCACGCCCGCCGAGATCGACCAGGCGACCTCGCGCGTCACCGTGGTCCCGATCGACGCGGCGCAGACCGCGGCCAACCTCGCGGGCGTCGACGGCGCCGTGGTCAACAACAACTACGCCACCGCCGCGAACCTGCGCGAGGACCAGGTCCTGTTCAAGGACGACCCGAACAGCCCCTCGTCGCGTCCGTACATCAACGCCTTCGTGGCCCGGGGCGCCGACCGCGACAACCCGACCTACCAGCGCCTGGCCGCGCTGTACCACGACCCGCAGGTCATCGAGGCGGCGCGCGCGGACCTCGGCGCCAGCGGCGTCTTCGTGACGACCCCGGCCGCCGAGCTCCAGGCCGCCGAGCAGCAGCTGCGGCAGGCCGCCACGCAGGCGGGCGGCTGATCCGTGGCGCCGGTGATCAGCTTCCGGGAGGTCGGCAAGACCTTCCCCGGGCCGAAGGGGGCCGGCCCGGTGCGGGCTCTCGACGGGGTCGACCTCGAGATCGAGGAGGGCTCGATCACCGGCGTCATCGGGTGGTCCGGGGCGGGGAAGAGCACGCTCGCGCGGCTCGTCAACGCCCTCGCCCTCCCGACCGAGGGCGAGGTGTGGGTGCGGGGGCACCACACCTCGTCCCTCGGCGAGCGCGGCCTGCGCGAGCTGCGCGGCGAGGTCGGCATGATCTTCCAGCAGTTCGGGCTGCTGTC
The DNA here is from genome assembly GCF_037400335.1 of Actinomycetospora flava. Lineage (NCBI taxonomy): Bacteria > Bacillati > Actinomycetota > Actinomycetes > Pseudonocardiales > Pseudonocardiaceae > Actinomycetospora > Actinomycetospora flava. Next base: position 178,222 of record NZ_JBBEGM010000003.1, read on the forward strand.
CTCGCGCACGGTCACGGGCAACGTCGCGTACCCCCTGCGCATCGCCGGGTGGTCCCGCGAGCGCCGCGGCCCACGGGTCACCGAGCTGCTCGAGTTCGTCGGCCTCGCGGACAAGGCGCGCCAGTACCCGGCGCGCCTGTCGGGCGGGCAGAAGCAGCGCGTCGGGATCGCCCGCGCGCTCGCGACGTCGCCGTCGGTGCTCGTCGCCGACGAGGCCACCAGCGCGCTCGACCCGGAGACGACGCGCGAGGTGCTGGCGCTGCTGCGCCGGGTCAACCGCGAGCTCGGCACGACGATCCTGGTGATCACCCACGAGATGGAGGTCGTCAGCTCGCTGTGCGACCGCGTCGTCGTGATGGCCGACGGCCGGGTCATCGAGGAGGGCACGGTGCACGCGGTGTTCTCCGCGCCGCGCGAGGACGCCACCCGCCGCTTCGTGCACGGCGCGCTGCGTGACCGCCCCGGGCCGGAGACCGTCGCGCGCCTGCGGCGGCGCTTCCCCGGACGCCTGGTCACCGTCGGCGTCGGCGACGACGGCGAGCAGGAGGCCGTCACCGACGCCCTCGCCGCCCACCGCGACGTGCGGGCGGTGATCGTCTACGGCGGGATCTCGGAGCTCGCGGAACGTCCCGTCGGCAGCATCACCTACGCGCTCGAGGGCGACCCCGCCGCCGTCGACGCGCTCGTCGCGGATCTCGCCGCCCACGCCCGCGTGGAGGAACCGGCATGACCGACTGGTCGGTGCTCGGCCCCCAGCTCTGGCTCTCGCTGGCCCAGACCGTCTACATGGTGTTCTGGACGATGGTCATCGCGGGCCTGCTCGGGCTGGCGCTGGGCCTCGGGCTGCACGCCACACGCCGCGACGGGCTCTTCCCGCAGCCGGTGGTGTTCGGCCTGCTCAACGTGGCCGTCAACATCGTGCGGCCGATCCCGTTCATCATCTTCATCACCGCCGTCGGGCCTCTGACGCTCGCGGTGATGGGGACGACGGTCGGGACGCGCTCGGTGCTCTTCCCGATGGTCGCGATGGCGACCTTCGTCATCGGGCGCATCGTCGAGCAGAACCTGCTCTCGGTGGACCCGGCCGCCGTCGAGGCGGCGCGGGCGAGCGGAGCGGGGCGGCTGCGGATCCTGCTCGGGGTCGTGGTTCCCGAGACGCTGGCGCCCCTGGTGCTCGGCTACACGTTCATCTTCATCGCCGTCGTCGACATGTCGGCGATGGCCGGCTACGTCGGCGGCGGGGGCCTCGGCGACTTCGCGATCAGCTACGGCTACCAGCAGTTCAACTGGCCGGTCACGCTGGTCACCGTCGTGATCATCATCGTGATCGTGCAGGCCGCCCAGGGCGTCGGGAACCTCCTGGCCCGCCGCTTCCTGCGCCGCTGACTCACACAGCCCGTGAGGCCCACGTCGCGAACGGGGTGGTCGGCAGGCCGAGGGCGCGGGCGAACTCGGGGCGCGCGGGCTGCGGGTGCTCGGTGACGAACTGCTGCGAGACCAGGTAGTGCTCCGGCGCGCCCCACTCCCGGGCCTGCTCGACCGACGCGGGCAGGGTGATCTCGCCGCCCCACACCTCGCTCAGGGTGCGCGCCGCCTCCCGGAAGCTCAGCATCTCGCCGGCCAGCTCGAGCTCGACGCGATCGAACCGCCCCGGCGCGAGCACCGCCGCCGCGCCCGCCGACCCGATGTCCTCGGTCGCGACGAAGGGCTGCGGCGCGTCGGGGTCGGTGACGACGAGCAGGCGGTCGGAGGTGCCGTCGGCGAAGTAGAACGACGGTCGCACGAAGTTCGACATGAACGTCGCCGGCCGCAGGATCGTCCAGCGCTCGACGCCGGCGTCGCGCACGGCCTGCTCGGCGGCGGCCTTGCTGCGCCAGTAGTGGCCCATGTGCGCCCCGAACCGCTCCTCGTCCACCGGCTCGGTGCCCCCGGCGCCCGACACCGAGGTGTGCACGATCTGCCCGACGCCGGCCTTGACGGCCGCCGCGGCGGTGTTGCGGGCGTGGCGCATCTCGCGGTCGCCCAGCAGATCCTCGAGGTCGGGCATCTGCACCGAGAAGACGCTGCGCGCACCGTCGAACGCCGCCACCAGCGACTCCGGGTCGTCGAGGTCGCCGCGCACGAGCGTCGCGCCGCGGGCGGCGAGGTCGGCGGCGCGGGGGGCGCCGGGATCGCGGACCAGCGCGTGCACCGGCTCCCCGGCCTCGAGCAGGGCCCGCGCGACGGCACCGCCCTGCCGACCCGTCGCTCCCGTGACCAGCACGAACTCGCTCATCAGCACGTCCTCCGTGAAGTGGGGTGGTCCTCCATTTGGTGTGGCCTACGATATGGGGTGGTACCCCGGTTGTCGAGCGAGGGAGGGTCCGGGACATGCGTGCTGACGGCCGGCGCAACCGCGAGCAGATCCTCGCCGCGGCGCGCCACCTCGTCGGCTGCGACGGCGCCCAGGCCTCGCTCGAGGCGATCGCGCGACGGGCGTGCGTCGGCTCCGCGACGCTGCACCGGCACTTCCCATCGCGGCGCGCGTTGCTCGACGCGGTGTTCCACGACGGCGTGGTGCGCCTGTGCGAGCGGGCCGAGGCGCTCGACGGGGACCCGGGGGCCGATCTCGAGACCTGGCTCGAGGAGCTCGCCGCCTACTCGGCGACCACGAAGGGCGTCACGGACGCGCTGCTCGCCGGTCCGGACGGGCACATCGACGAGCGCGACACGTGCCACGGGCTCATCGGGGACGCGGCGGCGCGCCTGGTGGACCGGGCGAAGGACGCGGGCGCCCTGCGCGACGGCGTCGCCACCGACGACGTGCTCGCCCTCGCGTGCTCGCTGTCGACGGTGACCGCCGATCCCGACGCCGCGCGCCGTCTCGTGCGCCTCGCGTTCGGGGGTGTGCGGGCTCCGCACCGTGAGTGATCCGGGGCCGTGAGTGATCGCCGTCGCACCGATCGCGCGGCAGCCCTGCTGAGCCCTTGGCCTGCGCCGACGGTTCCGCTAGGAATCTCGGTGTGAGCCGTCGGGGGGTGCTGGTGCGTCGACGTCATGTCGACCTGTGCCGCGTCTCCGTCATGGGCTGTCGCCCCGGGGCCTGAGCCCTCTCCACCCCCGGCGTCAGCGGCAGGCCCTCGCCGCGGCCGGTTCTTCTCGATCACTGATCACACACATCTGGAGTGTCCGATGACCACCCCGACGGTGAACAACAACGTCAACAGCGAGGCCCTGCTGCAGGCGCGCGACGCGCTGAAGGAGACGCCGGAGGCGGCCGAGTTCGTCTGGAAGGTGACCTCCGAGTGGAAGGACGGCACCTACTCGCAGCAGACCATCGAGCACTTCTCGGGTCTCGGTGCCGCCCAGCAGCACAAGCAGGCGTTCGTCCTCGAGGGCGACCACCCCGAGGTCTTCGCCTCCGAGGACCGCGGCCCCACGCCGGTCGAGACGGTGCTCGCCGGCCTCGCCGGCTGCCTCACGGCCGGCGTCGCCGCCGTCGCCCAGAACCGCGGCATCCAGCTGCACTCGGTGAAGGCCACGGTCGAGGGCAACCACAACGTGCTCGGCATCCTCGGTGGCGACCCCGAGGTCCGCAACGGCTTCAACGACGTCAACGTGCGCTTCGACATCGACGCCGACGCGAGCCCGGACGAGATCGCCGCGCTCGTCGCCCAGTCGCAGAAGCGCTCGGCGGTGTTCGACGCCCTCGCCAACCCGACGAACGTGAACGTCAGCGTCGGCTGACCTCGTCCCGCGACGCCCTACCCGGCGGCGCGGACCCGGCCCGCGAGATGGCCCGCCAGGTGGGCGGCCAGATCGGCGGTGTCCTGGTCCGCGCCGCCGATGTACGTGGAGCGCCGGCGGCGCAGCAGGCTCGACCCGAGCACGTAGACGCCCGGGGCGCCGGTGACGACGCCGCCGTCGTGCTGCAGGCGGCCCTTGTAGTCGAGCACCGGCAGCGCGAGCCAGGAGTGGTCGGGGCGGTAGCCGGTCGCCCACAGCACGGTGCGGATGTCCTCGCGCGCCAGGTCGAGCTCGATCCGCGGTGACGCGTCGACGGTGGTCGGCTCCGGGCGGTGGGGCTCGCCCAGGTCGTCGGGACCCTCCTGCTCGGCCCACGCGTCGAAGCGGTCGAGGAGCCGGTTCAGCTTGAGGTCGGCGAGCCGGACGGTGTTGGGCAGGCCGCCGGAGAACTGCGCCTTCCCGTCGCGCAGCCGACCGAGCTTGCCGACGACCCGCACCCCGCGCCGCTCCCGCAGCGTGCGCAGGTCGAGGTCGGCGTGGTCGGGACCGCCGATGAGCTGGGGCGAGGGGGTGTGCCGCGCCCGGATGATGTCGTCGACCTCGTCGTAGCGCTCGTCGAGGACCCCCGCGTTCTCCATCCACCAGAAGGCGTCGCGGCCGCGGTAGGTGCGCGGCATGCGGACGTGCTCGCCCGCCGCGACCGTCACCGTCCGCCCGGCCCGCGCGAGCTCGTCGGCGAGCTGCACGCCGCTGGCCGAGGCGCCGACGACCAGCACGCCGCCCTCGGGCACGTCGTCGGGGGAGCGGTAGGTCGCGGTGCTGATCGACGTGACGTCGTCGGGCACGCCCTCGGCCGCCGCCGGCAGCGAGGGGACGTTGCTGCTCCCGCTGGCCAGCACGACGGTGTCGCAGGTCCAGGTGCCGCGGTCGGTGGTGACCTCGTAGCCGGTGTCGGTCGCGCCGACCCGCGTCACGGTCGTCCCGGTGTGGACGGGCGCGGCGATCGTCGCGGCGTAGCCGTCGAGGAACGAGACCAGCTCGGGCACCGCCAGGAACCCGTCCGGGTCGGCGCCGGCGGCGGCCTCGGCCCCGGGGAGCGTGACGTGCCAGGTGGGCGTGAGCAGGCGCAGGGAGTCCCAGCGCTCGGTGCGCCAGGAGTTGGCCACCTCGCCGCGCTCGAGCACGACGTGGTCGATGGAGCGCTCCGTGAGCCTGCGGCTCATCGCCAGGCCCGAGTGGCCCGCGCCGATGATGACGGTCGTGACGTGCACGGACCTCAACATAGCGCCGGCACGTGAGCGAACTTCGGTGCTATGGCCCCGAAGTTCGCTCAGGTGGGACGTGCGTCACGCCTCCACGCTCACCGCGGCGACGGTGGTGGGGGAGGGCGCCAGGCCGAGGTGCTCGCGCAGCGTCGTGCCCTCGTACTCGGTGCGGAACGAGCCCTTCTCCTGCAGCAACGGCACCACCTTGTCGGCGAACACGTCCATGCCGCCCGGGGTGATGTGCGGGACGAGCACGAAGCCGTCCGAGGCGTCGGACTGCACGAAGTGGTCGATCGTGTCCGCGACGCGCTGGGGCGTGCCGACGAACGTGTGCCGCCCGTTCTTGGCGATGACGACCTCGCGCAGCGACAGGCCCTCGCGCTCGCCGAGCTCGCGCCACTCGTTCGCCACCGCGACCGGGTCCTTGTACATCCGCACGCTCGCGCGGCCCTTGGAGATGTGCGAGCCCGAGTCGACGTCGTCGTCGGTCTTCGGGTCGAACGACGGCACCGGGCCGTCGGGGTCGACGTCGGAGAGGTCGCGGTTCCAGATCTGCTCGGCGAACGCGATCGCCGTCGCCGGCCCGACCTGCTGGTACTGCACCTGGCGCGCGTTCTCGGCGGCCTCGTCCTCGGTGTCGCCCAGCACGAACGTCGCCGCCGGCAGGATCTTGAGGTCCTCGGGGCGTCGGCCGAACTTCGCGAGCCGGCCCTTCACGTCGGCGTAGAACGCCTGGCCGGCCTCGAGCTCGCCGTGGCGGGTGAAGATCGCGTCGGCGCTGGACGCGGCGAACTCGCGGCCCTCCTCGGAGTCGCCGGCCTGGATGATCACCGGCCGGCCCTGGGGGCTGCGCGGCACCGGGAAGCGCCCGGAGATGTCGAACTGGTCGGAGCGGATCGCGAACCGCCCCGCGTCCCCGTGGCGCAGGAACTGCCCGGACCCGGCGTCGGCGACGACCTCGTCGGCGGGCCACGAGTCCCACAGCGCCTGCGCGGTCGAGAGCATCTCCTGGGCGCGCAGGTAGCGCTTGTCCTTGGGCAGGTAGCCGCCGCGGCGGAAGTTCTCGCCGGTGAACTCGTCCCAGCTGGTGACGACGTTCCACGCGGCGCGCCCGCCGGAGAGGTGGTCGAGCGTCGCGAGCTTGCGGGCCACGTCGAGCGGCTCGTTGAACGTCGAGTTCACGGTGCCGGCCAGGCCGATCCGGTCGGTGATCGCGGCCAGGGCCTGGAGGATCGCGACGTTGTCGGGGCGGCCCATGACGTCGAGGTCGTAGATGCGCCCGCCCTGCTCGCGCAGGCGCAGCCCCTCGGCGAGGAAGAGGAAGTCGAACTTGGCGCGCTCGGCGGTCTGCGCGAAGTGGCGGAACGACTCGAACTCGATGTGGCTGCCCGAGGCCGGGTCGCTCCAGACCGTCGTGTTGTTGACACCGGGGAAGTGGGCGGCGAGGTGGATCTGCTTCTTGGGCACGGTCGCTCCTCAGGCGCGGGCGTAGCGGTCGGCGGGACGCGCGAGGCCGAAGTGGCCCCGCAGCGTGTCGGCGTCGTAGGCGGTGCGGAACAGGCCCCGGCGCTGCAGCTCGGGGACGAGCTCGCGGGTGATGCGGGGCAGGTCGTGCGCGGTGACGGCCGGGCGCAGCCGGGCGCCCGCGAGCCCCGTGCCGTGCCAGGACTCGAGGACGTCGGCGACGTCGGTGGCGGTGCCGGTGAGGATGCGCGCGTCGCTGCGCAGCTCGCCGCCGTCGGTCTCGTCGAGGCGGGCCAGGCGCGCGCGGGCGGCGTCGGCGCTGTCGTCGAGCACGACCAGCAGGTCGCCGAGGACGTGCAGCGGGTCCCCGGTACGGCCGACGGCGGCCTCCTCGTCGCGGACCTGCCGCAGGATCGCCTCCGCGTCGCCGGTCGGGCCGTCGCGGCCCACGCCGCCGGGGGTGACGAAGACGAGGTCGGCACCGCGGGCGGCGAGCCGGTAGGCGACGTCGACGTGCGCGAGCGCGGTCACCAGCGGCTGGCCCTGCGGCGGGCGCGGCGTGATCGACGGGCCGCGCACCGAGAACTGCGCACCCTCGAAGTCGATGTAGTGCAGCTTCTCGCGGTCGACGAACCGGCCGGTGGCGGCGTCGCGGATCTCGGCGTCGTCCTCCCACGAGTCCCAGAGCCGGCGCTGCACCTCGATGTGGTCGGCGGCCTCGTCGAACAGGCCCTCGCGGCTCTCGGCGCCGTACGTGCGGCGCCCGAACAGCGCGTACTCGTCCTCGCGCGACGAGACCCGCACCCGCACGCCCGCGCGCCCGGTCGTGACGTAGTCGAGCGTCGCGATCTCGGTGGAGACGTGGAACGGCTCGGTGTGGGTGGTGACGACCGTCGGCACCAGCCCGATGCGGCTCGTCACCGGGCCGACGCGCAGGGCGACGAGCTGGGCGTCGAGGTTGCCCTGGGCGCGGTCGGCGCGGTCGGTGGCGAGGGCGAACGAGTCCTCGAACGTGACGAGGTCGAGCAGTCCCGCCTCGGCCTCGCGGACCTGGTCGACCCAGAAGCCGCCGGTGAACAGCTCGTCGGCGCGCGCGCCGGGCTCGCGCCACGACGCGGGGTGCCAGCCGGTGCCGTCGAGGGCGACGGCGAGGTGCAGTGGTGCCTGCTGGGTCATGGTCCTCCTGTCGTCAGGTCCGCGCGGGGACGTCGCTCGGGACCGTCAGGGCCGTGAAGTCGGGGCGGGCGCGCAGCCGGAAGCCGAGCGTCTCGTAGAGCCGGATCGCGCTGGTGTTGTCGCCCGCGGCGTGCAGGAACGGCACCTCGCCGCGGGCCCGGATGCCGGCGGCGACGGCCAGGACCAGCCGCGTCGCGAGACCCCGCCCGCGGTGCGCCTCGTCGGTGCAGACCGCGCTGATCTCGGTGTACCCGGGCGGGTGCAGGCGCTCACCGGCCATGGCGACGAGCACGCCGTCCTCGACCACACCGAGGTAGGTGCCCATCGCGATGGTGCGCGGCAGGAAGGGGCCGGGCTTCGTGCGGGCGACGAGCTCGCTCATCGCGGGGATGTCGTCGGGCCCGAGGCGCACGAGGTCGGGGTCGTCGCGGCCGGTCACGGCGTCGCCGACGAGCTGGACGCCGGCCACGGAGCGGAGGACCTCGAGGCCGACCGGCTCCAGGACGCCGAACGCCGGGACGACGGTCTGGTGGCCGGGCCCGACCAGCGCGGCGGCGTCCTCCCACTCGGCGGCGCCGTGCGGCTCGGCGAGGAACGGGGCGACGTCCGGGGCGTAGCGCACCGCGTCCCGGAGGCCCTGCGCGAGGTGCGCGTGCGCGCCGAGCAGCGACGCGCGGACCGGCTCGTCGAGTGCGGATGCCACCCCTGGCACAACCGCCCCCGCCGCGGGCCCATTCCGCTCACGGCACGCTCACGGCACCCGACGGTGTGACCGACGCGACCCGGACCGCGGTTCCCGGCCGCGTGAGGCTGCCGTGAAGCGGCGGAGGTGGTCGGGTACCGGCATGACCGCTGCACCGGGTGCGCCGGACGCCTCGGACACCGAGGTCGGCGCCGAGGAGGGCCGGCTCCGGCGCCGGCTGGGCGTCGGCGGGCTCACCGCGATCGGGTTCTCCAACATCGTCGGTTCCGGCTGGCTGTTCGCCGCGCTCTACGCCGCGCAGATCGCGGGACCCGCCGCGATCCTCGCGTGGATCGCCGCCGGGCTGCTGTGCGCGCTGGTGGCGCTGGTGATGGTCGAGCTCGGCGCGACGCGGCCGGAGGGCGGCGGCACCGTGCGCTGGCCGCTCTACGCCAGCGGGCGGCTGACCGGCACCGTCATCGGCGTCTCGGTGCTGCTCGCCGTCGGGGCGACCAGCGCCGAGCTGACCGCGATCGTGCAGTACGCCGGCTACTACCTGCCCTGGCTCTACAGCGACGACGAGCTGACCGGCTGGGGCGTCGTCGCGGCGCTGCTGCTCTCGGTCGTGCTCACCGCGCTGAACTGGTTCGGCGTGCGGCTCTTCGGCACGCTCAACACCGCGGTGACGGTCGTGAAGGTCGTCATCCCGGTGCTGACCGTCGTCCTGCTCATCGCGTCGGGGTTCGACGGCGGGCACCTCACCGACCACGGCGGCTTCGCGCCGTACGGCTACGGCGCCGTGCTGACGGCCCTCGCCGGCGGCGGGATCGTCTACTCGGTCAACGGGTTCCAGGCCCCGGTCGACTTCTCCGGCGAGGCCCGCAACCCGCGGCGCACGATCCCGCTCGCCGTCCTCGGCAGCATCGCGGCGGCCGTGCTGCTCTACCTCGGCCTGCAGGTCGCGTTCCTCGGGGCCGTGCCGGACGCGGCCCTGGTCGGCGGCTGGGCAGGGGTCAACTTCGAGTCGCCGTTCGGCGAGCTCGCGGTCGCGCTGAACCTCGGCTTCCTCGCCGCCCTGCTCTACGCCGACGCCGTCATCTCGCCCGGTGGGTCGGCCTACGTCGGCGTCGCGGTCAACGCCCGGCACACCTACGCGCTCGCGAAGAACCGGCTGCTGCCGCGCGCGCTCATGCGCGTCGACGCCGGCTCGGGCGTGCCGCGCCGCGCGATGGCGCTGAACCTCGCGGTGATGGTGGTGTTCCTGCTCCCGTTCCGGGGCTGGCAGGACATCGTCTCGGTGATGGGCACGATGTACCTGCTGCTCTACCTCGCGGCCGCCGTGGCCGCCGAGGTGTTCCGGCGCCGCGAGCCCGACCGGCTCTCCGGCTGGGTCCCGGGCCTGCGCTGGATCGCGCCGATCGCGTTCCTGTTCTCCACCGAGTTCATCTACTGGTCGGGGTGGGAGGACCTCCGCCTCGCGCTGCCCCTGGTGCTGCTCGGCGTGCCGCTGTTCGCGCTGCTGTGGCGCACCGACCGCATCGGCTCGCTGACCGGCGAGCTGCGGCGCGGGGCCTGGCTCGTCGCCCACCTGCTGGTGCTGCTCCTGCTGTCCGGGCTCGGCAGCTTCGACGGCGCCGACGTGCTGCCCGCGCCGTGGGACTCCCTGCTCGTCGGGGCCTGGGCGCTCGCGATCTTCCCGATCGCGGTGCGGTCGGGGGTCAGGGAGACATCCCCCGCAGCGTCGTAGCGATCAGGCGGTCCGCGGCCTCCGCGCCCTGCTGCTCACGGGTCCACGCCGCGGCGTTCATCAGCGTGACGACGTCGTCGACGGTGACGTCCGCGCGCAGGTCCGCGGCGCCCACCGTGCGCTCGGTGATCGCCGCCATCCGCGCGCAGTCCGCCGCGAGGCGGTCGCCCGCCTCGTCGGGGGCGTGCAGGTCCGACGCGATCAGCTCGGCGAGCCCCCGGTAGGTCGCGGCGTGCTCGGCGACCCACCGCAGCCAGGTCGCGAGGTCGACACCCTCGGCACGCGCGAACAGGGCGTCGTGCCGCTCGGCCAGCAGCGCGCCGACGAGCGCGCGGCGGGTGGGGAAGTGCTTGTAGAGCGTGCCGATGGCCACGCCGGCCCCGGCGGCGACGGCCGAGAGCGACGCCCCGGCACCGTCGGCCGCGAAGGCGTCGTCGGCCGCGGCCAGCAGCGCGGCGCGGTTGCGGGTGGCGTCCGCGCGGGGCCGCCGCGTGGGTGTCGACAAAGTGAGTACCCCTCATGTTAGTTTCTCGAGGCACTCTCACTTTAAGGGGGATGACATGATCGTGGTGCTCGGCGCGACGGGGGCGATCGGCGGGGCGGTCGCCCGGCGGCTGGCGCAGCAGGGCGTGCCGTTCCGCGCGGTGGTGCGCCGCGCGGGGGTCGACGTGCCGGGCGCCGAGGTGGTCCGCGCCGACCTCGACGACCCCGCCTCGCTGCCCGCCGCGCTCGCCGGGGCCGAGCAGCTCTTCCTCAACGCCGGCGGAGCGGTCCCGGCCGACGGCGAGCAGCCGATGGTCGCCCAGCAGGTGGCGGCGGTGGACGCGGCGGTCGCGGCCGGGGTGCGGCACATCGTGAAGATCTCGGTGCAGGGCGCGACGCCCGGCCGGCCGCTGGCGGTCGGGGCGCACGCCGGGATCGAGGCGCACCTCGCCGCCTCGGGGCTCGAGGACACGGTGCTGCGCCCCAGCGGCTTCTTCCAGAACCTGCTGACCGGCGTCAGCGCGTTCACCGACGAGGGCGACCTGCTCGACCCCTACGACGGGGGAGCGGTCGGCTACCTCGACGCCGACGACATCGGGGCCGTCGCCGCGGCCGCGCTCACCGGCGCGGCCCCGCGCGGGGGCGTCCACACGCTCACGGGGCCGCGCCTGCTCACGCACGACGACCTCGCGGGCGCGCTGGCCCCGGTGCTGGGCCGCCGCGTCGGCGTGGTCCCGCTGCCGCCCGACGAGGTCGTCGCGTTCCTCGTCGACCGGGGACTCTCCGCGACGTTTGCGCAGGACGTCGCCGAGCTCTCCCGCGGCGCGGCGGCCGGCGAGCTCGCCGAGCTCACCGACGCCGTGGAGCGCCTGACGGGCCGCCCACCGCGTGACGTCACCGACTTCGTCGCCGAGCACGCCGACGACCTGCGCCGCGTGGTGCCGCAGCCGGTGTGACGCGGTCAGGCTTGCGGCGGCGGCCGCGCCCCGTGCTAACTTCCCCGACCAGGTCACGAGTACCAGCGCCAAGCCCCGGCTCGCTGGTCGGCAACCCTCCTCCGCGGCGGGGTGCTCCGGGTGATGACCAGGCCGACGCGACACCCGCCGTCGGCAAGCGCGGACCCGCCGACCGTCGGGTCCCCGACGGTCCGGAGACCCGCCATGACCGCTGTCCTTACTGCGCCGACTGCAGCCCTGCCCGCCACCGTGGGCGCCGACCTCGAGGTCCCGCTCGTCGACGGGCGCCGCGTGCGCCACGTCGACCTCGACGCCGCCGCCAGCGCCCCGCCGCTGCAGGCCGTCGCCGACCACGTCGTCGAGGTCCTGCCCTACTACGCCAGCGTGCACCGCGGCGCCGGCTACACCTCGCGCGTCTGCACCTCGCTGCTCGAGTCGGCGCGCGAGACGGTGGGGCGCTTCCTCGGCGCCCGCGAGGACGACGTCGTCGTCTTCACCCGCAACACCACCGACGCCCTCGCGCTGCTCGCCCGCGCCGTGCCCGGTCCGGTGCTGACGCTCGACCTCGAGCACCACGCGACGCTGCTGGCCTGGCGCCACACCGGGCACCGGGTGGTCACCGCGGGCGACACGGCGGCCGCGACCCTCGACGCCCTCCGGGAGCACGTCGGTGGGCACGCGCTCGTCGCGGTCACCGGCGCCTCCAACGTCACCGGCGAGACGCTGCCGCTGCGCGAGATCGCCGACCTCGCGCACGCCGCGGGCGCCCGGGTCGCGGTCGACGCCGCGCAGCTCGCCCCGCACCGCCGGGTCGACCTCGCCGCGCTCGGCGTCGACTACGTCGCGCTGTCGGGGCACAAGCTCTACGCCCCGTACGGCGCGGGCGTGCTCGTCGGGCGCCGCGACTGGCTCGACGCCGCGCCGGCGCACCTCGCGGGTGGCGGCGCGGTGCGCGCGGTCTCGGTGACGGGCGACGTCACCGGAACCGACTGGCTCCCCGCACCCCAGCGCCACGAGGGCGGCACCCCGAACCTGCTCGGTGCCGCCGCGCTGGCCGCCGCGTGCCGCGCGCTCGAGCCCGTGATCGACACCGTGCTGCCCGCGCACGAGCGCGCCCTGGCGTCGCGGCTGCGGGACGGGCTCTCCGGCATCCCCGGCGTGCGCACGCTGGACGCCTTCGCCGACGCGCCCGACCGGGTCGCCGTCGTCACCCTCGAGGTCGGCCCCGACGGTGGGGGCCTGCCCGCGGGCCTCGTCGCTGCGGCGCTCTCGGCCGAGCACGGCATCGGCGTGCGCGACGGCCGGTTCTGCGCGCACCCGCTGCTCGCCCGGCTCACCGGCGGCCGCGACGCGGTGCGCGCGAGCCTCGGGCTGGCCACCACCGCCGAGGACGTCGACCGCTTCGTCGCCGCGATCGCGACGATCGTCGCCCACGGCCCGGCGTGGACCTACGCCCTGCGCGACGGGCGCTGGGTGCCGACGCCCGATCCCCGCGACCTCGACCCCTTCCGGCTCGGCGACCACGCCGACCCGGCCGGTTGCGGGCGGTGACACTTCCGCTTGCCGGGGCGGGGGTCGCCCGGTAGGCAGAGGTCGTGACCGCGGTCCCGACATCCTTCGCCGGCACCCACCGCCGTCACGTGGACCTCGTGCGCACGGCGAGCGCGACGTGTCCGGGGACGTTCGACGTCCCCCGACCCGCTCGCTCCGCCGGAGGTCCCCCGTGCACCCGTCCCACGACCTGACCATCCCGCTCTCGGTCCTCGACCTCTCGCCGGTCCCGCCCGGCGGCACCGGGGCCGACGGCCTGCGCGACAGCGTCGCGCTGGCGCAGGCGGCCGAGGCCGCCGGCTACCGGCGCTACTGGGTCGCCGAGCACCACCTGACCCCGGGGGTCGCGTCGGCGTCGACGCCGGTGCTCGCCGGTCTCATCGCGGGGGCGACCCGGACGATCCGCGTCGGCTCGGGCGCGGTGCAGATGCCGATGACGCCGCCGCTGCAGGTCGCCGAGCAGTTCGGCACCGTCGCCGCGATCCACCCCGGCCGCGTCGACCTCGGGCTCGGGCGCTTCGACATCCACAAGATCCTGACGATGATCAGCGAGCGGGCGAAGCCGGCGGGGGAGGTGCCGCCCCCGCCGCCGTCGAAGTGGGTCGACGGCCTGCTCCTGCCCAGCCCCGGGCGCGTGCCCGGCGTCGACCTGTCCGGGTTCGCCGTCCTCGGCGAGCGCATGGGCATCAGCGGCGACGACCCGGCGCCCGACCACCGCGCGCAGGTCCGCGAGATCCTCTCCTACCTCGAGGGCACCGCGACCCGCGACGACGGCACCCCGCTGCACGCCCCGGCCGCGGAGGGCGCCGACCTGGAGTTCTGGATGCTCGGCTCCAGCCCCGGCGTGAGCGCGCAGACCGCGGGCGAGCTCGGCCTGCCGTTCGCCGTCAACTACCACACGATCCCCACCACGGTGCTCGACACCGTCGACGCCTACCGCGCCGCCTTCACGCCGTCGGCGCACCGCGACCGCCCATACGTCATGGTCTCCGCCGACGTCGTGGTCGCGCCCACCGACGAGGCGGCGGCCGAGCTCGCCGCGCCCTACGGGCAGTGGGTGCTCGACATCCGCACCGGCCGCGGCGCGCAGCCCTACGTGACGCCGGAGCAGGCGCGGGCGCGGCCGTGGAGCGAGGACGAGCGCGCCGGGGTCGCCGACCGCGTCGACACCCAGTTCGTCGGCGCGCCGGCCACCGTCGTCGCCGGCCTGGAGACGCTGGTGAAGGCGACGGGCGCCGACGAGCTTCTCGTCACGACGATCACCACCGACCACGTCGACCGGGTCCGCAGCCACGAGCTGCTCGCCGAGGCGTGGGCGGCGCGGTGAGTCGCTAGGTGTAGAGGTCGTTGCCGCGGGAGAACTCCACGAACACCGCCGGCTCGTCGCCCACCGACCAGGCGTCGTGCCCGGGCGGCAGGAGCATCACCTGGTGCGGGCCGAACTCGTCCTCGGACCCGTCGTCCATCACGACGTGCAGCCGCCCCGAGAGGACGAGCGCGACGTGGGGGAGCTCGCAGGACGCGGTGCCTGCGTAGTCCTTGAGGTCCGTCGACCAGCGGGCGCCGACGCCGAAGGTCACCTCGGTGACGCTGACGCCGTCGAGCTCGACGGTCCTCTTCGAGATCCTGCCGTGGACGTCGGCGGGGGCGGCGGCGAGGTCGCCCTTCTGCATGGCGGTCGTCGAGGTCATGGGTTCCTCTCTCGGAGGCCGGCGGCGCGGCCGGGGTCGTCGGGGCTCCAGAGCGTGGTCGACACCTCGCGGCGCACGAGGGGGACGACCTCCTCGGCGAACCGGGCCAGCACCTCCTGCTGCTGGGGGTAGGGCAGGACGGGGTTGATCGACACCGACTGCAGGTCGTGGCGGTAGCTCTTGTGGTAGTCGAGGATCTTCTCGGCGACGCGCTCCGGGGTCCCGACCAGCGCCGGGCCGTGCGCGACGGCGTCCTCCATGGTCATGAACGACATCGTCTTGCCCTTGCGGGTGTCGCCGGCGTGCTTCGCGGCGAGCTTCGTCGCCATCGCCTCGTAGATCGGCCGGTACTGCGCGATCGCCTCCTCGTCGGAGTCGGCGAGGAACAGGCCGCCGGACCCCGACCCGACGTAGCCCACCGACGGGTCGTGCCCGTGCTCGGCGAGCTTCTCGCGGTAACGGTCGATGAGCACGAGGTAGGCCTCGCGGGGCTGGAGCGCGTTCGCGGAGAACAGCGGGTCGCCCCAGCGGGCGGCGAGGTCGACGGCGTGGGTCGAGGTCGCCGACCCGTGCCAGATCCGGAACGGCCCGTCGAAGGGGCGTGGGAACGTGGTGACGTCGTGCAGGTCGGCGTGGTGGGTGCCCTGCCAGTCGACGTGCTCGGAGCGCAGCAGCCGGCGCAGCAGCTCGTAGTTCTCGGTGAGGTACTCGTACTGCCGGCCGAGCTCGAGGCCGAACATCCCGAAGTGCCTGTCCTCGTTGCCCTTGCCGATGACGATCTCGAGGCGCCCGCCGGAGAGCTGGTCGACGGTGGCGTAGTCCTCGGCGACGCGCACCGGGTCGAGCAGCGAGAGCACCGTGACGCCGGTGGAGAGCAGGATCCGCTCGGTGGCCTGCGCCAGCGCGCCGAGCAGCACCGTCGGCGCCGACGAGACGAACTCGCCGGCGTGGCGCTCGCCGACCGCGTAGGAGTCGAAGCCCAGGCGCTCGGCGCGGACGGCGGTCTCGACCACGCGCTCGAGGCGTTCGTGGACCGAGATCAGCTCACCGGTGACCGGGTGCGGGGCCTGCGGAACGATGTCGAGGACCTGGAACTTCACGGGTGCTCCCGGGGAAGGATCGTCGAGGCGGCGGCGGCCTCAGCGACACCCCTGGGCGGTGACCCGGCGCAGATCCACGTGACGGCGACGCGTCAGGGCGCGGCAGCGGGGCACGGTCCGAGACTCCGCCTGCTCGCGCGGCGGTGTCAACACCGCTTGCGCCACGCCGCCGCCCCGCACGACCATCGGAGCGTGGTCGACCCGCTGCTCCTCCGTCACTCCTGGGAGCGCCTGCACGTCGACCTGTGCCGCACGTGGTCGGCCCGCTGTCGCTGACGGTTCCCCGTCCCGACGCACCTCGTGGAGTTCCCGTGCCGCCGCCCTTGTCCGTGCTCGACCTCTCGCCGATCCCCGCCGGGTCGACGGTCGCGGACGCCCTGCGCAACACCGTCGACCTCGCCCGCGCCGCCGAGCGCTTCGGCTACCGGCGCTACTGGCTCGCCGAGCACCACCTCAACCCCGGCGTCGCCGGCGCGGTGCCGACCCTGCTCATGCAGGCGGTCGCGGCCGCCACCGCGGACATCCGCGTCGGCTCCGGCGCCGTCCAGACCGGGCACCGCACGCCGCTGTCGGTGGTCGAGGAGTTCGGCACCCTCGACGCGCTGTACCCGGGACGGATCGACCTCGGGCTGGGCCGCTCCGGGGGGACCAGGGACCCACGGCGGGAGAACGGGCACGTCGAGGGCCGGGTCGTCGACGGCGTCGTGATCCCGGCACCGTTCACCGCCCGCGCGGCGCTGCGCTCGCAGCGGGTGAAGGCCCAGCGGGAGCTGATCCGTCAGCCCGGCGCGGAGGCGCCCGGCTACACGGCGGTGGTCGACGAGGTGCTCGGCCTGCTCGCCGGGACCCACCGCACGTCCGCGGGCGTCGCGGTCCACGCGGTGCCGGGGGAGGGGGCCGGCGTCGAGACGTGGGTGCTCGGCAGCAGCGGCGGGGAGAGCGCCGAGGTCGCGGGCGCCCGCGGGCTGCCGTTCGCGGCGAACTACCACGTCAGCCCGGGCACGGTGCTCGACGCCGTCGAGGGCTACCGCGCCGCCTTCACGCCGTCGGCGCACCGCGACCGCCCGTACGTGATGGTCTCCGCGGATGTCGTGGTCGCCCGCGACGCGGCGCGCGCTCGCGAGCTCGCCGCCGGCTACGCGCCCTGGGTGCACAGCATCCGCAGCGGAGCGGGCGCGATCCCCTATCCCGACCCGGCCACCGCGGCTGCGTCGGCGTGGGACCCGGAGCTCGTCACCGACCGGCTGGAGACCCAGCTCGTCGGAGATCCGGCGACCGTGGCGGAGCGTCTCGCGGCTCTCCAGCGCCTCACCGGCGCCGACGAGCTGCTCGTCACGACCATCACCCACGACCACGCCGACCGCGTGGAGTCCTACCGGCTGCTGGCCGCGGAGTGGGCGGCGTGACCGAGCTGCGCCAGCACCGGCAGCGTGCGCTCCCGGTCCGCGGCGTCGCCGACGAGGCTGACGT
This sequence comes from Actinomycetospora flava, assembly GCF_037400335.1. Lineage (NCBI taxonomy): Bacteria > Bacillati > Actinomycetota > Actinomycetes > Pseudonocardiales > Pseudonocardiaceae > Actinomycetospora > Actinomycetospora flava. The sequence continues at coordinate 195,533 of NZ_JBBEGM010000003.1, forward strand.
TGACGTCGGTCGCGCCGGCCTCGGCGTAGCGGCGCAGACCCTCGGCGACCGCGTCCTCGTCGCCGGCGACCACGATGTCGCCGGGCGAGCCGAACCCGTCGCGCGCGAGGGTCGCGGCATACGAGGGGAGCTGCGCGTACGCCGCGTACTCGGCGGCGACCTCGGCGCGCACCCGCCCGGGGTCGTCGGTCACCGCCACCGGGACGCCCACCACCACCCGGCGAGGGGCGCCCGAGGCGGCGCGGGTCAGGCGCGGGACGACCTCGTCGGCGATCGTCCGCGGACCGGCGAGGAAGGTGATCGTCCCGGACGCCCGCTCCCCGGCGAGCCGCAGCATCACCGGCCCGAGCGCCCCGAGCAGGACGGGCACGCGCGGCACGGCGCCCGGCACGGCGGTCGCGGCGGCGTCGGAACCCGGGCCCTCGGCGCCCGGCACCGCGCGGCCGTCGAGGATCGGCGAGAGCACGTCGAGGTGCGCGCGCAGCGCCGCGACCGGCCGGTCGAAGGGGATCCCGTAGACCTCGAGCAGCCCTGGGTGGCTCACGCCGAGCCCGAGCGTGAACCGCCCGTGCGAGGCCGCCTGCACGGTCTGGGCCTGTGCCGCGAGCACGCGGGGGTGCCGCGGCTGCACGACGACCACCGACGCGCCCAGCTCGACCCGGGGGACCTCGCGCGCGATCGCCGCGAAGGTCGTCAGCGTGTCGAACCCGTAGCCCTGCGGGAGCCACACCGTGTCCACGCCCGCGACCTCCGCGGCGCGGGCACGGCGCACCAGCTCGTCGACCACGTTGCCCGGGTCCGCGGGGAGCCCGGCCGCCACGTTCACACCGATACCGATCACGCGACGAGGCTGCGGCGCACCCCGCGGCCGGAACCAGGAGCCCGTTGATGGGGGTAGTGGCACCACCAGGATGCGACGTGCGGCGGATCGAGCTCGGCCGCTGCCTGCGCGCGTACCGCGACCTCGTCGGACCGCGCCAGGTCGGGCTCCCGTCGACCGGCCGGCGACGCGCGCCCGGTCTGCGGCGCGAGGAGGTCGCGGCGCTCGCCGGGGTGGGGGTCACCTGGTACACGTGGCTCGAGCAGGGCCGGGTCACCGCGTCCGACCAGGTGCTCGACGCCGTCGGGCGCGTGCTGGGCATCGACGACGTCGGCCGCGGGCACCTCCGCGCGCTCTCCCGACCGCACGATCCCGTCGAGGCCGACCCGGAGGGGCTGCGCCCCCTGCTCGCGAGCTGGCGCGACGACCCGGCCGTCCTGCTCGACGCCCGCCTGGACGTGGTCGCCGCCAACGACGCCTGGGCGGCGGCCGTCGCACCGGGCAGACACGTCCTCGAGCAGCTCCTGCACACCGACGGCGACCTGACGCCGCTCGTCCACGCGCTGGCCCGGCGCCTGCGCATGGCCACCGACCGCGACCCCGGCGACGCGCGCCTCACCCGGGTGCGCGCGGAGCTCCGGGCGGGCGCTCCGGGGCACGGGGCGCTGTGGGACTGCCGGGGCGTCGGCGCCTTCGGCCGCCCCGCGGTCCTGCTCGCGGGCACCCGGCGGACGGCGCACCTGCTCGCCGAGGCCGGCCCGGTCGAGCCCTCCGGCGCCGTCGTCCTCGTCCTGCTCCGGGATCCCTCTAGCACCACTGCGTGACCCCGTGGGGGCGGAGCGTCGCCGGTCACGTCCCGTGGCGGCGGTGTTGACACCGGCACGGTGCCGCTCCTTAGAGTCCGCAACGACCCGCCACGAACGAGGGAGGACGCGATGACCACCACGGTCCGTGTCCCCGCGTCGTACCTCGGGTGCTACCGGCGCCACGTCGACCTGCAGCGGGTCGCGAGCGCGGTCTGTCCGGCCTGACCGCCCCGGACACGACTCCCACACCACACCGCGGCCCCGTGCCGCAGGAAGCGGTCACGCATGTCCCCGCTGCACGTCGCCGTCGCGCTGGACGGCGCCGGCTGGCACCCCGCCGCCTGGCGCGAGGCCGGCGCCCGCCCCGCGGAGCTCTTCACCGCCGGCTACTGGGCCGACCTCGTCCGCACCGCCGAGCGCGGTCTGCTCGACCTGGTGACGATCGAGGACGCGTTCGGCCTGCAGTCCGGCGACCACCTCGCCGAGCCCGAGCGGCGCACCGACCGCGTGCAGGGCCGCCTCGACGCCGAGCTGGTCGCCGCCTTCGTGGCGCCGCTGACCCACCGGATCGGTCTCGTCCCGACGGTGACCACCACGCACACCGAGCCGTTCCACGTCGCGTCGGCGCTGGCCACCCTCGACCACGACTCGCGCGGGCGCGCCGGGTGGCGCGTGCAGACCTCGGTGCGTCCCGACGAGGCCGCGCACTTCGGCCGCCGCACGATCCCCGGTCTGCGCCGTGACGCCCTGGACACCCCGGAGGCGCAGGCGCTGGTCGCCGAGCTGTTCGGCGAGGCCGCCGACGCGATCGAGGTCGTCCGCAGGCTCTGGGACTCGTGGGAGGACGACGCCGAGATCCGCGACGACGCGGCCAACAAGTTCCTCGACCGGGACAAGCTGCACCACATCGATTTCGCCGGTGACCACTTCTCCGTGCGCGGCCCCTCGATCGTCCCGCGGCCGCCGCAGGGTCAGCCGCTCGTCGTGTCGCTGGGCCACGGGTGGGAGCCGTACCGCCTCGCCGCGCGCGGCGGGGACGTGCTGTTCGTGACGCCGCACGACGTCGCCGAGGTGGCGACGATCCTCGAGGAAGTCCGGGCGGCGGAACGGGACGTCGGGCGCACCGGGGCGAGCGGAGCGACGGGGAATGACGCAGCTCCACCGCTCACCGTGTTCGCCGACCTCGTCGTCCTGCTCGCGGACACCGAGGAGGCCGCCCGCGAGCGGCTCGCCCGTCTCGACGCGATCGACCCGCTGACCAGCGACGCGGCGATCCTCGCGACCACGCCGACCGCGCTCGCCGACCTGCTCGTCGCGTGGCGGGAGGCGGGCCTCGACGGCTTCCGGCTGCGTCCCGCGGTGCTGCCGACCGACCTCGACGCGATCGTCGACGGGCTCGTGCCGGCGCTCCAGGAGCGCGGCGCGTTCCGCACCGAGTACGCCGAGTCCACCCTGCGCGAGCGCTTCGGCCTCGCGCGCCCCGCCAGCCGCTACGCGACGGCGGGGGTCTGAGATGAGCCGCAAGCAGATCGTCCTCGGCGCCTACTTCCCCGGGGTCAACCACGACACGGTCTGGAGCGACCCCGCCTCGGGCAGCCACATCGACTTCGCGTCGTTCGAGCACTGGGCCCGCACGGCTGAGCGCGGCAAGCTCGACCTGCTCTTCCTCGCGGAGGGCCTGCGCGTCCGCACCCGCGGCGAGCAGTTCTTCGACCAGGACGTCGTGGGCCGCCCCGACACCTTCACCGTGCTCGCGTCGCTCGCCGCGGTCACCCGGCACATCGGGCTGGCCGGCACGATCAACTCGACGTTCAACGAGCCCTTCGAGCTGGCCCGGAAGTTCGCCACGCTCGACGTGCTCTCCGGCGGGCGCGCCGCGTGGAACGTGGTGACGAGCTCGGACGCGCCGACCGGCGAGAACTTCCGCCGCGGCGGCTACCTCGGCCACCACCAGCGCTACGAGCGCGCCGGCGAGACGCTCGCCGCGGTCCGCGCGCTGTGGGACTCGTGGGGCTCGGACGCCGTGGTCGCCGACCCGGACTCCGGCCGATTCCTGCGTGACGGGCACGTCGGCGACTTCGCCGTGTCGGGGAACCAGTTCGACATCCGCGGGCGCTTCACCGTGCCGCGCAGCCCGCAGGGCCACCCGGTGATCCTGCAGGCCGGCGAGTCGCCGGCCGGGCGCGACTTCGCCGCCGCCGGCGCGGACGCGATCTTCTCCCGGTACCAGCAGTTCGACCAGGCCCGCGCGTTCTACGACGACGTCAAGGCGCGCGTCGCGACGGCCGGCCGTGACCCCCGCGAGGTGCGCATCCTCCCGTCCGCCGCCGTGGTCCTCGGTGACACCGACGCGGAGGCACGCGAACGCCACGAGCTGATCCACGACCGCCAGGTCGACCCGTGGACCGCGATCGTGCTCGCCGAGATGGTCTGGAACCGCGACTTGTCGGGCTTCGACCCCGACGGCCCGGTCCCCGACGTCGACCCCACACCCGAGGCGCCGACGTGGATCCGCGGGCGCGCCCCGCTGACCCAGGACGCGCACGCCACCGCGACGGCCTGGCGCGAGATCGGCGAGGCCGAGGGGCTGTCGCTGCGCGAGGTCGTCAAGAAGGTCTTCGACCGCGCCGTGTTCGTCGGGACGCCCGAACACGTCGCCGACGAGATCGACCGCTACGTCCAGGCCGACGCCTGTGACGGCTTCATCCTCGGCTCGCACGTGAGCCCGTCGGGAATCGACGAGGTCGTCGACCGGGTCGTCCCGCTGCTCCAGGAGCGCGGCGCGTTCCGGACCGACTACGAAGGAGGCACGTTGCGGGAGAACCTGGGGCTCGCGTCGCCGTCCCGCTTCGGCGAGCCGCGTCACGAGGTGGCCTCGTGAAGCGCACCGCACTCGCGGCCGTGACGGCCGCCGCCGCTCTCGTCCTGGCCGCCTGCGGCGGGGGAGGCGGTGGCGGGCAGGCCGCCGACGCCGGGCCCCCTCGCCCCGGCGGCACGCTGGTGTTCGCCGTGTCCAGCGACGCCGGCTGCGCCGACCCGCAGCAGGTCGGCAGCAACGACTCGATCTACTCGATGCGCCAGGTCGTCGACTCGCTCACCGACCAGGACCCGGCCAGCGGCGACATCCGGCCGTGGCTCGCGACGTCGTGGCAGTCGAACCCGCAGGCCACCGAGTGGACCTTCCAGCTGCGCCCCGGGGTGACCTTCTCCGACGGCACCCCGCTCGACGCGAACGCGGTGAAGACGACCTTCGACCGCGTCCCGTCGCTGGGGGCCCGCGGCACCCTGCCGAAGGGCTACCTGGCCGGGTACCAGGGCACGACGGTGACGGGCCCGACGTCGTTCACCGTGCGCTTCGCGCAGCCCAACGTGCAGTTCCTGCAGGGCACCTCGACGCACAGCCTCGGGATCCTCGCGCCGGCGAGCGCGGCGCAGACCGACGACCAGCGCTGCGCCGGCGTCGTCGGGTCCGGGCCCTTCGTGCTGCAGACGTACACGAAGAACCAGTCGACGATCCTGGCGAAGCGGGCCGGCTACTCCTGGGGCTCGTCGCTGTTCACCCACCCCGGCGAGGCCTACCTCGACCGTGCCGAGTTCCGGGTGGTCCCCGAGTCCGGGGTGCGCACCGGCAGCCTGCAGTCCGGCGAGGTCGACGCCATCGCGAGCATCGGCCCGCAGGACGAGGCGCCGCTGGCAGGGGCCGGCATCGAGCTGCCGTCGCGGGCGAACCCCGGCACGCCGTTCGGGATCGTCTTCAACCAGTCGACGCCGCTCGGGCAGGACGCCGCGGTCCGCGAGGCGATCTCCGCCGCGATCAACCGGCAGGAGGTCGTCTCCGCGGTCTACACGTCCCAGACGCGGCCGGCGACGTCCGCGCTCGCGTCCACGACGCCGGACTACGCCGACCAGTCGGCGGCGCTGGCCTTCGACCCGGCCCGCGCCGGCGCGGTACTGGACGCCGCGGGCTGGGCCCCGGGCCCGGACGGCATCCGCGCGAGGGCCTGGCAGCGGCTGACGCTGCCCCTGATCTACGCCCCGGTCATCGCGACGAACCGGCCGGCGCTCGAGCTGGTGCAGCAGCAGCTGCGCGCCGTCGGGATCGACCTGCAGCTGCAGGAACGACCGGTGGCGGACACCGCGACGATCCAGCAGAGCGGGCAGTTCACGGCCTTCTGGCTCAACGTCAGCCGGGCCGACCCGGACATCCTGCGTGCGCAGTACGGCACCGCGGGCCCGAACTCGTTCCGCTTCCCGGCCGGGACGCCGCTGGACGCCCTGCTCACCGCGCAGGCGGGGACGCTCGACCCCGCGCAGCGCACGCAGCAGGTGGCGCAGGCGCAGGAGCAGCTGGTCGGCCAGCACCTGGTGGTGCCGGTCGCCGAGCTCACCACGACGCTCGCGGTCGGACCCGGCGCGCACGACGTCGCGTTCGACGCGTCGTCGCGCATCCAGCTGCACGACACCTGGAAGTCGGAGCCGTGAGTGGGCCGTACCTGCTGCGGCGGCTCGCGGCGGCCGTCGGGGTGCTGTGGGCGGCCTACACCGTCTCGTTCGCCGTCCTGTACCTGCTGGCCGACCCCGTCGCGACACTCGTCGCGCGGGCGTCGGACGGCACGACGCTGACCACGGCCGAGCTCGACGCGCTGCGGGCGCAGTACGGGCTCGACCAGCCGGTGCCCGTGCAGTACCTGGACCGGCTGTGGGCGGCGCTGCAGGGCGACCTGGGGACGTCCTTCGTCAACGGCCAGCCCGTGACGAGCACGATCGGCGAGGCCCTGCCGCCGACGCTGCAGATCGCGTCGGCGGGGCTCGTGCTCGCGGTGCTGCTCGGCGCCGGGGTGGCGCTGACGGCCACCTACACCCGCAGCCGCTGGCTCGCGCAGGCCCTCATGGGGCTGCCGTCGCTGGCGGTGTCGCTGCCGGTGTTCTGGGTCGGCCTCATGCTGGTGCAGCTGTTCTCGTTCCAGCTGGGCTGGCTGCCCGCCGTCGGCGCCCGGGGGCCGGAGGCGCTGGTCCTGCCCGCGATCACCCTCGCGCTGCCGACGGGGGCGCTGATCGCCCAGGTGCTGGTCAAGAGCATGAGCCAGGCGCTCGCCGAGCCGTACGTGACCACCGCCCGCGCGAAGGGCGTCGGGCCGCTCGCGGTTCACCTCCGCCACGCGCTGGGCAACGCGGCGCTCCCGGCGCTGACGGTGCTCGGGTACGTCACGGGCAACCTGCTCGCCGGCACGGTGGTCGTCGAGACCGTCTTCACCCGGCCCGGGCTGGGCCGCATCACCGTGTCCGCGGTCGCGGACCAGGACATCCCGCTGGTCCAGGGCGTCGTGCTGTTCGCGGCGTTCGTGTTCGTCGTGGTCAACCTCGTCGTCGACCTGCTCTACCCCCTGCTGGATCCGCGCGTCGCGCAGGCGGTGCCGGCATGACCGAGCTCCTCGAGCGCGGACCGGACCGTGCACCCCTCCCGGCCGAACCGGCGGCGCACGACCGCGGCCGGCTGTTCCGCTTCCTGCGTCGCCGTCCGGGGCTCGTCGTCTCGGTCCTCGTGATCGTGTTCGTGCTGATCTCCGCGGTGTTCCCGCAGCTGTTCGCCCCCGGCGACCCGAACCTCGCCGTGCCCCGCGAGCGCTCGCTGCCACCCGGCCCCGGGCACTGGTTCGGGACCGACTACCTCGGCCGCGACGTCTGGACGCGCGTCGTGCACGGCACCTCGCTGTCGCTGCAGGCCACCCTCATCGCGGTGGCGGTCGCCCTCGTCGTCGGCGGGCTGATCGGGCTGCTGGCCGGGTTCGTCGGCCGGTGGGTCGACGAGGGGCTGATGCGCCTCGTCGACGTCCTGCTCGCCATCCCGCCGATCCTGCTGGCCCTGGCGCTGATCGCCGCCCTCGGCTTCGGCACGACGAACGTGGCCATCGCCGTGGGTGTCGCGAGCGTCGCCCAGTTCGCCCGCGTCATGCGCGCGGAGACGCTGCGCGTGCGCGGCACCGTCTACGTCGAGGCGGCCCGCGCGGTCGGGACGCGGTGGTGGGTGACGCTGGGCCGCCACGTGCTGCCCAACGCCGCCGGTCCGGTGCTGGTGCTCGCGGTGCTGGAGTTCGGGCTCGCGATCCTCGCGGTCTCCTCGCTGTCGTTCCTGGGCTACGGCGCGCCGCCGCCCGCCCCGGAGTGGGGGTCGCTGGTGGCCGAGGGGCGCAACTACCTGGCCACCGCCTGGTGGATGTGCGCGATGCCGGGCCTGACGATCGCGGCCACGGTGCTCGCGGTGAACCGCGTCTCGAAGGCGCTCGACGGCGAGTGGGGGCGGGACCGATGAGCTCGTTGAGCGTCAAGGACCTGCAGGTCGACTACCGGGTGTCCGGCGGGACCGTCGACGCCGTGCGCGGGGTCGATCTCGAGGTGGCGCCGGGCGAGGTGGTCGCGATCGTCGGCGAGTCCGGATCCGGCAAGTCGACGCTCGCGCAGGCGATCATCGGCCTGCTCCCGGACAACGGGGCGGTGCGGTCGGGGAGCGTGCGCCTCGGCGAGGACGAGCTGGTCGGGCGCACCGACCGGCAGTGGCGCTCGGTGCGCGGCGCGCGGATCGGGCTCGTGCCGCAGGACCCCGCGGTGTCGCTGAACCCGGTGCAGAAGGTCGGCGCGCAGGTGGCCGAGGTGCTGCGGACCCACGGGCTCGCCGACCGCCGCTCGGCGCCGGCGAAGGCCGTCGCGCTGCTCGAGCGGGCGGGGCTCCCGGACGCCGCGGTGCGCGCGGGCCAGTACCCCCACGAGCTCTCGGGCGGCATGCGGCAGCGGGCGCTGATCGCGGTGGCGATCGCCGCGGACCCCGGTCTGCTCATCGCCGACGAGCCCACCAGCGCGCTGGACGCCACCATCGCGCGCCAGATCCTCGACCACCTCGAGGAGCTCCGGGAGGCGTCGGGCAGCTCCCTGCTGCTCATCACCCACGACCTCGCGGTCGCGGCGGATCGCGCCGACCGGATCGTCGTCATGTCCGGCGGGCGGGTCGTCGAGCAGGGCCCGACGGCGGAGCTCCTCGCGCATCCCCGCGACGCCTACACCCGCGAGCTGCTCGCGGCCGCGCCCGGGCTGGCCGTCACCGACCCGCCGCCGCCGGCGCCACCGATCGGCGGGGACACCCCGATCGCCGAGGTCCGGGGCCTGGTGAAGGACTTCCCGCTGCCCCGGACGTCGGGTAGCTGGCGGCGCGGGTCACTGCGCGCCGTGGACGATGTGTCCTTCGCGATCGCTCGCGGGGAGACGCTCGCGCTGGTGGGCGAGTCGGGCTCCGGCAAGTCGACGACCGCGCGCCTGCTGCTGCGCCTCGCCGACCCGACGGCCGGGCAGGTGCTGCTCGACGGCGAGGACGTCACCGCGGTCCGCGGCGAGCCGTGGCGGCAGCTGCGGCGGCGCGCCCAGCTCGTCTACCAGAACCCCTACGCGTCGCTGGACCCGCGCTTCACCGTCCGCGAGGTGATCACCGAGCCGCTCCGCGCGTTCCGTGTGGGGTCGTCGTCGGAGCAGGCGGCGCGCGCCGCCGAGCTCGTCGACCGGGTCGCGCTGCCCGCCGCGACCCTCGAGCGCAGGCCGGTCGAGCTCTCGGGGGGCCAGCGCCAGCGCGTGGCCATCGCCCGCGCGCTCGCGCTGGCGCCGGACCTCGTCGTGTGCGACGAGCCGGTGTCGGCGCTCGACGTGTCGGTGCAGGCCCAGGTGCTCGAGCTGCTCGCCGAGCTGCAGGAGCGCGACGGGCTGGCCTACCTGTTCATCTCCCACGACCTCGCCGTCGTCCGGCGGGTCGCGCACCGCGTCGGGGTGATGCGCGACGGCCGGCTGCTCGAGCTGCGGCCCACCGCCGAGATCTTCGACGACCCGCAGCACGAGTACACCCGGACGCTGCTCGCGGCGATCGCCGGGCGGCGGGGTGAGCTCTCAGCCCCGTGACCGGTTCTCGCCCCAGCGCTCCCAGTGCACGACCTGCTCGACGGGCTGGCGGCGCGGCGTCGACCAGCGCCCGCGCACCGGGTAGCCGAGCGGCACGAGGCCCATCGTCACGGCGTCCTCCGGCAGCCCGAGCAGTTCGTCGACCTCCCGCTCGCCGGAGAGCAGGTGCAGCGAGGTGAGCACCCCGCCGATGCCGTGCGCCCGCGCGGCGAGCAGCAGCTGCTGCACCGCCCCGTAGATCGAGGCGCCGAACCGCTTGTCGGTCGAGTCCGCGCCGTTCCGCAGCACCGGCACGACGAACACCGGCGCCTCGGCCAGGTGGTACGCGAGGTGGTCGGCGGCACGGAAGGACGCCGGGCTCAGGCCGTCCGCGGCGCCGGCGCGGGCCGGATCGAGCAGCTCCTCGCGGCGCACCCCGTAGATCTTCTCCCAGCCCTGCTGGTAGTGCTCGGCGATGCGGGCCTTCACCGCCGGGTCGGTGACGACGACCCAGCCCCAGGTCTGGCGGTTGCCGCCCGACGGGCCGCGCACGGCGGTGTCGAGCAGCTCCCACAGCACGTCGTCGGGGATCGGGGTCTCCGCGAGGTAGCGCCGCGCCGGGGTCGTGCGCAGGCCCTCGAGCAGGTCGACCTTCTCGGGCAGGGGTCCTCCTCCAGTGATCGACAGGGCGCACCCACCGTAGGCGCGCCGGGGGTCAGCCCGTCGCCGTGTAGCGGTTGGCCGGGCGGGGGAGACCCAGGTTCTCCCGCAGCGTCGTCCCCTCGTACTCCGCCCGGAACAGCCCGCGCTCGCGCAGGATCGGGACGACGGTCTCGACGAACACCTCGAGCCCGCCGGGGAGCCACGGCGGCATGACGTTGAACCCGTCGGCGCCGCCCTCGACGTACCACTCCTGCATCGTGTCCGCGATCTGCTCCGGCGTGCCGGCGACGACCCGGTGCCCGCGCGCCCCGGCGAGGCGGTGCAGCAGCGTGCGCAGCGTCGGCCGCTCGCGCCGGATGATCCCGGCGACGAGCTGGCGACGGCTGCGCTGGTTGTCGCCGATTTCGCCGGCGTCGGCGACGAGGTCGAGCGGTACCGGCTCGTCGAGCGGGATCGTCCCGACGTCGATGCCGACCAGGTCGCGCAGCTGGACCAGCCCGTACTCGACGACGGTGAGCTCGTCGAACTCCTGCTGCAGCTTGCGGGCGTCGTGCTCGGTGCCGGCGATGAACGGGCTGAGCCCCGGCAGGATCTTGATGTGCTCGGGGTCCCGGCCCAGGTCGGCCGCGCGCTTGCGGATGTCCTGGGCGAAGGTCTGCGCGTCCTCGAGGCGCTGCTGCGCGGTGAAGATCGCCTCGGCGTACTTCGCCGCGAAGCCCCGCCCGTGGTTGGACGCCCCGGCCTGCACGAGCACCGGGTGGCCCTGCGGCGGTCGCGGGGTGGTCAGCGCGCCGTCGACCCACCCCGTCAGCCGCGGTGGGTGGATCTTCTCCGGCGCGGCGTACCGGCCGGCGTCGCGGTCCAGCAGGATCGCGTCGTCCTCCCAGCTGTCGAACAGCCGCAGCACCGCGTCGACGTACTCGTCGGCGCGCTCGTAGCGCGACTCCGGGTCCGGGTTGGCGTCGAGCCCGAAGTTGCGCGCGGCCGCCGCGGAGTCCGTGGTGACGATGTTCCATGCCGCCCGGCCGCGCGACAGGTGGTCCAGCGTCGACAGCGACCGGGCGAGCGACCACGGGTACGAGTACGTCGTCGACGCCGTCCCGATCAGCCCGATGTGGTCGGTCGCCGCGGCGATCGTCGCGAGCACCAGCAGCGGGTCGAGGCGCCCGACGGCGTTGTAGGCGACGTTGTCGTCGAGCTTCGGGATGTCCGCGAGGAACACCGCGTCGAACCTCGCCGCCTCCGCGGTGCGGGCCAGATCGGTGTAGAACGCGGCGTCGAACATCCGCTCCGGCGTCGACCCCGGGTAGCGCCAGGACGCCTCGTGGTGCCCCGAGGAGAGGATGAACGCGTTGAGGTGCATGCCCGCTCAGAAGCCGGCGCGGGCGCGGGTGGCGACGACGGCCTCGGCGATCGGCTCCGGCGACTCCTCCTGCACGAAGTGGATGCCGGCGCCGCCGTCGACGACCTCGAGGTTCTTGATCGTCGCCCGGGCCCACTTCAGGACCTCCGGGGTGAGCAGGAAGCCGGGCTCGTAGGTCAGCAGCGTCTTCGGGACGTCGCTGGTGCGCAGCCAGTCGGTGAAGGCGTCGAGGTACGCGACGGTCGAGGCCGGGTCGGCGTCCACCGGGAGCTGCCGCGGGAAGACGATCACCGGCTTGCGTGACTCCGGGGTGGGGAAGGGGCGCAGGTACTCGGCGAGGTCGTCGTCGGCGAGGGGCTTCAGGAAGAAGCCGGGGAACAGCTCGCCGACGAAGCGGTTGTCGTCGAGCACGAACTGCTCCCCGTCGCCCGGGGTGCGCACGAGCGCGCGGGTCGACACGAACGCCTCGGGCAGGGCCTCGGACTCGATCGCGTGGATCACCGGCTCGGCGAGCACGACGGCCCGCACGCGGTCGGGGTGCCGGCTCGCCCAGTGCAGGCCGAAGGCGGCGCCGTAGTCCTGGAGCACGAGGGTGACGTCGGTGAGCTCGAGGGCGTCGAACCAGGCGTCGAGGTGGCGCTGGTGGTCCTCCAGCGAGTAGTCGATGTCGGGCTTGCCGGAGTCGCCGAAGCCGATGAGGTCGACCGCGAGCAGCCGGCCCTGGCCCTCGAGGCGCGAGAACACGTGGCGCCAGAGGAACGAGCTGGTCGGGTTGCCGTGGAGGAAGACGATCGGGTCGCGGTTGCCGTCGTCGCCGGCGAGGGACTCGACGTAGTGGATCGTCGAGCCGAGGACCTCGGCGTCGTGGGCGATCGCGGTGGGGCCGAAGGCGGGGTGCGCCTGGGTCGTGGTGTCGGACATGCGGGTCTCCGTGATCAGAAGTAGGTGTTGTCGGGCAGGTCGGTGCCCAGGACGAGGTGCTCGCCGATGACCCGGCTCTTGAGCGGGTCGGGGTTGTGCGAGGCGAGGGTGCGGACGTTGCGCCAGTGCCGGTCGAGGTTGGCGCCGCGGCGCGTGGCCGAGGCCCCGCCGACGTCGAAGAGCTGCGTCGTGGCCTCGAGGGCGAGCGCGTCGACGACGAGCTTGGCCTGCGCGGCGTCGAGCGCGGCGGCCTCCGCCGAGCCGCCCTCGTCGAGCGCCCGGCCGAGGGTGTCGGCGGCGGCGAGCACGACGTTCTTCGCGGCCTCAGCCTTCGCCGCGATCTCGCCGACGACGGCGAGCAGCACCGGGTCCTCGCGCGGGAGGTCGGTGCCGGCGTGGGTGAAGCTGCGCGAGCGGCTGCGGATCAGGGTGATCGCGTCGTCGCGGGCGTCGAGGGCGATGCCGGCGACGATCGCGGTGAGGTAGAGCTGCAGGAAGGCGCCGACGGGGGAGCGGGGCGGGGGCTCGTCACCCTCCGGGGCGGCGAACACCTCGTCCGGCTCGGCGCGCACGTCGTCGAAGCGGGTCGTCCCGGTGCCGGTGGCGCGCTGGCCGAAGCCGTCCCAGTCGTCGGAGACGGTGACGCCGGCGCGGTCGGTGGGGACGATCGCGTTGATCGGCACCCCGTCGGGCGTGACGCCCCAGACCCAGACGCGCGACGCGTAGAGGGTGCCGGTCGAGTAGGCCTTCTCGCCGGTGATGCGGTAGCCGTCGCCGTCCGGGACGAAGCGGGTGCCGAGGTTGACGAAGTCGCCGGCGTGCGCGCCGGTCGCCTCGGTGACGGCGTTGCCGATGATCTCGCCGCGGGTGACGACGTCGAACCAGGCGTCGGCCCCGGGGACGAGACGCAGGGTCTCCACGACCGCGAAGTGCGCGCGCAGGATCTGGGCGACGTCGGAGTCGGCGCGCCCGATCTCGATCAGCTTCTCGACGAACTCGCGCAGCGTGATCCCGGCGCCGCCGTGCTCGCGGGGGACGCGCAGGGCCGTGACGCCGGCGTCGCGCAGGGCCTCGACCTGCGCGAACGGGCGGATGCCCTCCAGCTCGCGGCGGGCGCGGTCGTCGGCGAGACCGGCGATGACGGCGTCGGGGCTGTGGACAGGGGTGTCCTGGGTGAGTGTCATGTGTCCGTTTCCGGGCAGGGAGGCGCGCGGGGCGACGCGCGGCGGAACGAGACGACCGGGGAGACCGGTCGGGAGATCAGCTCGGGGAGCTCAGACGCGGCGACAGGCCGCGCTGGCGAGACGCCCGAGGTCGACGTGACGGCGACGGGCCAGCCGGCTTCCGCCCACGCGTCACACCTCGTCTCGTGCTCGTGGCCGCGGGTTCCAGATCCTCGCGGCGGCCTGATCCTCGGATGGCGGATCGGAGGGGTCAAGCGGGGGCACGCCGCGTGTGACCGCACTCTCCGGGGGCTTGTGACGTGGCTGCGTCAGGGGTTTCCGACCGAAGGGCACCGTCGGTCGGATAGATGGGCGAGGGGCGCCCTTCGCCGGAACGCTGACCGGGGCAGCGCTCGCGCGAGAGGCGCGGCGCGCATGATCATCAGATCGCTGAGCTGCGAAAAGTGCCGGTCGCGGGGTCGCTGAGGCGGTCCTGACTTCGCGGTTCGCTCTGACGCGGCTGTCGCCGATGGCGCGGTTCTTTGGTAGACTCGAACACATGAGCGAACGGGTGCTCGGGCCGGTGGAGCGGGACGCGCTCGAGCGCGCCCGCCTCGGCGAGATCGCCCGCCGCCGGGAGGCCTACGCCCGTCTCGAGCAGGTCGCCGAGCTCGACCGCGCCCAGGTCGCCGAACTGTCCGGGGACCGCTGCACCCGCCGGCTGCTCGAGACCCTTTGGCGCATCCCCGCCACCGAGGCGAAACGCCTCGTCGGCGAGGCGCGGGACCTGTGCCCCCGCAGCTCGCTGGCCGGCGAGCCGCTACCCCCGCGGCTGCCGGCCACCGCGACGGTGGCGGCGGCCGGGGAGGTCGGGCCGGCGCACGTCGCGATCATCCGCACCACCATGCGACGGCTCGATCGCGTCGACTCCCTCGCGCCCGATCTGTGGGCTGACGCGGAACAGCGGCTGGCCGACGAGGCAACCCGGCTCGGTCCGAAAGGGTTGCAGGCGGTCGCGGACCGGGTGCTGGCCCACCTCGACCCCGACGGCGAAGAGCCGCCGGAGGAGGACGCGGGGCGCGATGACGAACTGTGGTTCGTGCGCCGCCGCAACGGGATGCTGCTGTTCCGGGGGCGGATGTCGGATCCGGTCGACGCCGAGGCGTTCGTCGAGACCATCGACACCCTCGCGACCCCGTGCGGGCCCGACGATCAGCGCGAACTCAAACTGCGGCGCATCGAAGGACTCAAAGAGCTGGTCAACGACGCCACCGGCCCCCACGGCATCGCCACCGACACCCGCCGCGACCCGGGCGAGACCAACGACCCGACCGACCCGACCGACCCGACCGCCGATGACGCGGTCGATGACGCGGTCGATGACACCGCTCGTGACGCGGCCGAGGACGGGTTGATCCCTGCGCCCCGCCGCCCGGAGCCGTCCGGACGGGCACCGGCGCGAGCCCAGCGACCGGGGCGGGCACTGCTGACAATCACGCTCGACCAGCGGTGGCTCACCGACACCCTCACCACCCACGGCCGCCACCGTGGCTACGGACTGCTCGACTCCGACACCCCCGTCCACCCCGCCACCCTGCGCCGCTGGGCCTGCGACGCCGACATCGTCCCCATCGTCCTCGGCCCGAAATCAGAACCCCTCGACGTCGGACGCCTCCAACGCACCGTCACCGACGCCATCCGCCGCGCCCTCAACCTGCGAGACGGCGGCTGCGCCTTCCCCGACTGCACCCGCCGCCCCCGGCGCTGCCACGCCCACCACATCCGCCACTGGCGCGACCACGGCCCCACCCGGATCGACAACCTCGTGCTGCTGTGCAGCTACCACCACCAACTGCTCCACCACGACCACTGGACCGTGAAGATCCTCGACGGCCGGCCCTGGTTCACCCCACCCGACTGGATCGACCCCCACCGACAACCCCGCCTCGGCGGACGACCCCGCGTCCCGACCTGACCGCACGGCCGGAGTTCGGCCGAACGCCTCGCGGGGAAGGCGTGCACCGTGACCGAGGAGATCGACGCCGTGCTCGACCGCGTCGAGCGGCGCGCAGGAGCGCTCGACCGCGGCGAGGACGACGTGCGCCCGGCGCTGCGCGAGCTCGCGGCGTTCGACCTCCTCGCGCTCGGCACCGGCCCGGAGCGCGCCGGCGAGCTCCCGGACGTCGTCTCCCTCGTCGAGGAGCTCGGGGCGCGCTGCCTCGCCACGGCGTTCTCCGTGTGGGCCCATCGCATGGTGATCGACTACCTCGCGCACGCCCCGTACCCGGACCGCGCCGCCGACCTCGCCGCCCTCAGCCGCGCCGAGCGCTTCGGCTCCACCGGCCTCGCGCCGGCGCTACGCGAGCTCGCGGGGTTCGGCGCGGTGCCGCTCGTGGCGCGCCGCGACGGCGACGGGCTGCGGGTCGACGGCCCCGTCAGCTGGGCGTCCAACCTCTTCCCCGGGGCGCTGCTCGTGGTTCCGGTCCAGGTCGGCGACGGCCGCGCGGTCGTCGCGATCGACGTCGACGCCCCGGGCGTCACCGTGCACCCGCCGCCGCGCCTGCTCGCGATGAACGCCACCGCCTCGTCCTCGCTGACGCTCGACGACGTCGCCGTCACCCCGGAGCGCGTGCTCACCGAGGACCTGCCGGCCTTCGTCGGCGCGTGCCGACCCCGGCTGATGCTCGTGCAGTCGGCGTTCTGCCTGGGGCTCGCGCGACGGTCGATCCTCGAGGCCCGCCCGGGCCTCGAGGGCGTCGCCGCGTCGCTCGCGCCGCACGCGCACGAGGTCGGCGTCGCGCTCGACGCCGCCCGGCACGCGCTCCACCGGGTCGCGGCTCGCCCGGACACGGCCGGCCCGAAGGACCACGCCGCCCTGCGTCACGAGGCCGCCCGTCTCGCCGGCGAGGCGACCCGGCTGGAGGCGGCCGTCGTCGGCGGCGCGGGCTACGTCGCCGACAGCCCGACCGCGCGCCGCCTGCGCGAGGCGGCGTTCCTGCCGGTCCAGGCGCCGACCGAGGCGCTGCTGGAGGTGCTCCGCGGCGCCGCCCCACCACGTGCGTGATCTTCTGAGCCATAGCTTAGAAGATCACGCACGTGTCAGCGGTGGATCAGGCCACCGTCGACGTGCAGGGTCTGGCCCGTGACGAAGCCGGCGGCGTCGGAGAGCAGGAAGACCACCGGGCCGGTGATGTCCTCCGGGCCCGCATCGCGGGGCAGCGCCTGCGCCGCCCGCATCGCCGCCTTCTGCTCCGCCGTCACCGTGCCGCGCTCGATCTCGGTGTAGACCGGGCCCGGCGACACCGTGTTGACGCGGATCCCGTCGGCGCCCAGCTCGTGGGCCATCGAGTGGGTCATGCCCGCGACGCCCGCCTTGCTCACCACGTAGTGCAGGTAGCCGGGACGTCCGAGCCAGACGGCGTCGGAGCCGATGTTGACCACGCTCGCCGACCCCGACGCGCGCAGCCCCGGCAGCAGCGCCGCCGTCACCGCCCACGGCCCGCGCACGTTCACCGCGAGGACGTCGTCCCACTCTGCCTGCGGGATCTCCCAGAACGGGCGCATGGTGATCGTCGAGAACAGCGCGGCGTTGTTGACCAGGCCGTCGATGCGCCCGTACGCCTCGATCCACGACGAGGCCACTGCCGCGACCTCGTCGTGGGAGGTGACGTCGACCCGCCGCGCCTCGGCCCGCCCGCCGGCGGTCTCGACCTCGTTGGCCACGGCCTCCCCGCGGTCGGCGTCCCGCTCCGCGATGAGCACCGTCGCCCCGGCCGCCGCGATCGCCAGCGCGTGCGCCCGCCCGATGCCCTGCCCGGCTCCGGTGACCACGACGACGCGGTCCCGCAGTGTCATGACGGCAGCGGCTTCCCGCGCGTCTCCGGGCCCACGATCAGCGAGAACACCAGCCCGAGCACGTAGATCGAGCCGATGGTCAGCGCGGCGACCGTGATGCCCCCGAGCCCGCCGATGATCGCGCCGGAGAGCAGCGCACCCGCGGCGGCGAGGAACCGCGAGGCGTTGAAGACGATCGTGATCGCGCTGCCGCGCACCGCCGTGGGGAACAGCTCGCCGGGATAGGTCGCCATCCAGCCCATCTGGCCGAGGGTGAAGATGCCGTTGACGAACACGGCGGCGATCAGCCAGCCCAGCGAGGAGTAGGACAGGCCGAACAGCACCCAGGTCATGATCAGCGCGCCGGCGTAGTAGCTCCACAGCGTCCAGCGCCGCCCGATCGTGTCCGCGAGCACGCCCCACGCGAGCCAGCCGAGGACGCCGCCGACGTTGTAGGCGAGCAGGATCAGCGTGACGGTGCTCGGGGCGAGGCCCAGCCCGGCGACGATCGTCCGGGCGTACTGCGGGATCCAGCTCGAGACCGCCCACCAGCCCACGAGGCTCGACGTGGAGAGCACGAGCAGCTTGAGCATCCGCGAGCGGTACAGCTTGTCGGCGAAGATCCGGCGGTGGGTGAAGACGGTGAGCTGACGCTCCTCGGCGTCGACGTCCTCGCCGGCCGCGACGCGGGCGACGACGTCGCGGCGGCGCTCGTCCGCCTGCTCCCACAGCGGCGACTCGTGCACCCGGCTGCGCAGGAACAGCAGCAGCAGCGCGGGCACCGCCCCGACCGCGAGCATCCAGCGCCACGTGGTGCCGTCGAGCTGCTCGAGCGCGAAGAACGCGCCGGTGGCGGCGAGGAAGCCGAACCCGAACGCCGACTGCAGCAGCGCGAGGCCCTTGCCGCGCGAGCGGTCCGGCCACGTCTCGGCGACCAGCGCCGAGCCCGGGCCCCACTCGGCGCCCATCCCGAAGCCGGCGATGATGCGCAGGACCAGGAAGACCGCGAAGTTCGGCGAGAGCGCCGACAGCGCGGTCGCCACCGTGTAGAGCACGATCGAGTACATGAGCAGGCGGCGGCGCCCGAAGTAGTCGATGAGCACGCCGGAGGCGAGGCCGCCGAGCGCCCAGGCGATCAGCTGCACGGCGACGATCGTCGCGACGTAGACCGGTGACGAGTTCGGGCCGATGAGGTCGGCGACGACGAAGCTCGAGACCAGCACGATCGCGTAGGTCTCGAACCCGTCCAGTCCCCACCCGAGCCAGGCCGAGGCGAAGGCGCTGCGGCGTTGCCGTCGTGTGGAGGTCGGTGGCGGCGCGGTCGGTGAGGGTGAGCTGGTGGTCGTCATGAGGTGGCTCCCTGGGGACGTTCGATCCAGTCGACGAGGCGGGCGACGGCGTCGGCGCCGGCCTCCGGGGTGGGCTGGGTGTTCCTGTGGGCGCGGCCGAACTCCTTGAGCAGGCGTAGCGCGGAGGCGTCGCGCCCGGCGAGCTCGGCGACGGTGCGGTCGACGACGGCGTCGAGGTCGGGCTCGGCGACGACCCGCGAGACGAGGCCGAGGGTCAGGGCCTCGGCGGCGCCGACGCGGCGGCCGGTGAGCACGAGGTCGTCGGCGACCTTCGGCGTCACGTGCCGGTAGAGGTAGGTCAGCACCACGAGGGGCGGCAGGCCGTGGGCGAGCTCGTCGAACCCGAGGACGGCGGTGTCCGCGGCGATCGCGAGGTCGCTGTGCAGGGCCAGGCCGGTGCCGAAGCCGAGGGCGCGGCCGCGGACGACGGCGACGCTGACGCCGGGGAACGCGGCGAGGGCGGCGTTGGCGCGCAGGATCAGCGAGAGGTTCTCGGTGCGCGTGACGCCGGGGACACGCTCGTGCTTGGCGCGCCCGACGGTGAGGTCGGCGCCCTCTCCGCCGATCACGAGCACCGAGGCACCCGAGTCGCGGGCGGTCTCGAGCGCCTCGACGAACGCGGTCATCGCGGCGTAGGTCAGGGCGTTGCCGTCGTCGGGCCGGTCGATGACGACACGGGCGACGGGGCCGGCGAGCGCCGCGCGCACCGGGGATGCGTCGGGGGGTGCGGACATGGGTGTCCTCCGGGATGGGGTGCGGGGTGGGAGACGAAGCGGAGCGGGAGCTCGACCCGTCGGGGCAGTCAGGCGGGGAGCGGCAGGCCGAGGTGCTCGCGCAGGGTCGTGCCGACGTAGTCGGCGGGGAACCGGCCGCGCTTGCGCAGGCGGGGCACGACCTCGTCGACGACGGCGGCCAGCCCGTCGGGCAGGACGTCGATCATGAGGTTGAAGCCGTCGGCGGCGCCGGCGTCGAGCCAGGTCTCGACGGTGTCGGCGACCCGGTCAGGGGTGCCGACGACCTGCAGGTGCCCGCCGCCGTTCTCGGCCAGCAGCTCGCGCACGGTCAGCCCGCGGCGCACGGCGAGCTCGACGGCGGCGTCGCGGAACCCGTGCGAGCCGCGGAAGCCCTCGTTCGCGCGGATGCGCTCGACCGGCAGCGGGGCGTCGAGCTCGAGCTCGGCGACCGGCACCCCGACCCGCAGCGCGAGCTTGTCCAGTTCCGGCCCGATGCCGCGGGCGCCGTCGAGCGCTGACTTGCGGTGCTGCGCGTCCGCGGCGGTGTCGCCCAGCACCGGCACGAGCCCGGGCAGGACGAGCAGGTGGTCGGGGTCGCGGCCCAGCGCGGCGGCCCGGGCACGGAGGTCCGCGCGGAACGCGACGGCGGCCTCGAGGGTGTTCTGCGCGGTGAAGACGACGTCGGCGTGCCGGGCGGCGAGGTCGCGCCCGGGTCCCGACGACCCGGCCTGGAAGATCACCGGCCGGCCCTGCGGCGAGGGCGGCAGCGTCGCCGGGCCGCGGACGGTGAAGTGCTCGCCGTGGTGCTCGATGGCGTGCACATGGCTGGTGTCGACGTAGCGCCCGGTCTCCTTGTCACCGACCAGCGCCTCCGGCGACCAGCTGCCCCACAGGCCCTTCACGACGTCGAGGAACTCGCCCGCACGGGCGTAGCGCGCCGCGTGGTCGGGCAGCGGGGCGTCGCCGAACTGCGCGGCGGCGCCGGGCACGAACGTCGTCACCGCGTTCCAGCCGGCGCGCCCGCGGCTCATCGCGTCGAGGCTCGCCATCCGGCGGGCGAGGTTGTAGGGCTCGTTGAAGCTGGTCGACGACGTCGCGACCAGCCCGATCCGCTCGGTGGCCGCGGCGAGCGTGGCCAGGACGACGGCCGGGTCGAGCGCGCCGAGCGACGGGCGGGCGTAGCGCTCCTCGGAGCCGTCGAGGGTGTCGGCGAGGAAGAGCGCGTGCAGCCCGCCCGCCTC
Organism: Actinomycetospora flava; assembly: GCF_037400335.1. NCBI lineage: Bacteria > Bacillati > Actinomycetota > Actinomycetes > Pseudonocardiales > Pseudonocardiaceae > Actinomycetospora > Actinomycetospora flava. Next base: position 216,341 of record NZ_JBBEGM010000003.1, read on the forward strand.
GGCCAGGCGCGCGTTCTCGAGGTGGTAGTCGGGCCCCAGGTGGTCGAACGGGTCGCCGTCGCGGAACCGCCACGCGCCCTGGTGCATGCCCAGGCCCATGACGGTCGCGGTCAGGACGGCTTCCGACCTCACGGCCGCAGCCCCTTCTTCTCCAGCAGCGGCAGCACCGTCTCGACGAACTGCTCCAGGTCGGGCTCGTAGTCGTAGAAGCCGAGCTGGACGCCGTCGAAGCCCGCGGCGTGCAGGCGCTCGAGCGACTCGGCGACCTTCTCCGGGCCGCCGGTGATCTGCAGATGACCGCCCAGCGCGCGGTCGGCGAGCACGTGCTGCGGCCACGCCTGGCTGTCGCCGCCGGTGTGGCGGGCGTGGTAGTTGACCAGCGAGCCGTGGTCGGCGTGCTCGACGATCCGATCCCGGTACGCCTCGGCCTCCGCGTCGGTCTCGCGGCACACGATCAGCGGGAAGATGATCACCTTGACCTCGCGGCCCTGCGCGCGGGCGGCCCGCTTGATGGTCGCGACGTGCTCGGGCAGCGCGTCGATGGCGCCGTCGAAGTCCGCGCCCGCGGGGCTCGACGTGAACACGATGTCGGCGTGGCGCCCGGCGAACGCGTAGCCGGCGGGCGAGCCGCTGGCGGCCACGAGGATCGGGCGGCCGTAGCGCGGGCGCGGCGAGACGTAGGCCTCGTGGAGCCGGTAGAACGCGCCGTCGTAGGTGAGGTTCGACCGGCCCGCCCACAGGTCTTCCATGATCGAGGTGAACTCGTCGGCCTGCTCGTAGCGGCGGTCGTGGTCGACGCGCTCCATCCCGAACATCCGCGGCTCCTTCTCCGCGTAGCCGGTGACGATGTTGAGCCCGTAGCGCCCGCCCGAGATGTGGTCGGCGGTGGCGGCGAAGCGCGCGAGGTGCAGCGGGTGCCAGTTGCCGTAGAGCACGTGCACCGTGGAGAGCGAGAGGATGCGCGTCGTCGTCGCGGCCAGGGCGACCGTGGAGATGAACGGGTCGAGGAAGTCCTCGCGGTATCCCATCTCGCCGCCGAACCCGCCTTGGGAGACCCACTGCTGCAGGCCGAAGACGAACTCGAAGCCCGCGCTCTCCGCCCGGGCCGTCAGGGCGCGGTTGTACTCGAAGTCCCAGCGGGTGCCGCGCGGCAGCGTCGACTGCGAGAACGCGCCGGTCTGCAGGGGCAGGAAGAGCCCCAGCATCAGCGGCGCCTGCGCGGCCTGCGACAAGGGGCTGGTGGGGTCGTCGAGGGGCCCGGGAACGCGGTCGAGGGGACGGCTCATGACGGGATCTCCTCGGCGACGATCCGGGCCGGGCCGGCGTCGCCGCCGCGCACGGCCAGCGGGAACGCGCGCAGCAACGCGTGGCCGCCGGCGAGCGGGGCGAGGCCGGTGAGGTTCTCGGCGATCAGCACGTCCGCGCCGAGCAGGGTGCGGTGGACGTCGAAGGCGAAGTCCGGTCCGCGGCGGTGCACCGGCAGGTCCGGGGTGATCATGTCGACGCCGACGAAGGGGATGCCGCGCTCGACGACCCAGCGGGCGAGCTCCACCGACAGGCTCGGGTGGTCCCCGTACTCCTCGGAGGTGAAGCGCTCGCCCCAGCCGGTGTGCAGCACGAGGAAGTCGCCGCGCTGCGGCTCGGGGCCGCCGGCGAGGACGTCGTCGACGGTGATCTCCTCGCCGGGCTTGCGGTCGACGGACGCGACGACGGCGCGGCCGTGGAAGCGCTCGAGCGGGATCTCGTCGATGGAGGCGCCGCCGGGCACGGCGTGCGAGGGCGCGTCGACGTGCGTGCCCACGTGCAGCGCGAGGGTGATCGACGAGATGTCCAGGGGCGCGCCGTCGGCCATCGAGGCGATCTGGTGGCGCTCGACCTCGGGCAGGATCGGGATCTTCGGCATGCCCGCCCAGAGCTGGTGGGAGAGGTCGTGCAGGGTCATCGGGACTCCCGGGTGAAGTGGTCGAGCAGGTCCCACTTGGCGAGGTGTGCGGCGAGGTCGGCGCGGGCGGTCTCGTCGAGGCCGTCCCACGGCCACAGGGGGCCGCCGAGCTCGCAGCCCATGAGCGACGCCGCGGCCTTGACCGCGGGCAGGAAGCCGAGCGCGTTCCAGCGGCTCGGGAAGTCGGCGAAGAACAGCGCGTCCGCGGCGGCGGCCTCGTGGTCGCCGCGGCGCACCGCGTCCAGCACCCGGGCGGCGACCGGCAGGCCCGGGGTCGGGAGCATCGCGCCGGCGCCGCCGAGCACCAGCGTCGAGAGCAGCATCTCCATGTTGGTGAAGACGCGAGCGTGCTCGGCGACGCGGGACACGAGCCCGAGCAGCTTCGTCTCGTCGCGCGACGTCTCCTTGAGCCCGGCGACCTGCGGGTGGCTCGCGATCCGGGCGATGGTGTCGACGCTCAGGTCCACGCCCAGGCGCGGGTTGTTGTAGAGCATCACGGGGATCGGGCTGGCGTCCGCGAGCAGCGAGAACCAGCGGTGGGCCTCGTCGCCGGTCGGGGCCGCGCCCCAGGGCTTGGGCGACGCCACGGCCAGCGCGAGCGACGCCCCGCGCTTCGCGGCCTCCTTGGTCAACGAGATCGACTCGGCCAGCGACGGGCTGGAGACGCCGGCGACGACCGGCACGCCCGGCGCCGCCGCGACCACCGTGTCGAGCATCGCCAGCCGCGCCCGGCGCCCGAGGACCTGGAACTCCTGGCTCTCCACGCCCGCGACGCTGATCGCCGACGGCGCGTACCCGGCGATGTGCTCGACCTGCGCGGCGAGGCGGCGCTGGTCGACGCGCACGGAGTCGCCGACGAACGGGGTGAGCGCGGCGACCACGAGGCCGGGCGGCAGGGGGGTGTCGGTCATGCGTGACCTTCCGGGCGTGGGCGCACGGCGACGGGCGTGGTCGCGAGGGACCACGTGTCTGTCGTGCACGGGAGACGACGGCCACGGCCGGGCGCGCGTCAGCGCGGGGGCCGGTGGGCGTCAGGGGGAGGGGTGCCGCGTGGGGGCGGCGGTGGCACCGAGGTCAGGGACGACAGCTGCGGCAGCCGCGGTCACCACGGGTGTCGCGCGGGTGGGAGAGGAGATCGCGCTGGCAGGTCATGCCGGTCCCTCCTCGCCGTCGTCGGTGCTGCGCGTCCGACGGTAGAGACCCGAGGCGCGGTTACGCAAGCACGTGTCGACGAGCGTCTCCACGCGTCGACACGATCTGCGTCACTCCGGAGCCTCCGTCGACACGTGCTCTAGAGTTCCTCCCGATCCGGACCCCGGGAGGACCCATGACCGGCGCCGCCTCGACGTCGAGTGCGGGGGAGACCGCGCACGACCGGCTGCTCGAGGAGCTGACGAGCGGTGCGCTCGCCCCGGGGTCGCCGGTGCTGGAGACGGCGGTCGCCGCGCGGTTCGGGCTGGGCCGCGCGCCCGTGCGCGAGGCGATCGTGCGCCTCGAGGCCGACGGGCTGATCGTGCGGGGGCCGCGCGGGCCGGTGGTGCGGACGCTCACGCCCGGCGAGGTCGTCGACATCTACCAGGCGCGGATCGCGCTGGAGGCCGAGGCGGCGGCGTCGGCGGCGCGGCACCGCTCGAGCCTCGATCTGGCGCGCCTGCAGCACGTGCACGACCAGGCCCGCGACGTCGACGACCCCGACGAGTCCCGCCGGCTGCACGGGCGCTGGCACGCGGTCCTGCGGCGCTCGTGCCGCAACGACACGATCACCGACATGCTCGAGCGGCTCGCCCGCCAGCTCGCCCTGCACGACACCGGCGACATGACCCGTTCGGCGAACCTCGAGTCCACCGACGACGAGCACCAGGTCGTGCTCGACGCGATCGTGGCCGGCGACGAGGACACGGCGCGGAGGGCCCTGCGCGAGCACCTCGAGCGCACCCGCGACGTGCGGATCGCCGCCCTCGTGCGCGACGAGGGTGCCGACGCCGCGAGCTGAGGCGCACGATGGTCGTCCACCACCACGGCACGGACGGGGACGACCATGCTCAAGCTCTCGCTCGACGCCTGCGCCCGCCAGCAGCTCACCGCGGCGCGGAGCAGCACCGCCGGCCGCGCCGCGCACACCGTGGTCGGCGGGCACGGCAACGTCATGCGCCAGACCGTCATCGCGCTGACCGGCGGCCGCGAGCTCGGCGAGCACGAGAACCCCGGCGAGGCGACGCTGGTCGTGCTGCACGGGCGGGTGCGCCTCGTGTCGGAGAAGGACTCGTGGGACGGGCGGCGCGGCGACCTGCTCGTCGTCCCCGACGCCCGCCACCGCCTCGAGGCCGTGGAGGACGCGGTCGTCCTGCTCACGGTGGCGAAGCTCGGCGCCAAGTAGGGCCTCAGTCGAGCGCGTCGAAGCGCGGGATCAGGTGCTCCGCGACGTGCTCGGCCTCCTCGGTCAGCGGCCACCCCGCGAGGATCAGCGCGCTCAGTCCCGTCGCCCGGCGGACCTCGGCGACGTGGCCGGTGATCTCGTCGGGCGTGCCGACGTAGTACACCGCCGACGACCCGGTGGCGAAGATGTCGAGCGGGGACCAGGCGGTGATCCCGGCGTGCAGCCCGTTCCCGAGCTCGAGGTCGGCGGGCTCGGGCAGGCGCCCGGCGAGGATCCCGTCGACCCAGCCCTGCCGCTGCGCGTCCCGGGCGGTGAAGGTCCGCAGGTCCTGCGCGCCGTGGGTGCGGCGGCGGACGGCGGCGTCGAGGACCTCGGCGATGCGCTCGACGCCGGCCTCGACGAACAGCGACCGGAACCGCTCCCGCGCCTCCTCGCGCCGGGGCCGCACGATCGCCCCGGCGAGTGCGCCGAACTCGGTGAGCTCACGGCCGTGCTCGGCGGCCGATCCCCGGGCGGCGTCGAATTTCGCGGCCAGGTGCTCGGGCGGGCGCATCATCGTCAGGTACGCGTCGAGCACGCGGCCGGAGTTGTCGAGCCCGGCCTCGGAATCGCCTGCACCCCACAGTGGCACCCCGCCGTCCTGCACGGGCTCCATCCGCAGCGGGGTGTTGGGGAAGTTCGAGTCCGCGCCCTCGCGGTAGCGCTCGCGGAACTCCTGCCAGTAGTCGCGGCCGAGCTCGTAGCGGGCGTCGTGCTCGGTGTCCATCCCGTAGCGGGTGAGGATGTTGTCGCGGCCGTTGACGACGTTGATCAGCAGGCGACCGCCGCTCCACGCGTCGAACGCGAGCGCCTTCTCCGCCAGCAGCCGCGCCGGGATCATCCGCGCGTAGACCGCGACCAGGAACCGCATCGACGTCGTGTGCGCCGCGGCGAAGCTCGCCGAGACGAAGGGGTCGTTCGGCCACGTCGCCACGAGGGCGCCGTGGAAGCCGGAGCGGTCGATGGTGCGCGCGAGCTCCAGGTAGCGCTTGGGCTCGACCGGGTAGAGCCCGCCCGGGCTCCAGGGGTACTCGCCGTCCGCGGGGGTGAGGTACCAGAGGGTCTTGACGCTCATGCCGCTCCGGGCGTGACGCGGCCCTGCGCGCGGATCGCGTCCGGGTCGACAGCGGCGAGGGCGTCGAGGAAGGCGGGGACGAAGGTGCCGGGCCCGTGCGAGACCTTCTCGGCGACCTCGGCGGCCACCGCGAAGTGGATGTGCGCGGCGACGAGCCCGGTGAGCGCGTCCGGGGCGACGGCGAGGTAGGCCGCGGACAGCGCGCCCAGCGAGCAGCCGGTGGCCGTCACCTTCGGCAGCAGGGCGCTGCCGCCGTGGACGCGCACGGTGGCCACGTCACCGTCGGCCGTGCGCCCGGTGATGTAGTCGGTCGGGCCGGACGCGGAGACCGCCTCGCTGACCTCGAGCAGGGCGACCGCGGCCTTCACGGAGTCGGCCGCGTCGGCGCCGCCGCTGTCGACCCCGCGCCCGTCGCCGCCCAGGCCGGCGGTCGCGGTGATCTCCGAGGCGTTGCCGCGGATCGCGGTGGGGCGGTGCTCGAGCAGGCCGGCGGCGAGGTCGGTGCGCCACGGCAGGCCGCCGACGCCGACCGGGTCGAGCACCCAGGGTGTGCCCGCCTCGCCCGCGGCGCGCGCGGCGAGGGTGAACGCCTCGGCCTGCCCGTCGTTCGGCGTCCCCAGGTTGATCAGCACCGCGTCGGCGATCCGGGCGAAGCCGTCGGCCTCGTGCGGGTTGTCGATGACAGCGTTGGTCGCGCCCGCGGCCAGCAGCACGTTGGTGAGGAAGTTCGCCGAGACGATGTTGGTCAGGGACTGCACCAGCGGGGTGCGCGCGCGCAGGGCGTCGAGCGCGTCGGCGGAGGAGGCGACGTCGGGCAGCGGCATGACGGGTTCCTTCACGGTCCGGGAGAGGTGACGAGGGGGAGTGCGGGGTCGGCGGCCCACTCCTCGAGCGAGCCGTCGTAGACCTCGACGTGCCGGTGGCCGGCGAGGGTGAGCCCGAGAGCGGTGAGGCAGGCGGAGATGCCGCCGCCGCAGTAGACGACGAGCGGGTCGGCGGCGTCGGCGAGCGCGGCGGGACGGACCGCCCGCTCCGGCGTGAGCAGGGACGCCGCCGGGAGGTTGCGGCTGCCGGGGATGTGCCCGCGCCGGGCGTAGCGGCTGGGCACGGTGCCGGCGAACTGCTCGGGCGTCAGCGCGCAGACCAGCGTGCCGGGACGCTCGCCGGCGCTCACGGCGGCGACCTCGTCGCGGTCGGCCCAGCCGTCGTAGGGCTCGCCCACCGGGGGCGGGGCGCCCGGCGTGGGTGCGGTGCCGGCGTCGCCCTCCTCGACGGGGTGCCCGCCGGCCACCCAGGCCGCGAGGCCCCCGTCGAGCACCCGGCTCGCGACGCCGGCGCAGCGCAGCACCCACCAGGCGCGCGCCGCCCACTGCATGCGGCCCTCGTCGTAGAGCACGATGCGCCGGTCGCCGACGCCGAGGCGGGCGAGGCCCGCGAGCAGCTCGGCGCGGGACGGGTGGGCGAAGTGGTGGGCGCCCGCAGGGTCGACGAGCTCGGTCAGCAGGTCGACGTGCCGCGAGCCGGGGACGTGCCGGCGCTCCCAGCCGCCGCGCCCGGAGGCGACGCGGTAGTCGCCGTCGAAACGGGCGGGCCCGAGGTCGACGGTGACGTCGAGGACGACCACCTCGTCCTGTGACGCCGCCAGCTCCGCCGGGGTGACCAGCACCTGCTCGCGCACTTCCCCTGCCTCCCGAGGTTGCCGTACCCGCGTGTATACACGAGGGTACGCTCAGCGGCATGGACGATGCGCCCCGTCGCCAGGACCGCACCACGACCTTCTACCGGCAGCTGCGCGAGGACGTCCTCGCCGGCGCGTTCCCGGTCGGGTCGGTCCTGCTCGAGACGACGCTCGCCGAGCGATACGGCGGGTCGCGCACGCCGATCCGGGAGGCGCTGAACCTCCTCGAGCACGACGGCCTGCTCGAGCGCGCCGCGCGGGGCTACCGCGTGCGCTCCGGGACGCCCGAGGACGTCGTCGAGATCTACGAGGCCCGGCTCGCGCTCGAGTCCGAGGCGGCGGGGGCCGCGGCGCGCCGGTCGACCGACCTGGATCTCACCCGCCTCGCGCACCTGCACGAGCGATGTCGCCACGGCGAGAGCGACACCGAGCGCCGCGCCGACAACTTCCGCTTCCACGAGGCCCTCTGGCGCGCCGGCCACAACGCCACGATCACCGGCATCCTGACCAGGCTCACCGCGCAGCTGCGCATCTACGACAGCGGGCCGCCCGCCGCGTACGGCGACCTCGACGTGCTCGACGCCGAGCACGACGACATCCTCACCGCCCTGCGCGACCACGACCCCGACGCCGCCAGCACCGCCATGCGCGCCCACCTCCGGCGCAGCCTGGACCAGCGGATCCGCGCGACCCTCTAGCCCCTTCGCTCACACAACGCCTCAGAAGTACCCGTTGACCGGCAACGGATCGCCGCTGACGAGGTGCCGGCCGATGGCGGCGGCCTTGTAGCTCGCCGGGTTGTGCAGCGTGATCGTGCGGATGCTGCGCCAGTGCCGGTCGAGGTTGCGGGCGCGGCTGGATGCCGACGCGCCGCCGACGTCGAACAGTGCCGTCGCCGCCTCGGGCCCGATCCGGTCCAGGTGCACCTTCACCGAGGTGTGCGCCAGCGACGCCGCGAGCAGCAGGTCGTCGGTCGGCTCGCCCTTCTCCCACGCCTCCATGACCGCGTCGATCGTGTCGGCCGCCGTGAGCACCGCCGACTCCGCGATCCACGCCGTCGCCGACAGCCGGCCCACGGTCTCCTGCAGGATCGGGTCGTCGACGGCCTGCGGCGCGGGCGCGTGCTCGAACGTCCGGCTGCGCGAGCGGACGACCCCGGCCGCGTCCGCGGCGACGTTGCGCAGGATCCCCGCCACCAGCGCGTGCAGGTAGAGCTGCAGGAACGCGACGTCACCGGGTGGACGGGGCTCGAGCCGGGGCCGCGAGCCCAGGACGTCGGCGGGGTCGACCGCGACGTCGGTGAACGCCGTCGTCCCGGTGCCCGTGCGGCCCTGGCCCATGCCGTCCCAGTCGTCGACGACGTCCACGCCGGCGCGGTCGGCGGGCACCATCACCGTCGCGACCCGGTCGCCGGGCACCCGCGCGGCGACCGCGATCCAGTCCGCGTAGAGCGTCCCGGTGCTGTAGTACTTCGTGCCGTTGAGCACCAGTCGGCCGTCGACCTCGTCGAGCCGGGTGTCGAACTCGTGCCCGCCCGCCGCGGACGGCCCGGTCTCGCTGATCGCGTTCCCGAAGACCTTGCCCGCGCGGATCTCGTCGACCCAGCGCCGGCGCACGTCCGGGTCGGGCTGGCGCAGGAACCCGAGCACCTGGCTGTAGTGGGTGCGCAGGACGTGGGCGACGATCGGGTCGGCCGCGGCGAGGTCGACGACGAACGCCAGCACCTCGCGCACCGGGGCACCGCGCCCGCCCTCGTCGACGGGCAGCGACAGCGCGCCCAGCCCGGCCCGGGCGATCGCGGCGACCTCGTCGAACGGCGAGACGTCGCGCCGCTCCCGCTCCGCGGCGCCCGCGGCGATCTCCGCGAGCAGCGCGGCGACCTCGGGCTCGGCGGCGGTCCGCGAGGCGGGGCTCATGAGACCCGGGAGGCGCGCAGCGTCCCCGCCGGATGGCTCGCGTCGGCCCGGGGGCCCTTGCCGCCGAGGACCTCGCGCAGCGTCCCGGTCGGCGGCGTCTCCGGCATCCGCCCGCGGCGGCGCAGCTCGGGCACGACGAGCTCCGCGACCTGCTCGAACGTGCCCGGCGTGACCGCGTAGGCGAGGTTGAAGCCGTCGGCGCCGGTCTCGTCGATCCAGCGCTCCATCTCGTCGGCGACCTCGGTCGGCGAGCCCACCGCGACCGGGCCGCGTCCGCCGACCGCGAGGTGCGCGGCGATCTCGTCGATCGTCCACTCCCGGTCCGGGTCGTCGGTGGTGAACGAGGCGAGGGCGGTCTGCCCCGCGTCGGTGTGGACGTGGCGCAGCGGCTCGTCGGGCGGCACGTCGGACAGGTCGAGCCCGGTCCAGCCGCCGAACAGCGCCATCGCGCCCTCGCGGGAGGCGGCGGCGAGGTAGGACCCGTAGAGCTCGTGCGCCTCGGACGACGTCGGCGCCACCACCGGCGCCAGCTGCACGAAGATCGTCACCGACTCCGGGTCACGGCCCGCCTCGGCGACCGCCGCTCGGATACCGGCCACCGACTTCGCGACCACCGCGGTCGACGGCCCCGACACGAACACCGCCTCGGCGTGCTTGCCGGCGAACGCCTTGCCCCGCGACGAGGCGCCCGCCTGGAAGATCGCCGGGGTGCGCTGCGGCGAGGGCTCGCACAGGAACGGGCCGGGCACGTCGAACCACGTGCCGTGGTGGGCGACGTCGTGCACCTTCGCGGGGTCGGTGTAGACGCCCGTCTCGGCGTCGCGGACCACGGCGTCCTCGTCCCAGGAGGTCTCCCAGAGCTTGTAGCAGACCTCGAGGTACTCCTCCGCCATCGCGTAGCGCTCGTCGTGCGGCAGTATCTGGCCAGCTCCGCTGCGCTGCGTGGCAAGACGCTCGCCGAGCCCCAGGTTCGCCGCGGCGCTCGACAGATAGCCGGTGACGACGTTCCACGCCACGCGGCCCTTGGTGATGTGGTCGAGCGTGGTGAACCGGCGGGCCAGCGCGTAGGGGTGCTCGTAGCTCACCGACACCGTCACCCCGAAGCCCAGCCGCGACGTCGCCGCGGCCAGCGCGGGCACGAGCAGCATCGGGTCGCCCAGCGGGACCTGCGCCCCGGCGCGCACGGCGGCGTCGCGCGAGCCGCCGTACACGTCGTAGATCCCCAGCACGTCGGCCAGGAACAGCGCGTCGAACCCCGCGTCCTCCAGCGTGCGCGCGAGCCCGATCCAGTGGTCGAGATCGGTGTAGCGGAAACCCTGGTCGTCGGGGTGGCGCCACAGGCCCGCCGACTGGTGGCCGGCGCAGTTCATGGCGAACGCGTTCAGATGGATACGGCGGGGCACGGCGTCCCTTCCTACACGGAGTCGTCGAACGCCGTCTCCCGGGCGAACACGGCCGAGAGGATCGTCAGCACGGACACGCCCGCGAAGATCACCACGACGAGCCAGAACGACCCGGTGGCGCCGACGACGGCCGCGGCCACGAGCGGCGCGAAGCCGCCGGCGATCACCGAGCCGATCCCGTAGCCCAGGGACGCGCCGCTGTAGCGCACCCGCACGTCGAACAGCTCCGCGAACCACGCCGCCTGCGGCCCGTACATCGCGTCGTGGGTGACGTTGATCGCGAGCACCACGGCCAGCACGACCAGCCACGTCGACCCGGTGCCGACGGCGAGGAAGAACAGCAGCAGGGTCACCGTGCCGCCGACCGCGCCGAGCAGGTACGGGATCCGCCGTCCGATGCGGTCGGACAGGATCGCCCACAGCGGGGTGGTGGCCAGGCCCAGCGCCGACGAGATCACCACGGCGATCAGGCCGGCGCTGCTGCTGCGGCCGATCTCGCTCGCGATGTAGGTCAGGCCGTACGTCGTGATCAGCACGAACAGCGCGATCTGCGAGAGCCGCAGGCCGGTGGTCAGCAGCACCTCTCGGGGCGCGGCGCGGAACACCTCGACCACGGGCAGCCGCGAGACCTTGCCCTGCTCGCGCAGCGCGGTGAACTCCGGCGCGTCGGAGATGCGCAGGCGGATCACCAGCCCGACGATCACGAGCACGGCGCTGGCGAGGAACGGCAGGCGCCACCAGAAGTCGACGAACGCCTCGTCGCCGACGGCCGTGCGCACCAGGAAGAACAGCCCGGTGGCGAGCAGCATCCCGGCGGGCGAGCCGAGCTGGGTGAAGCTGCCGAAGAACCCGCGCCGGCGCGGCGGGGCGTGCTCGACGGCGAGGATCGCGGCGCCCGCCCACTCGCCGCCGACGGCGAGCCCCTGGAGGATCCGCAGCACCACGAGCAGCACCGGGGCGGCGACGCCGATCGTCGCGAACGACGGGAGCAGGCCGATGAGCGTGGTCGCCGTGCCCATGAGCACGAGCGCGCCGACCAGCACCGTGCGCCGCCCGAGGCGGTCGCCGAGGTGCCCCGCGATGACGGCGCCGATCGGCCGCGCGCCGAACCCGGCCGCGTAGGTCGCGAACGCGGCCAGCGTGCCGGCGGTGGGGCTGATCGAGGGGAAGAAGAGCTGGTTGAACACCAGCGCGGTCGCGGTGGCGTAGAGGTAGAAGTCGTACCACTCGATGGTGGTGCCGATGGCGCTGGCCAGCGCGACGCGACGCGGGGTGCGCGCCGGGGCAGCGGTGGGCGTGCTGGTGCTCACGAGGGTTCCCGGGGGGAGAGGGCGGACGCTGACAGGGGTCAGCGACGACAGCCCTGCGCGCCGACGCGACCGAAGTCGACGTGACGGCGACGGGTGAGCAGCACGGGCCGGGAGTCCACCAGGGCTCACCCGTGCGGGTCAACGTGACGTGACGCGTCACCCGTCCAGGAGCCCGCGGGCCCGCAGCAGCGGCGTCACGCCGTCGACGAAGTCCTCGGCGCCGCCGGGGTTGTGCGAGAACTTCACGACGAACCCGTCGGCGGCGCCCGCGCCCACCCAGTCCGCGATGATCCCGGCGACCGCCTCCGGGGTGCCGGTGTGCTGGAGGTGCCCGCGGCTGCCCGCGACGTGGCGCACGAGCCGGCGCAGCGTCACGTCGGGGCCGAGCTCGCGGGCGACGGCGTCGAGCACGGCCGCGCGGCTGCGGATGCCCTGGAACCCCGCACCGGTGGTGAGGTCGGCGGGCAGCCGGTCGTCGAGGCCCACCCCGGGCAGGTCCAGCCCGAACTGGTCGAGCAGCGTGGCGATGGTGCCGTCGCTGAGCAGGTCGTCGAGCTGCCGGCGGCGCCGGCGCGCCTCCTCGTCGGTCGAGCCGAGGGTGACGAGGAACCCGGGCAGCAGCAGCGGGGCGGGGCGCCCGAGCGCGGCGGCGCGGGCGTGGAGGTCCTCGCGGAACGCGCGCGCGGCGTCGCGGTCGGGGGTGGCGGCGAAGACGGCGTCGGCGTGCCGCGCGGCGAACGTCCGCCCGCGCGGCGAGGCCCCGGCCTGCACGAACAGCGGCCGGGTCTCCTCGGTGAACGCGGCGCGGACGTGGTCGACGACGGCGTCCGCGGCGTCGTAGCGCGCATCGTGGGCGGGCACCGCGTCCCGCCCGAGCGCCGCCGCGGCGGCCGGGGCGCCGGCGGTGACGATGTTCCAGCCGGCGCGCCCGCCGCTGACGTCCTGCAGCGTGGCGAAGGTGTCGACGAGGTCGTCCGGGGACGCGAACACCGTCGACCCGGTGGCGACGACCCCGATGTCCGGCACCGTCGCGGCCACCGCGGCGAGCAGGGTCGTCGGCTCGAAGGGCCAGCGGACCTGGTGGCGGACGACCGGGTCGTAGCCGACGAAGTCGGCGAAGAAGACGTGCGAGAACCCGCCCCCGGCGGCGATCCGGGCCCGCTCGACGTAGTAGCTCGCGTCGTCCGTGCGGTCGGGGCGCGCGGTGGGCAGGCGCCAGGCGCCCTCGTGGTCGCCGCTGTGGTGGAACTCGGCGAAGAGCTTCACGGCCCCGCCCATCGCGGCACGACCCCTTGCGGCCCGGCGGGCACGTCGAGGGGCGAGTGCACGCTCCACCAGCGCCCGTCGTGGTGCACCGCGGTGATCCGGTCGGTGTCGATGTGCACGCCGCGCTCCCGGTCGTTCACCGTCGCCCCCGGCCCCCACGACGCCAGCAGCGCCTCGACGAGGTGCACGGCCTCGTCGCGGCGCGCCGGCTCGGCGTCCTCGGGGAGCCACTCCGCGCGCCCCTGCGAGATCTTGTCGAGCGCGGCGAGCTTGCGGGCGGCGACGTAGGGGTGGGTGCGGGCGGTGTCGACGGCGACGCCGATCCGGATCGTCGCCGTGCGCGCCGCCACCGCAGCGGCGAGGACGAACACGTCCCCCTCGCGGATCAGCACCCGGTCCTGCCCGGCGTCCTCGCGGGCGGTGGCGTCGGCGAGGATCTCGGCGAAGCTCACGGCCGGAACTCGCCGAGGTAGCGCCCGCCGTCGACGACGAACTCGGAGCCCGTGGAGAACCGCGAGTCCGCGCCGAGCAGGAACAGCACCAGCGCGCTGACGTCGTCGGGCTGCCCGGGCTCCCGGACGACCTGGTTGGGCAGGATGCTCGAGTCCAGGCCGTCGATGAACGGCGTGACGATCCGCCCGGGGTGCACCGAGTTGACCCGGATCCCGTGGTGGCCGAGGTCCAGCGCGGCGGCCTTCGTCAGGCCCCGCACCGCCCACTTGCTCGACACGTACGCCGGGTGGTCCTCGATCCCGATCATGCCGGCGACCGACGAGATGTTGACGATGCTGCCGCGCCGGGCCCGCGTCATCGCGGGCGCGACGGCCTGGATGCCGAGCAGGGTGCCCTCGACGTTGATCCGGTGCACGGCGCGGAAGACCTCGAGGTCGACGGTCTGCGTGTCGCCGTGCCCGAAGATGCCGGCGTTGTTGACCAGGCCGGTGACCGGACCGAAGGCGTCCTCGGCGACGCTCACGGCCGCGGCCCAGTCCGCCGCGCTCGTGACGTCGAGGTCGACCGCCACCGCGGCCCCGCCGATCTCCTTCGCGACGGTCCGGACCCCCGCGCCGTCGATGTCGCCGAGCACCACCCGGGCGCCCGCCTCGGCGGCGCGGCGGGCGTGGTTGGCCCCCATCCCGCGCGCGCCGCCGGAGATCAGGACGACCTCGCCGTCGAGGGACGTCACAGCGTCTCCCGTTCCGGCTCCGCTCCGCTGCGTGTCACACGAGCCCCAGGACCGTCTTGCCGATCAGGTCGCGCACCGTGTCGGAGTTCGGCGGGTGGAAGCTGCCGGCGCGGACGTCGCGGTAGAGGCGCTCGAGCTCGTTGCGGCGGCTGATCGACGAGGCGCCGGCGATCTCCAGGGCGAGGTCGGTGACGCTGCGCGCCACGCGGGTGCCGTTCTCCTTGGCCGCGAAGAGCTTGAGCAGCGTGCGGTCGCCGAGGTCGACGCCCGCGGTCAGGTCGGCGGTGAGGCGGTCGAGCTGCGCGCCGACGCCCTCGAGCAGCAGCTCCGCCTCGGCCGCGTGGTACTGCACGAACGGCTTCTCCGCGACCGGCGCGCCGCCCAGGCTCAGCGCGGTGCGGGAGCGGGCCTGCTCGAGGGCGACGTCCACCGCGCGGCGCCCGGCGCCGTAGTAGACGTTGCCGAGCAGCGGGAGCACCCACGGGAAGACGCCCGCGACGTAGGGGCCCGGGCCGGCGCCGAGGTCGTGGACGTCGACCACGCGCTCGGTCGGGACGAAGACGTCGGTGAGGTGGGTGTCGTGGCTCGCGGTGGCCCGGACACCGAGGGTGTCCCAGGTCTCCTCGGTGCGCACACCCGCGGCGTCGCGCGCGACGAACGCGTGCACGATGCGCGGGCGGTCCGGGTCGGAGTCGTCGCGCGCGTGGACGCCCAGCCAGTCCCAGACCGGCGCCAGGGATGTGAAGATCTTGTGGCCGGTGATCCGGTAGCCGCCGTCGACCGGGGTCGCGGTGGTGCGGGCGTCGTCGATGGCGGTGTCGTTGCCCGGCTCACCGTGCCCGGCCGCGATCACCTTGCCCGCGACGACGTCGTCCAGCAGCCAGTCGAGCGACGTGTCGCCCGCGCGGTGGCGGTCCGCCGCCGAGCCGACCCAGTACAGGTGCATGGTCGTCGCCAGCGCGGTCGAGGGGGCGTAGTACGCCAGGCGGCGCTGGGCGTGGGCGACCTGGTCGAGGGTCAGGTCGCCGCCGCCGAGCTCGGCGGGGACCGGCGCGCGCAGGTGCCCGGCGTCGCGCAGGTCGTCGAGGTCCTCGTGGAAGAACCGGTTCTCGCGGTCGTAGTCACCGGCGCGGGCGTGCACGCGCGCGAGCAGGTCCTCGGTGAGCAGGGTCGGAGCGGGTGAGGTCGTCGTCACGGGAGCTGCCTTCGCTGGGGTCGGCTGGGGGTCGGTCGAGCACGGCGCGTGCCAGGCTCGGGAGATGCGGGTGGAGCAGGCCGGCGCGGTGCTGGCCATCCTGAGGACGGGGTCGTTCTCGGCGGCCGCCCGTGAGCTGGGCGTGGGGCAGTCGACGCTGTCGGAGGGCGTGCGCTCGCTGGAGCGCGAGCTGGGGGCGGAGCTGCTGCGGCGCAGCCGGCGCGGCGTGACCGCGACGACCGTGGGCCAGGCCGTCCGTCCCGCCCTGGAGCGGATCGTCGCCGCGGCCGAGGAGATCGCCGACGTCGTCGCGGGCGGCGGGGTGCGGCGGCTGCGGATCGGGGCGGTCAGCGCGGCGGTCGGCACGGTGCTGGCCGACGCGACCGCCGACCTGCTCGCCGCCGCCCCGGGCCTCGAGCTGCGGGTCCGCGCCGCGGGCTCGGCCGAGATCGTCGCCGGCGTGAGCAGCGGCGAGCTCGACGCGGGCCTGGTCGTGGTCGGCCCCGAGGCCCAGGACCTCACCCTCGTCCCGCTCCTGACCTGCCGGCTGGGCGTCTGCGTGCCGGTCGGGCACTGGCTGGCCGACCCCGACGAGGTCGACGTGGTGACCTCCGCCGAGCTCGACGGCGAGCGCCTCGTCGCCCACCGCCCCGGCTACCGCGTCGCCGAGCTCGTCGACGCGCTGCTGCCCGACGCCGACGTCGTGCACCGCGCCGACAACACCGAGACGGCCAAGGCGATGGTCGCCGCGGGCGTCGGCGTCGCCGTGCTGCCCGAGCTCTCGCTGACCGACGCCGACCGGGACGCGCTGGCCTGGCGCCCGCTGCACCCGCCCGAGGCGGTCACGGTCGCCCTGGTCCACACCGCGGAGGCCGGTGAGGTCGTGCGGGTGTTCCGGGAGATCGTCGTGCGCCGGGCCTCCCGGAGCGCCCACGGCGTCACCCCGTAGACCCGGCACGACGACTCAGCGGTTCGCGAAGATCTGCTCGTCGGGCAGGACGCCGAGGGCGAGCGTGATCCGGTTGGTCGCGTTGATGATGGAGATGACCTGGACCGCCTCGAAGATGTCCTCGTCGGACAGCCCCACCGCGCGCAGCGCCTCGATGCGGTCGTCGGAGATCTCGCCCGGGGTGTGCGTGAGCGTCAGCGCCAGGTCGGCCAGCAGGCGCTCCCGGTCGCTGAGCTCCGCCACCTCGGCGTGGTGCAGGCCAATGCGGTGCGCGAGCCAGTGGTCCTCGAGCACCTTGCCCAGGGTGTCCACGTGCAGCGCGTGGCAGTAGCTGCAGCCGTTGGTGACCGAGACGATCGTCGCGAGGATTTCCCGCTCACGCCCCGTCAGATCGCCCGGGGAATCGGCGGCGCCCTCGAGGAGCGGGAACAGGTAGGCGTTGAGGCGATTCGTGTTCTCGCCGCCGAGCGCGAAGGCCTCGATCCAGTTCGGGACGTATCCCTCGGCCTTCTCGGTGGTGTCGGCGAGTCGTCGGGCACTCGGCGTGAGCTCGTCGCGCGCGGGAACACGCAGGCGCGAGAGGCGGGGTCCGGAGAACGTGGCGGTCATGCGTGCTCCTCAGCCGAAGAATGCGTCGTCGGGGGTGACCTGCAGGAAGATGGTGAACCGGTTCGCGGCGGCGAACACCGAGATCACGTGCACGGCCTCGAAGATCTGCTCGTCGTCGAGACCGAGCTCGCGGAGCGTCTCGATGTCGGCGTCGGAGACCTCGCCCGGGTGGTTGGTCAGCTTCGCGGCGAACTCGGCGAGCGTGCGGTGGCGCGGCGAGAGCTCGCGGACCTCCTTGAAGTCGATCGCGACGCGGGTGCCCAGCTTGCTGTCGCCCAGGGCCTCGCCGAGGCTGCCGGCGTGGTTGAGGCGGCAGTACGAGCAGCCGTTCTCCGCCGAGGTCACGGTCGCGAGGATCTCGCGGTCGGCGTAGGGCAGGAGGCCCTGGTTCGGGTCGAGCAGGGGGAGCAGGTACTCGTTGAACCGCGCGGTGTGCGCGCCGCCGAGCGCGATCGCCCGGATCCAGTTCGGCGTGTAGCCGAGCTGCTGGGTGATCGACTCGATCTGGTGCTGCAGCTTCGGCGGCAGCTCCTCGATGCCGGGGACGCGCAGGCGCGAGATCGTCGCGGTCCTCTCGGGAAGGTCGACGGACATGGGTACCCCTTCGTTCGGCGGGAATCGTCCGGAATCGCAGAAATGGGCGCGCGGGAATGCGCGGCGGGCCGGGATGCGGCACGTCGCGATCAGGGAGAGTGCTCAGGAAAGAAAGGCCGGACCACCGAGCCGGCGTCGCGGGACTAACAGCCCGCGGAGATGACGCGACACAGGTCGACGTGTGCTCGCTGGGTGAGCATCGATCCGCCGGTCACGAGAAGAACGCTAATCAACTCCGGTCGGTGAACGCAACCGCCGAGTGTGTCGGCGGGGTCATACGACAATTCGGCGGAGCCGATCGATCGATCGGCTCCGCCGGACGTCCACGGACGCTCAGGGCCGCGGCGCGAGCACCCCGCGGCGCGCGAGCTCGGGCAGGACGCCCTCGCCGACCCGGAACGCCTCCTCGAGGTGCGGGTAGCCGGACATGATGAACTCGTCGATCCCGAGGGCGTGGTATTCCTCCATGCGGTCGGCGATCTCGGTGTGGCTGCCGACGAGCGCCGTCCCGGCCCCGCCGCGCACGAGGCCCACCCCGGCCCACAGGTTCGGGCTGATCTCCAGGGACTCCACCGAGCCCCCGTGCAGCGCGGACATGCGCCGCTGACCCACCGACTCGCTGGTCTGCAGCACCGCCTGCGCCTTCTCGATCTCGGCGGGGTCGAGCGCGTCGAGCATCCCCTGCGCCACGGCCCAGGCCTCCGCGGAGGTGTCGCGGGCGATGACGTGCAGGCGGATCCCGAAGCGCGGCTCGCGGTGGTGCTCGGCGGCGAGCTTGCGCACCCGCTCGATCTTCTCGGCGACCTGGGCGGGCGGCTCGCCCCACGTCAGGTAGACGTCGGCGTGCTTCGCCGCGACGGGCAGCGCGGCGTCCGACGAGCCGCCGAAGTAGATCGGCGGGGTCGGGTCGGGCGGGGCGAGCGTCGTCGCGCCCTCGACGCGGTAGTGCTCGCCGGTGAAGTCGATCGGCTCGGCGCCCCAGGACGCGCGCAGCACCGAGAGGAACTCGTCGGTGCGGGCGTAGCGGGTGTCGTGCTCGGCCCAGTCGCCGAAGCGCTTCATCTCGACCGCGTCGCCGCCGGTGACGATGTTGAGCATGAGCCGCCCGCGCGAGAGGCGCTGGAACGTCGCGGCCTGCTGGGCGGCGAGCGTGGGGGAGATCAGCCCGGGCCGGAACGCGACGAGGTACTGCAGGGAGCGGGTCTCCTGCAGCAGCGCCGCGGTGGTGAGCCAGGCGTCCTCGCAGAACGTCCCGGTGGGCGTGAGCACCCCGTGGAAGCCCTGGTTCTCGGCGGCGTGCGCCACCTGCGCGAGGTAGTCGAGGTCCGGCCCGCGCGGGGCGTCACCGGCCTCGCCGCGGTCGGCGTGGCGCCGCGCGACGATGGTGCGCGCGTCACCGGACGTGGGCAGGAACCAGTGCGGAATGATCACGATCGGTCCTCGAAACGGCGGTCGACGAAGTCGGCGAAGCCGACACGGCCGGGGATGACGCCCGCCTCGGTGAACGCGTCGGCGAGGTCCTGCTGGGAGCGCACCAGGCGGTCGTCGAGCGGGACCGGCAGGTCGGGTCCCCGGGACGCGGCGAGCCGGGTGACCGGGAGCGGGAGCTTCGTCTCCTGGGCCCACGTCTCGGCGCGCTGGTCGCGGTGGGTGTCCGAGTAGCGCATCGCCTCCCGCAGCCGCTGGGTGAAGTCCGCCAGCGCCGCCTGGTGCGCGGGGTCGGCCAGGGCGGCGTTGCTCGCGACGAGGAACGAGTACCCGTTGGCCGTGCCCTCCCCGTCGGCGAGCACCCGCGCGCCCGTCTCGAGCTGGGCCTGCGCGGTGTACGGATCCCAGGTCGCCCAGGCGTCGACCTGCCCCTGCCTGAACGCGGCGTAGGCGTCCGACGGCTGGAGGTAGGTGAGGTCGACGTCGTCGAGCGTCAGCCCGGCCGCGCGCAGCGTGTAGAGCAACTGGCCGTGGGCCGAGGTGCCCTTGCCGACCGCGATGCGCTTGCCGCGCAGGCCCGCGACGTCGCGGATCGGGGCGTCGGGGGCGACGAGGATCGCGTCGCTGGTGACGTTGCCCTGCGACGCCGAGATCAGCTGCACCCGCGCCCGGGCGGCCGCGGCGAAGATCGCGGGCGTGTTGCCCGTCTGGCCGACGTCGATCGCGCCGGCGCGGGCGGCCTCGATCAGCGGGGGCCCGGCGGTGAACGTCGACCACTGCAGCCGGTACGGGGTGTCGAGC
Source organism: Actinomycetospora flava (assembly GCF_037400335.1). NCBI lineage: Bacteria > Bacillati > Actinomycetota > Actinomycetes > Pseudonocardiales > Pseudonocardiaceae > Actinomycetospora > Actinomycetospora flava. The sequence continues at coordinate 236,109 of NZ_JBBEGM010000003.1, forward strand.
AGCCCGGCCGCGCGCAGCAGCGACTGCGAGCCGCCCTTCTGGTCGCCGACGCGCAGGGTGACCCCCGCGAGTGCCGCCGGGTCGGCGGGCGGCTGCACCGGCGGGCGCTCGCGCGGCACCGACGAGCAGCCGGTGAGGACGAGGAGCATCCCGAGCAGCAGCAGCGCGCTACGCCGCATCGTCGGTCACCCCCAGCTCGCCGAGGACGCGGTGGCGCAGGGCGCCGACGTCCTCGCGCGGCCGCGGGCCCGGGGCGTGGTCGGCGACGATCCGCCCCCCGTCGAGCACGAGCACGCGGTCGGCGAGCACCAGCGCCTCGTCGACGTCGTGGGTGACGAGCAGGATGCCCATGCCGTGGCGCTCCCACAGGTCGAGCACCAGGCGGTGCATGGCGATCCGGGTCAGCGCGTCGAGGGCGCCGAACGGCTCGTCGAGCAGCAGCAGGCTCGGTTCGCGGACCAGGGCCCGCGCGAGGGAGGCGCGCTGGGCCTCGCCGCCGGACAGCGTCAGCGGCCAGGCGTCGGCGCGCTCGCGCAGCCCGACCTCGTCGAGCGTCGCCAGCGCGACCTCGCGGGCGTCGGGCCGGTGCAGTCCGAGCGCGACGTTGTCGGTGACGCTGCGCCAGGGCAGCAGGCGCGGCTCCTGGAACGCGACGGCCACCGAGCCGGGGACGTCGACCTCGCCGCCGACGCCCTCGCTGCCGGTGTCGTCGAGCCCGGCGAGCACGCGCAGCAGCGTGCTCTTGCCCGAGCCGCTGCGCCCGAGCAGCGCGACGAACTCGCCCTCGCCGACGGTGACGTCGAGGCCGTCGAGCACGCGGCGGTCGCCGAAGTCGCGGGTCAGGCCGCGGACCTGTGCGGCGGTCACGGCTCGACGCTCCCCACGCGCCACGCCAGCGCCCGGCGCTCGAGCCGGCGCACCAGGGCGTCGGTGCCGAGCCCGAGCAGGGCGTAGACGACGAGGCCGACGACGATGACGTCGGTGCGCAGGAACTCCCGCGCGTTCATGATCATATAGCCGAGGCCGGAGTCGGCGGACACCGTCTCGGCGACGACGATCGAGAGCCACGCGATGCCCATCGCCAGGCGCAGCCCCGTCAGCGCGCTGGGCAGGGCGCCGGGCAGCACGACGTGGCGGAGCTGCTCGCCGCGCGTGAACCCGGAGACGCGGGCGGCCTCGAGGAGCTTGGGGTCGACGCCGCGGACGCCGGCGTGGACGTTGAGATAGACCGGGAAGAGCGCGCCGAGGGCGACGAGCAGGATCTTCGGGGTCTCGTCGACGCCGAACCACAGGATGAACAGCGGCACGAGCGCGAGGTGCGGCAGCGTCCGCAGCATCTGCACCGGCGGGTCGACGAGCACCCCGCCCCAGCGCGACAGGCCCGAGAGCAGGCCGAGCGCGGCTCCGGCGGAGACGCCCAGGGCGAGCCCGACGACGACGCGGACCAGCGAGATCAACAGACCCTCGGGCAGCTCGCCGCTGGCGGTGACGTCGACGGCGGCGGTGACCACGCGCCACGGGGAGGCGAGCTCGTCCTCGGCGAGCAGGCCGGTGCTCGAGGCGAGCTGCCAGATCAGGACGATCGCGACGGGGCTGATCCAGCGGTACCAGGTGGCGGACCGGACCGGGCGGCGCTTCGTCGTCGCGGCGGGGGGTGCGGTGGCCGGGCGCGCGGGCGCACCGGTGGATTCGAGCGTGGACACACGGGTCTCCCGGGAGGGGACGGCGGGACGGCGGCGTGTGTCAGCGACAGGTGCCGTGCGCCGTGCGCATGAGGTCGACGTGGCGACGCCGCGTCAGATCGGTCCCCAGACCCATGACCCGATCGTGGGTGACGCTCCGCGAGCGCGCAACCGCGCTGTGTCCCCGTTCTCAGGGGCCTTGTCCTCAGGCGCTGCGTGGCGGCGCGGGTTCCGACCCGGTACAGCGCGCGGCGAGGTCGTCGAGGGGGAGCCCGAGCTCGGCGCAGAGCGCGGTGACGGTGAAGAAGGCCGGCGTCGGCACCCGGCCCGTCTCGATCTTGCGCAGCGTCTCCGGCGACATGCCGACCGCGGCCGCCACCGACGTCATGCTCCGCGGGCCCCGGGCGGCCCGGAGGACCTCGCCGAGACGCTGCCCCCGCTCGTGCTCCTCCGCCGTCAACGGCACGCGCACCATGACCGTGATACTAATACCGGGATAGTTATCCCGCGAAGAGAGTGATCGATGATCGAGCTGAAGACTCCCGCCGAGATCGAGCGGATGCACGAGGCCGGCCGCTTCGTCGCGCACGTGCTGACCGAGCTGGGGGAGCGGGCCGCGGTCGGGGTCAACCTGCTCGACCTCGAGCAGCACGCGCGCGGACTGATCCGCGAGCGCGGCGCCGAGTCCTGCTACTGGGACTACGCGCCGTCGTTCGGGCGCGGCCCGTTCCGCAACGTCGTGTGCCTGTCGGTGAACGACGCGGTGCTGCACGGCCTGCCGCACGACGACGTGCTGCGCGACGGCGACGTCCTCAAGATGGACCTCGCGGTCATGGTCGACGGGTGGGCGGCGGACTCGGCGCGCACGGTCATCGTCGGCTCGCCCCGCGAGGAGGACCAGCGCCTCGTCGCCGCGAGCGAGGAGGCGCTGGAGGCGGCCATCGCCGCCGCGCAGCCGGGCGGGCGGCTCGGCGACATCTCCGCCGCCATCGGCGCGGTCGCGGCGCGCCACGGCTACCCGGTCAACCTCGAGTTCGGCGGGCACGGCATCGGGCGCACGATGCACGAGGACCTCCACGTCCCCAACGACGGGCGCGCCGGGCGCGGGATGCGCCTGAAGCCGGGGCTGACGCTCGCCCTCGAGCCGTGGTTCGCCCGCACCACCGGCAAGATCGTCTTCGACCCCGACGGCTGGACCATCCGCTCCGCCGACGGCTCGCGCACCACCCACAGCGAGCACACCGTCGCGGTCACCGACGACGGCCCGCGCGTCCTCACCCGGCGGGAGGACGAGCTCGTCGCGTCGCCCTCGTAGGCCGGGGTGCGCACCCTCGTTGCGGCCAACCGGATGCCTGCGGTGAGATGTGCGCATGAGTCACCGCGCCCTCGAGCCGTTCTGGCCGAGCCGGCGCGTGATCGAGTTCGACCAGTGGTGTCGCCGGGCCGCGTGAGCGCCCGGGTCTGTCGCACGTCCTGATCCGCTCGCGCGGCCGGACCGTCGTGCCCCGACCGTCCCGACCCCTGGAGGCTCCGCATGTCCGTCACCGACGAGTACCTGAAGAACAACGAGACCTACGTCGCGACCTTCCCCGGCGAGCTGCCCCTGCCGCCCGCCCGCAAGACCGCCGTCGTGGCCTGCATGGACGCCCGCGTGAACCCCTACGGCGCGCTGGGCCTGCACGAGGGCGACTCGCACGTCATCCGCAACGCCGGCGGCGTCGTCACCGACGACACGATCCGCTCGCTCGCCATCAGCCAGCACCTCCTCGGCACCGAGGAGATCGTGCTCATCCACCACACCGACTGCGGCATGGTGACCTTCACCGACGAGCAGTTCGCCGACATCCTCGAGAAGGAGGCCGGCCAGCGCCCGTCGTGGACGGCCAACGCGTTCCCCGACCTCGAGGCCGACGTCCGCGACTCCATCAAGCGCATCACCGACAGCCCGTTCGTCAAGAACAAGGGCTCGGTGCGCGGCTTCGTGCTCGACGTCGCGACCGGCAAGCTCACCGAGGTCAGCTAGCGGTACGTGAGTGCTTTCCCGCGCTATAGGGCGGGAAAGCACTCACGTACGCCAGTCGGCGAGGTCCCAGCCGGTGTGCGCCTCGACGCGGGCGACGTCGTCGGCGAAGGCGGGGAGCAGGGCCGCGCGCTCGTCCGCCGACGGCCCGCCGCCCGAGCGTCCGGAGACGTCGGGGCGGACGTGGTGACGGGGGATGCCTGCGATCCGCCCGGTCGCGACGCCCAGGAACGCGCAGACCCGGTCCGCGGTGGCGACCGGCGAGTCGCTCAGCACGCGGTAGTCCAGCAGCAGGATCCGGTCGGGGTCGACGAGCGACGTCAGGTGGTCGAGCTGCTCGCCGTAGCGGCCCTGGGCGACGTAGTGCCAGAAGTGCGCCCAGCCCGCCGCCCGGCGTGCGGGTTCCGCCCGGCACGCGGCGAGGAAGTCGGCCTCCGGCTCGAGCCCGGCCTCGCGCAGGTGCGACCAGTTCGAGTGCGCCCGCTCGACCGGGTCGCGCAGCACGGCGATCAGCCGCACGTCGGGGAGCAGGTCGGCGATGCGCTGCTGGGCGTCGCGGTCGTAGAGGTAGAAGACGGTGCCCTCGCCGCGCCGGGTCCCGGCCGGCGCCGGGTCGAACAGCGCCTCGTAGTCGGCGCGCCGCCAGACGTGCTCGCCCCAGGTCGCGACGTCGCCCGGCCCGCCCCCCGCGTCCGGCGGGGGACCGTCGGTGAGGAAGAACTTCGGTTCCTTCACCGACGGCAGGAAGATCTCCGGGTGCCCGCCCAGCGCGTGGTGCAGGGCCGACGTGCCCGCCTTCGGCGCCCCGATGACCAGGAAGTCGGGCAGGCTCACGCGGCGTCCGGCAGCCCGGCGGCGACCAGCACCTCGGTGCGCAGCTCGTGCGCCCCGTCGGGGCGGGTGGCCTCCCAGTACAGCCGGCGCCCGCCCGCGACGTCGGCGACCGCGATGTAGCGCAGGCCCCGCCCGGCGTGCGGCGACTCGGCCGCCGGCCCGTCGCCCTCGGCCACGAAGCGCCCGTCCCCGGTCGCCCGCGCCAGGCCGGTGCGCTCCTCCCAGTTCTCGGCGGCGGTCGCGCGCCCGTCGTAGGTGGCGACGAGCTCGTCGCCGACGGGCACGACCGCGCTGATGCGCACCCCGCGCGCGTCCCACGTGCCCGCCCGCGGGGCCAGCGCGGTGCCCCGCCAGGTCCAGTCGAGGCCGTCGGGGCTGGTCGCGTACTCCGTGGTCATGCGGTCGGTCGCGTCCGGGTCGTCGAGCGGGTGCACCGACGCCCACAGGTGCCAGCCGCGCGCGTCGCGGAGCACCACCGGGTCCTTGACGGCGTGCAGGTCGTCGCCGGGGAGCACGGTGCGCCGCGGCGCCACGGCCAGTCCCTCGGGGGTGTCGGCCTCGAGCACGTCGACCCACCAGTGCTTGGTGCCCGGCGTCGCGCAGCTGACGTAGAGCCGCCAGCGGCCGTCGTCGGAGAGCGCGAGCGCGGGCCGTTCGAGCGACTCGGCGCCGAAGGCGTCCTTCTCCACCACGGCGAGGGTCTCGAAGGCCACCCCGTCGACCGACCGCGCGACGACGTTCGCGTACCCGCGACCGACACCCTCGGGCTGGCGCAGCCGGTAGGAGAGGTACACGACGTCGTCGACGACGAGCACGCTCGGCGCGCCCGCCCAGTAGCCGGGCTCGTCCACCGGGGGCGGGACGACGACCGTGCCCTCGCCGCGGGGGACCGGGATGCCTGCGTTCATGGAGCCGTCCTCGTCGACGTCGCTGTTTCTGGTGCCGTGGCGCCCTGCTCGGTGAGTCCGTGCCGGTGCAGATGATCCACGAGCAGCTCGACGGACTCGTCGACGGACTGCTCGTGGCTCGGGATCTCCAGGTCCGGGCGTTCCGGCACCTCGTACGGGTCGTCCACCCCGGTGAGGCCCTGCACCTCGCCGGCGCGCTGGCGGGCGTAGAGGCCCTTCACGTCGCGCTCGCCGGCCACCTCGACGGGCGTGGACACGTAGACCTCGTGGTACGGCGTGCCGGCCTCGGCGTGGGTGGTCCGCACCTGCTCGCGGACGTCCGCGTGCGGCGCGATCGCCGCCACCAGCACGATCACCCCGTTGCGGGCGAGCAGCTCGGCGACGAAGCCGATGCGCCGGATGTTGACCGCGCGGTCCTCGCGCGAGTAGCCGAGGCCGCGGGACAGGTTCTCGCGGATGAGGTCGCCGTCGAGCACCTCGACCCCGCAGCGCTCGACGCGCAGGCGGGCCGCGACGGCGTTCGCGATCGTGGACTTCCCGGCGCTGGGCAGGCCGGTCAGCCAGACCGTGGCGCCGCCGGCGCAGGGGCGGTCGTGGGGTGGCTGGAAGTGGTGGGCACGGGTGTCGTCCGGCATGACGGGTCGCTCCGGGGCGGCTCGGGGGCGGGCGGCAGGATCATCAGCCCGCCCGACAGCCCGTCGCCCCGGTGCGACGCAGGTCGACGTGGCGGCGCCGGGTGAGCCGCCAGCCCGCCCCGCCCGTCACGACTCGCCCGACTCGCCCGACTCCAGGTCCTGCAGCGGCCGCACGACCAGGGGCCGCCCGACCAGGCCCGCCGCGAGCGTGTCGCCGGCCTGCGGGTCGATCAGCAGGAACGACCCGGTGGTGGCGACCTCGTCGTACGGGTCGAGCGGCAGCGCCTCGGAGACGGTCAGCGAGACCTGGCCCATGTCGTTGATGCCGAGCTCGCCCGGGTCCTCGACGATCGACAGGCTGTCGGTGTCGAGCCGGTGGCTCACCGCGCCGACGATCGCCTGGACGGTGCGGGTGCCGTGCTTGAGCAGCAGGCGCGCCCCCGGGCGCAGCGGCTTGTCGTGCAGCCACGCCAGCGTCGCGTCGAACTCCGTCACCGGCTCCGGCGCGCCCGGCGCCGCGAGCAGCGCGCCGCGCGCGACACCCAGGTCGTCGGCGAGGCGCAGGACGACGCTCTGGCCGTCGTGGACCGCGTCGAGCTCGCCGTCGTAGGTGTCGATGCCCTCGACGCGGGTGCGGTGCCCGTCGGGCAGCACCTCGACCTCGTCGCCGACGCGCACCGTGCCCGCCGCGACGAGCCCGGCGTAGCCCCGGTAGTCGGGGTGCGACTCGGTGCGCGGCCGCACCACGTACTGCACGGGGAAGCGGAACGGCGCGGTGTGGTCGGCGCCCTCGACCGGCACCGACTCGAGGTGCTCGAGCAGCGTCGGCCCCTCGTACCAGGCCGTGTTCTCCGAGGCGAGGACGACGTTGTCGCCCTTCTTCGCCGACAGCGGGATCGCCACGACGTCGTCCTCGCCGTAGCCGAGGGCGTCGGTGAGGCCGGTGAACTCCTTGGCGATGCGCCAGTAGGTGTTCTCGTCGAAGTCGACGAGGTCCATCTTGTTGACCGCGAGGACCAGGCGCGGCACGCGCAGCAGGCCCATCACGGCGACGTGCCGGCGGGTCTGCTCGACGACCCCGGCCCGCGCGTCCACCAGCAGCACGGCCAGCTGCGCGGTCGACGCGCCGGTCACGGTGTTGCGGGTGTACTGCACGTGGCCGGGGGTGTCGGCGAGCACGAACGAGCGGTTCGGCGTCGCGAAGTAGCGGTAGGCCACATCGATGGTGATGCCCTGCTCGCGCTCCGAGCGCAGGCCGTCGACGAGCAGCGAGAGGTCCGGGTCGCCGCCGCCCTGGGTGGCGCGCTCGACGGCCTCCATCTGGTCGGCGAGCACCGACTTCGTGTCGTAGAGCAGCCGCCCGACCAGGGTCGACTTGCCGTCGTCGACGCTGCCCGCGGTAGCCAGCCTGAGGAGATCCGTCATGTCAGAAGTAGCCCTCTCGCTTCCGGTCCTCCATGGCGGCCTCCGAGAGCCGGTCGTCCGCCCGCGTCGCGCCGCGCTCGGTGAGACGGCTCTCGCGGACCTCGGCCAGCACCTCGTCGAGCGTCGACGCGTCCGACTCGACCGCGCCCGTGCAGGAGCCGTCGCCGACGGTGCGGTAGCGCACGGTCTTGGTGACGGTCTCCTCGCCGTCGCGCGGCCCGCCCCACGGCCCGCTGGTCAGCCACATGCCGTCACGGGCAAAGACGTCGCGGGTGTGCGCGTAGTAGATCGACGGCAGCTCGACGCCCTCGCGCTGGATGTAGCGCCAGACGTCGAGCTCGGTGAAGTTCGACAGCGGGAACACCCGCACGTGCTCGCCGGGCTTGTGGCGCCCGTTGTAGAGGTTCCACAGCTCGGGGCGCTGGCGCGAGGGCTCCCACTGCCCGAACGCGGTGCGCAGGCTGAACACGCGCTCCTTGGCCCGCGCGCGCTCCTCGTCGCGGCGCCCGCCGCCGAAGACGGCGTCGTGGCGGTGCTCGGCGATGGCGTCGAGCAGCGGCGTGGTCTGCAGCGGGTTGCGGGTGCCGTCGGCGCGCTCGGAGAGGCGCCCGTCGTCGATGTAGTCCTGCACGCGCGCGACCTCGAGCTCGAGGCCGTAGCGCTCGACGACGCGGTCGCGGAAATCGATGACCTCGTCGAAGTTGTGCCCGGTGTCGACGTGCAGCACCGGGAACGGGATCGGCGCGGGCCAGAACGCCTTCGCCGCGAGGTGCACCAGCAGCATGGAGTCCTTGCCGCCGGAGAAGAGGATCACCGGGCGGTCGAACTCGCCGGCGACCTCGCGCATGACGTGGATGGCCTCGGACTCGAGGGCGTCCAGCTGATCCACCGGGGCCTCCGTCGCGGCGGTCATCCGTGCAGCCCGCACTCGGTCTTGGTGAAGCCCGCCCAGCGGCCGCTGCGCGGGTCCGCACCGGGCGCCGGCTTGGCCGTGCAGGGCGCACAGCCGATCGACGGGTAGCCGGCGTCGACCAGCGGGTTGACCAGGACCGCGTGGTCGCGGATGTAGGCGTCCATCTGCTCGTCGCTCCAGTGCGCGATCGGGTTGATCTTGACCAGCCCGTGGCGCTCGTCCCACGTGACCAGCGGCGTCGTCGCCCGGGTCGGCGCCTCGACCCGGCGCACCCCGGTGACCCACGCGTCGTACCGCGCCAGCGTCTTCTTCAGCGGCTCGACCTTCCGCATGCCGCAGCACGCGCCGGGGTCGGTCGCGAAGAGGTCCTTGCCGTGCGCCGCGTCCTGCTCGGCGACGGTCAGCTCCGGCTCGGCCTGGACGATGTTCACGCCGTAGACCTGGGCGACCGCGTCGCGCGTCCCGAGGGTCTCGGCGAAGTGGTACCCGGTCTCGAGGAACAGCACGTCCACGCCGGGGCGCGCCGCCGCACCGAGCTCGACCAGCACCGCGTCCTGCATGTTCGAGGCGACGATCAGGTCCTCGCCGAACGTCTCCGCGGCCCAGGCGAGGATCTCGCGGGTCAGCTCCTCGTGGCCGACGGTGCCCTCGCGGGCGGCGAACCGCTCGCCGGCCGCGAGCGCCTCGGTGCGGAGATCTTCGCGAGGTTCCGTGGTGGTCATGCCGATCCTCTCGCCGGTGCCGGCACCGGGGTGACGACGAAGGTGCTGCGGCAGTCCGCGCACTCCCACGCGCCGTCGGGTTCTTCGCGCGGGCGCAGGTCCTGCTCGCCGCAGTACGGGCAGTACTGGAGGGCCAACCTCATGACAGCTGCGCTTCTTCCGCACGGACCACCCACTGGGCGAAACGCTCACCCGACTCGTGGCCCTCGGCGTAGTTGCGCACCACCCGCTCGACGTAGTCGCCCAGGTCCGCGGAGAGCACCTTGTGGCCGCGCAGCTTGCGCCCGAAGCCGGCGTCGAGGCCGAGGCCGCCGCCCAGGTGCACCTGGAACCCGGCGGCCGGGTTGCCCTCGGCGTCGTTGACGATCTGGCCCTTGAGCCCGATGTCGGCGACCTGGACCCGCGCGCAGGAGTTCGGGCAGCCGTTGAGGTGGATCGACACCGGGTGCTCGAGGGCGTCCTGGACGTCGGCGAGGCGGCGGTCGAGCTCCTCGACCAGCTCACCGGCGCGGTTCTTGGTGTCGACGAACGCGAGCTTGCAGAACTCGAGGCCCGTGCAGGCCATCGTCGCGCGGCGCCACGGCGTCGGGCGGGCCGGCAGCCCGAGGTGGTCGAGCGCCGCGGTCAGCCCGTCGAGCTTCTCGCTCGGCACGTCCAGCACGACGATCTTCTGGTAAGGCGTGAGCCGCACACGGCTCGACCCGGCCTCCTCGGCGGCCTTGGCGACGCCGACGAGCGTGGAGCCGCTGGTGCGCCCGGCGGGCGGGGCGACGCCGACGTAGTGGTTGCCGTCGACCTGGTCGTGGATGCCGACGTGGTCGATGGTGCCGGCGATGTCCGGGGGCGGCGGGCCGTCGACCAGCTTGCGGTGGAGGTACTCGTCCTCCATCACCTGGCGGAACTTCTCGGGGCCCCAGTCGGCGATGAGGAACTTGATGCGCGCGCGGGTGCGCAGCCGGCGGTAGCCGTAGTCGCGGAACACCTGCACCACGGCCTGCCAGACGTCGGCGACCTCGTCGAGCGGGACCCACGCGCCGAGCCGCACCGCGAGCTTCGGGTTGGTGGAGAGCCCGCCGCCGACGTGCAGGTCGAAGCCGGGGCCGTGCTCGGGGTGGTCGACGCCGACGAAGGAGACGTCGTTGACCTCGTGGGCGACGTCCTGCTGCCCGGAGATCGCGGTCTTGAACTTGCGGGGCAGGTTGGCCAGCGACTTGTCGCCGATGAAGCGCTCGACGATCTCGTCGATGGCGGGGGTGCCGTCGATGATCTCGTCGGCGGAGATGCCCGCGACCGGCGAACCGAGCACGACGCGCGGGCAGTCGCCGCAGGCCTCGGTGGTGGAGAGGTTCACGGCCTCGAGCCGGCGCCAGATCTCGGGGACGTCCTCGACGCGGATCCAGTGCATCTGGATGTTCTCGCGGTCGGTGACGTCGGCGGTGTCGCGCGCGAAGGTCTGGGAGATCTCGCCGACGACGCGCAGCTGCTCGGTGGTCAGGCCGCCGCCGTCGACGCGCACGCGCATCATGAAGTGCGACGCGTCGAGGAGCTCCTCGTCGACGTGGCCGGTGTCGGTGCCGGGGAAGCCCTCGGCGCGCTGGGTGTAGAGGCCCATCCACCGGAAGCGGCCGCGCAGGTCGGCCGGGTCGATCGAGTCGAAGCCGCGGTGGGCGTAGATGTTCTCGATGCGCGCCCGCACGTTCAGCGGGTGGTCGTCCTTCTTGGACTGCTCGTTCTTGTTCAGCGGCTCGCGGTAGCCCAGCGCCCACTGGCCCTCCGCCTTGCCCTTGCGCGCCCGCGCGGGCTTCGGCTTCGGCGGTGCGTCCTCGGTCGCCCCGGGGTGGCGCAGCGGGGTGGTCTCCGCGTACGACTCCTCCGAGGTCGCAGCCTTCTCGGACGACGGGGCGCCGGAACTTGCGGCCATGGTTCGGGGTTCCTCCGGGTGGTGCACGGACGCGCGCGGGCACGACGAGGAGAGGCCTCGTGGTGGGGGCGCGCGGAGTCCGCTCGGGCGTGGTGGCGGGGGCTCGCGCTCAGCAAGCCCGGCAGAGCGCGCTGGCCTGGCGCTCGAGGTCGACGTGACGTCGGCTCACGAGCAGGTCGCCGGGCGCAGACATGCCCACAACCCTGCCACGAGCAGGGGGTCCGTTTCCACGTGAGCTTGCGCGCTCCCCCGTGTGCGCTACTGGGCGAACGGCACCGCGGCCGGCTGCGCGTCGACCGTCCCGGCCGGGTGCGACCACAGGCCGCGGCGGCCCAGCTCGGGCAGGACTCCCTCGCCGACCCAGTAGGCCTCCTCCAGGTGCGGGTGGCCGGACAGGACGAACTCGCTGATGCCGAGGTCGTGGTACTCCGCGATGCGGTCGGCGACCTCGGTGTGGCTACCGACGAGCGCCGTGCCCGCCCCGCCGCGCACCAGCCCGACGCCGGCCCAGAGGTTCGGGGCGACCTCGAGGTCCGCGGCGGTCTTCGTGCCCCCCGAGTGCAGCGCGCGCATGCGCTTCTGCCCCTCGGACTCGCTCTGCGACAGTCCCGCCTGCACCTGCTCGATCATCTCGTCGGGGATGCCCTCGAGGTACTTCTCGGCCTGGGCCCACGCGGCGTCGGAGGTGTCGCGGGTGATGACGTGCAGGCGGATGCCGAAGCGCACCTCGCGGCCCTGCGCGGCGGCGAGCCCGCGGATCCACTCGATCTTCTCGCGGACCTGCTCGGGCGGCTCGCCCCAGGTCAGGTACACGTCCACGTGCCGGGAGGCGACCTCGCCCGCCTTCGGCGACGAGCCGCCGAAGTAGACCGGCGGCACCGGGTCGGGCACGCGGGTCAGCGCGGCCTCGTCGACGTGGATCTGCTCGCCGTGCAGCGTCACCGTCTCGCCGGCCCACAGCCGGCGCACGACCTCGAGGAACTCGCCGGTGCGGACGTACCGGTCGTCCTTGCCGAGGTAGTCGCCGTAGGCCTTCTGCTCGGTCGGCTCGCCGCCGGTGACGACGTTGAGCAGCAGCCGGCCCTGCGAGTGGCGCTGGAACGTCGCGGCCTGCTGGGCGGCGAGGGTGGGGGAGAGGACCCCGGGGCGGAAGGCCACGAGGAACTTCAGGCGCTCGGACTCCGCGACGAGCATCGCCGTGGTCAGCCAGGCGTCCTCGCACCACGCGCCGGTGGGCGTCAGCGCGCCCTCGAAGCCGACGGTCTCGGCGGCGCGGGCGATCTGGGCGAGGTAGCCGATCTCCGCGGGCCGCACGGCGTCGGCGGCGGTCGTGGCCACGCCGTGCCCGCCGCCGACGAGGCCGCGCGAGTCGCCGTAGGTGGGCAGGAACCAGTGGGCGGTGAGGCTCATGGGTCTCGGTCTCCTAGAGCGTCTCGAGGGGCTGCGCGCGCAGGGCCGCGACGGCGCTGACGACCCCGGCGAGGGCGAGGTACCCCGCCGCGTACCAGGGTGTGCCGCCGCCGAGCGCGAGCAGCGAGGTCAGGATCAGCGGGGTGAGCCCGGAGGCGTAGATGCCGCCGCCCTGGAAGGCCAGCGACATGCCCGTGTAGCGGGTGCGGGTCGGGAAGACCTCGGCGAACAGCGTGGACTCCGCGCCGCTCGCGAGGCCGTACGACAGCCCGAGCATCACGATCAGCGCGATCGCGAGCAGGGCGATCGACCCGGTGCTGATGAGGGCGAAGGCCGGGAAGACGCCGACGACGAGCACCGCGCACCCGATCGCGAACACCTTGCCGCGCCCGATCCGGTCACCCCAGGCACCGGCGAGCGGCACGACGGCCGCGCTCGCGACCGCGGCCACCGTGACGGCGACGAGCACCTCGGTGCGGGGCATCTTCAGCGTCGCGACCGCGTAGGTCAGGACGAACACGCCCCAGGTGTTGAAGGAGGCGCCCTCGGCCCAGCGCGCGAGCAGCGTCCAGCCGAGGTTGCGCCGCGACGGGGCGTCGCGCACGACGTCGACGGCCGGCACGCGCGAGGTCTCCGCGGCGGCCTGCATGCGGCGGAACGCCGGCGTCTCCATCACCGCGAGCCGCACGACCAGCCCGACGCCGACGAGCACCAGGCTCGCGATGAACGCCACCCGCCAGCCCCAGGAGAGGAAGGCGGCGTCGTCCATGACCAGCCCGAGCAGCGCGAACACGCCGGTGCCGAGCGCCAGCCCGAGGCCCAGCCCGATCTGCGGGGTCGAGCCGTAGAGCCCGCGCCTGCCGTTCGGGGCGTACTCGACGGCCATGAGCACCGCGCCGCCCCACTCACCGCCGATCGCGACGCCCTGGATGATCCGCAGCAGCACGAGCAGGATCGGGGCGGCGACGCCGATCGCGGCGTAGGTCGGGAGGAACCCGATGCCCGCGGTCGCGAGGCCGGTCAGGGCCATGGTCACGATCAGCGTCTCGCGCCGGCCGACCCGGTCGCCGATGTGGCCGAAGATCAGCCCGCCGATGGGGCGGGCGACGAAGCCGATCGCGAACGTCGCGAACGACAGCAGCGTCGCCACCGTCGGGTCGCCGTCGCCGTAGAACAGCTGCGGGAACACGATCCCCGCGGCGGTGGCGAACAGGAAGAAGTCGTACCACTCGATCGTCGTGCCGATGAGGCTCGCGACCAGCACCGTGCGCGGGCTGGTGGTGTCCTGCTGGTCGACGGCGGGCGCGGCGGTGCTCATGGCGATCCTCTGGGGTGGCGGCGGACGGGGTCAGCACGCCGGGCAGAGGGCGCTCTCGAGCCGTCCGAGATCCACGTGGCGCCGGGCCACGAGGAGCAGACGGTGAGCACGCACGGAGAAGACCGTGCCATCCCCGATCAGCAGGTTCCACCGGGAACGCGCCGCTCGTGACGTTCACCGCAAACGGGTGTACGTCGTGTCAGCGGCGTGGCGCCGCAGACACTGGACGTCCGCAACGCCACGCGCTCACCCGCGGACGCACTCGTAGGTCACGGGCACCTCGGGACCGTGGTCGATCACCTCGAACGCGTCGACGGGCAGGTCCGCGAACGACTGCGCGTCGATCCCGAGGTCCGCCCACTTCGCCGTGGCGGAGCGGTCGTCGGCGAACGTCAGCGCGATCTCGCCGCCGTCGGACAGGTACATCCCGTAGGTCTGCAGCGCCGTGAGCACGACGCGCTCCTGCTCGGTGTAGGCGGAGGTGTCGACGTCCTGGCGCAGGCGGAAGTGCACGCCGTACGGCGGGGCGTCGGGGTTGGTGTTCTCCGGCCCGCCCGCGTGGGTCGCGGGCGGCACGTACACGTCGGCCTTCATGCGGTCGTTGGGCAGGATGAAGCGCAGCGCGTGGTCGATGCGCCCGGACGCGACCTCGTCGGCGGTCGGGGTCAGCGCGGCGATCGGGAAGCCGGCGGCGTCGGCGCTGGTGCACTGGGGTCCGCGCAGCTCGTCGGTGTAGGCGCGGTCGAGGTCCCACACGAAGTAGCCGCCCGCGGTGAGCCCGTCGCCGGCCTGCGTGCCCTGGTAGATCTCGTAGAGCCGCCGGGCGGTGGGGTCCGCGACGAGCAGGTGGCAGTCCTCGGCGGCCGCGTCGCAGGTCAGGTCCTGCGAGCCCTCCATCACCGCGCCCGCGGGCACCGGCATGTCCGCGGGCACCGGGTCGCAGTCGACGCCGCCGTAGCAGTACTCCGGGGTGCCGGTCACGGTCATGCGCGGGGTGTCGGGCGCCGCGGTCCACACCGGCATCGCGAAGTCGACCTGGAAGACGCCGCCGTTGCCCCAGCCGCCCGCGTCGTTCAGCGCGGCCAGGATCGCCGGGCTGCGCTCAGAGGCCGGGGAGCCGGACACGTCCGCGGTCCAGGGCTGGGCGCCCGCGAAGAGGGCGCCGCCGGTGTCCTGCGGGGGCGCGGGCGAGCGTGGCGGTGCGACCCCGCAGGATGCGAGCGCGAGGACGGCGACGGTGCAGGTCAGGGCACGTTCGAGACCACAGCGCAGCGTCCTCGCCATGGTCGTCGACGCTAGTGCTCCGGACATCGCGGACGACTACGGCAAACCGCCGTCCGGACTACTGCACCGCGCGGGCGCAGAATGGAACCGTGCCCTCCGTTCCCCCCTCCGGCGAGCCCGCGCCGCCCGACGGTGCGCTGCCGCCGTCGTCGCTGGCCGGGCTCGGCATGCGGCCGTTCGGGGTGTACGTCCACGTGCCGTTCTGCGCGACGCGCTGCGGCTACTGCGACTTCAACACCTACACGGCCTCCGATCTGGGCCTGACCAGCAGCGACGACCCCGCCTCGCCCGCCTCGTGGCTCGAGGGCCTGCGCCGCGAGCTCGACCTCGCCGCCGGCGTGCTCGGCAGTGCTGGATCTTCTGGCCTCCCGCCCGCCGACACCGTCTTCCTCGGCGGCGGGACGCCCTCGCTGCTCGGCGCCGAGGGGCTGGTCGCGGTGCTCGACGCCGTCCGCGCGTCGTTCGGGCTGCGGCCCGGCGCCGAGGTGACCACCGAGGCCAACCCCGAGTCGACCACCCCGGAGCTGCTCGCCGCGATCGCCGACGCCGGCTACACGCGCCTGTCGCTGGGGATGCAGTCCGACGTCGACCACGTCCTCGCCGTCCTCGACCGGCGGCACACGCCCGGGGCGGCGGTGTCGGTGGTGCGCTCGGCCCTCGAGGCCGGGCTGGGGCACGTCAACCTCGACCTCATCTACGGCACGCCGACCGAGACCGACGACGACCTGCGCCGCTCGCTCGACGCCGTCCTCGCCTCGGGCGCCGACCACGTCTCGGCGTACGGGCTGATCATCGAGGAGGGCACGGCGCTGGCGCGGCGGATCGCGCGCGGTGAGGTCCCGATGCCCGACGACGACTTGCTCGCCGACCGCTACGAGATCGTCGACGACGTCCTCACCGCGGCCGGCTTCGGCTGGTACGAGGTGTCGAACTGGGCGCGCTCGGAGGACGCCCGCTGCCGCCACAACCTCGGCTACTGGGGCGGTGGCGACTGGTGGGGCGCCGGCCCGGGCGCGCACTCGCACGTCGGGGGCACGCGCTGGTGGAACGTCCGCCACCCCGCGCGCTACTCGGCGGCGCTGGCGGAGGGGCGCTCGCCGGCCGAGGCGCGCGAGCGCGTCACGCCGGACGAGGCGCACCTGGAGCAGGTGCTGCTCGAACTGCGCACCGTCGACGGCCTCGCCGCGTCCGCCCTCGACCCGGTCGGGCGCGACGCCGGCGACGAGGCGGCCCGCGACGGCCTGCTCGACCCGGCGCGCTGGGCCGACGGGCGCGCCGTCCTCACCCGCCGCGGGCGTCTGCTCGCCGACGGGGTGGCCATCTCGCTCGCGGGGGCGTGACGCCGGTGATGCCGCGGTTACTGGCTGGTATCGCTCGCCAGGCGAGCGATACCAGCCAGTAACCGGTGGGGGCGCGCGTCACGAGCGGGACTGCCGGTGATCAGGAGCGCCCTCACGCACCGGGCGCCCGAACAGCGGTGGATGACGGCGCCCGTGATCTCCGCCCTGGCCCGGCGCTCGTCGGCCGGGGCCGCCCGGACAGCGCGAGCGGCACGTTCCACAGGGCGCAGGGTTGCTGATCATGCGCAGCGTGCTCCTCGCGGCCGCTACCGCCCCAGCGCCGCGCGCAGATCCCCGAACAGTTCGCTGCGGCTCGCCGACCCGAGGCGTTGGCGCAGGCGGGCGACGTGGTGCTCGACGGTCTTGGCCGAGAGGAACAGGCGCGCGCCGATCTCCTTGTACGTCAGGCCCTCGACGACGAGCGCCGCGACCTCGCGCTCCCGGTCGGTGAGCACGACGCCGGGCTCGCGGGGCGCCGGCACCTCGGCGTCGGACGCACCGGGGTGCAGGTCCCGGGCGCACGCCAGCAACGCCGAGATCGCGCGCCGGTCGGTGGTGCGCAGCGCCGCCTCGCCGGCGAGCCGCGACCCGTCCCACCCCAGGCCCGCGGCGCGCAGGCCGGTCGCGGCCGCCGTGACCTCCTCGGGGTCGACGTCCCCGGCCAGCACGCGCAGCCACGCGGACGCGGCGCGGGCCGGCGCGACGGCGGAGTGGGCGGCGTGCGCCGCCGCGGCCAAGGCCTGGGCGTGCTGCTCGGCGAGCGCCGGCTGCTCGGTCGCGATCGCGTACTGCAGCCCGTACCAGTGCCACGGCGTGCTCCACAGCGCCGGCTCACCGAGCGTCGCGAGCAGGGCCGCGCCCTCGTCGAGATGCGGCTCCACCCAGCCCTGCTCGCCCAGACGCGCCGCGGCCAGCGCGAGCTCGCCGACGGGCAGCAGCACGTAGAGGTCGACGGGGTGACGCACGAGCGCCTCGCGCGCCCGCGCCCACAGGTCCATCAGAGCGCGGACGTCCCCGGCGCGCCGGGCGAGCGCGACGTCGAGGGCCACGGCGACGAGCTCGTCGCGCGGCTCGACCACCGCGGAGCCGGCCTCACCGGCACGCGCCCGCAGTGTGCGCGCCGCCGCCCCGTCCCCGGCCGCGAGCGCACACCAGGCGCGCAGGAGCAGGTGACGGCGACGGTGCGCGGGCCCGCCGAGGTCGAGGGCGAGCGCGCGGTCGAGCAGCGGCCCGGCCAGCTCGGGCTCGCCGCGGTGCAGGGCGACGAGCGCGCCGAGCGAGGCCGGGGTGTCGCCGCGGACGGCGGGCCGGTCGCACACCGCCAGCGCCGCCGCCGCGCGGGTGAGCAGCGACAGCGCCGCCGACGAGTCGCCGGTGACCGACGCCAGCGCGCCCCGCGCGGTCAGCGCGTCGGCGGCGTCGGCCAGGCCCGGGGCGTCGTCGTCGGCGGGCTCCGCGGCCGCCGTGGCCTCCTCGAGCGCCCCGACCCCGAGCAGCGCGACGACGGCGTCCGGCGCGCTCCCGCCGCGCCGCCGGGCCAGCCATCGGTGCAGGTCGGCGCCGCGGGCGAGCAGCCCGCGGTGGGGGAGGACCGCCGCGAGGACCGCCGCCGCGCGCAGCTGCGCATCGGGGTCGCAGCGGTCGCGCAGCGCGGCGTCGGCGGCGCGCAGGGCGGTGTCGAGGTCCCCCGCCCGGGCCGCGTCCTCCGCTGTCTCGCCAGAGGAGGTCCCCTCCGCGGGCGGCGGGGCCGTGTGGATCGCGGTCACGTCGTCTCCTCGTCGGCCGGGGCGTCGGCCGGGGCGTCGGCCGGGGCGTCCGAGGAGGGCGCGTCCGAGGATGGAGTCTCGGACGGCTCCTCCACGCTGCGCGTCTCCTCGACCGGCGGGTCCGGCTCGGCCGTCGGCTCCGGGCTCGGCTCCGGGGTCGGCTCCTCGGCCGGCGGCTCCTCCTCCACGGGCGCCGGTTCCCCGGTCGCAGAGGCCGGGGTGGCGGCCACCGTGACCGGCTCGGCCGGGGCGGCGGCGCGCGACGCGGGCGGGGTGGCCGCCGGGACAGCGGCCGCCGGGGCCGCGGCCGCCGGGGCGGCGGCAGCAGCGGCCGGCGAGGGCGCCACCGCGCCCCCGACCGGCCCGGTGCCGGGGGGCGGCACCGGGCCGGGGCCCGAGACGGGACCCCCGCTGGGCAGAGCGGGGTCCGCGGGGCCGAGGGGCGTCGCCGCGCCGAGTGGGCGGGCGACGACGGTGGCGGGGGCCTCGGCGGCCGGCGGCACGGTGAGCTCCGCCGCCGGGGTGCCGAACGCGTCGTGGAGGGCGCCGCGGACCGACTCGCCGACGGCGTCGTCGAGCGGCAGCGGCACCGCGACCGCGATCGCGACGACCGCCGCGAGCACCCCGGACGCGACGAGGGCCCGCCGGCCGCGCCGGGAGGGCGCGGGTTCGTCCTCGGGCGCCGCGTCGAACAGGCCGGCGACCGTCGAGGGCGGCCGCTCGGGCGCGGACACGGCGGCCGGGGCGTCGTCCCCCCGCGCCGCGACCGCCGCGCCGAGCGCCACCACGGTCAGCGGATCCGCGTCGGCCGACACGGGCCGCCCGAGGGCCTCGGTGAGCAGGCGCGCGACCAGCGGGATCGTCGACGACCCGCCCGCGAGCAGGACGTGGTCGAGCTCGCCGGGGGAGACGCCCGCGTCGGCGAGGGTCGCGAGGAACTCGTCGACGGTCGCCGCGACCGTGGGGCGGACGCGGGCCTCGAAGTCGGCCCGGCCCAGGCGCACGGCGCGGTGGCCGGTCGGGAGGACGACCGGGACCGTCACCTCGGTGTCGGCGGAGAGCGCCTCCTTGGCCTCGACGCAGTCGCGGCGCAGGCGGTGCAGGGCCTGCCAGCTCTCGGCGTCGCCGGGGTCGAGGTCGGCGAGGGCGTCGGCAACCTCCGCGCGCACGTGAGCGAGGACGGCCTCGTCGAAGTCGATGCCGCCGACGCGGTCGAGGCCGCGGGGGCTCCCGAGCAGCGTGACGGTGCCGTCCGGGGCGCGCCGGGCCACGGCGGCGTCGAAGGTGCCGCCGCCCAGGTCGTAGACGGCGGTCGTGACCCCCGCGGCGTCCCCGGCGCCGACGGTGACCGGGCGGCGCAGCGCCGCGTGCCCCAGGACGGCGGCGTGCGGCTCGGCGAGCAGCTGCACGTCGGCGACGCCGGCGAGGGCGGCGCGCAGCCGGGTGCAGCGGAAGTCGCCCCAGGTCGCGGGGTGGGTGACCACCACCCGCCGCGCCGGCCCGCCCTCGCGCTCGGCGACGCGGTCGAGCACCCAGGCCACGATCGCGGCCGCGACGTCCTCGGCGGGCCAGGGCACGCCGCCGACCACCGGCGGGACGTCGTCGCCGAGGCGGCGCTTGACCTCGCGCACCACGCGGTCGGGCTCCTCGCCGGCGCGGCGCTCGGCGCTCTCGCCGACGAGCACCGTCCCGTCCTCGCCGCGGTAGACGACCGACGGGACCACCGCGAGCCGGCTCCCCAGCGCCACCGTCTCCGGGTGCGCGCCGCCGCCGCGCAGGACCGCCGCCGCCGTGTAGGTCGTGCCGAGGTCGATGCCCAGGTCGTACGTCATGGCCGCCCCCCACCCCAGTCACTGAGCGCTCGATACCGATGTACCGAACGTGCTCGACGGCGAGGTTAAGCGGCAAACGGGCTAACACCTAGTCCACTTAGCCCACACGGGGGGTGGACATCGGGGTCGCACGTCCGGACCCCCGTTGCTCTCATCGAGCCCCCGGGGGATTTCCCCGGGTCCCCCGGCGCCGGATGCGGGCCGATCCCCGCTGCCTCGGGGGCTCCCGTCTCCCTAACTTTCGTCGCCACCGGACGACCGTTCCGGCCTCACGACGGAGGTGCCCGATGCCCGCGACCGAAGCGAAGACGCTCCTGCAGTTCCTCCTCGACCTCTTCCGCGACCCCGTGGCGCGGGCCGAGTTCCTGGCCGACCCGCCCTGCGCCCTGCAGGCCGCGGGCCTCGACGACCTCACGTTCGACGACGTCCGGGACGCGGTGCCGCTGGTCATGGACCACGCGCCGGCCGCGATCGCCGCCCGCTACGACGAGGACGTCCGGGCCGGGGCGCTCGACGGCCCGGGTGGATCGGGCGGGTCGGGTGGCTGGGGTGGCCCGGGCGGCGCCGACCGTGCCGTGAGCGCCTGGGACGACGACTGGTCCGGTCCGGGCGGCTGGGCCGGAGGCGGGGGCGGCGGCGCCGGGGGACCGGGTGGGCCGGGGGGTCCCGGTGGACCCGGGGGCCCCGGGCCCGTCGCGCCGGGGGTCACCGAGATCGACCGCGTGATCGCCCACCTGTCGGTCGCGACGACGACCTACCACTTCGACAGCCACGACACCGTGCTCAACCAGATCATCGACCAGAACATCTGGGCCGGCGGGGACGTGATCCAGGACTTCGACCTGAGCCCGACGGTCGCCTCGGGGGCCGGCGCGGTCGCGGTCGGCGACGACCTCGACGGCACGGTGGTCACCGGTGCCGGCGCGATCGTCGGCGACGGGAACCAGGTCGTCGACGACGGCACCGCGGTGCTCGGGGACGGCACGGCGGTCGGCGGCGGGCTCGGGGCCGGGGTCGGCGGCGCGGTCTCGATCGGCGGCGACGCGGCGGGCGGCACCGTCGCCACCGCGGGCGAGGGGGACGTGCTCGTCGAGGGTGGCGACGGCGACCTGACCAGCGACGACGACGTCACGATCTCCGACTCGGGCAACACGACCGAGGACAACGACGTCACCGAGGACAACGACGTGACGATCACGGACTCCGGCAACACGACGGAGGACAACGACGTCACCGAGGACAACGACGTGACGGAGGACAACGACGTCGACAACAGCGTCACCGAGGACAACGACACGACGGAGGACAACGACGTCACCGAGGACAACGACGTGACGGAGGACAACGACGTCGACAACAGCGTCACCGAGGACAACGACGTGACGGAGGACAACGACGTGACGGAGGACAACGACGTCGACAACAGCGTCACCGAGGACAACGACGTGGCGGAGGACAACGACGTGACGGAGGACAACGACGTCACGGAGGACAACGACGTGACCGAGGACAACGACGACGTCGACATCGAGGACAACGACGACAACGACGACGTCGACATCGACGTGGACCTCGTGCCCTGATCGGGTCCTGTGACACACAGTAGTATCGGCTGGCTGTTCGGTGACGGACGGTGCCCGGTGGACCCGGGCACCGTCCGTCGACGACGGGGGAGTCCATGACAACGACCACGGAGCGCGCGCCGGTCACCGCCCGGCAGGAGGCCGCCGCGGTGCTCGACGCGGCGGTGGCGCTCGCCCGCGACCTCGATCGCGACGACGTCGCCGCCTCGCTCGCGCGCGACGGCGGCCGCCTGCTCGACCCGGGCGCCCGGGTCCTCGTCGTCGGCGACTACAAGCAGGGCAAGAGCAGCCTCGTGGACGCGCTGGTCGGCGTCGACGTCTGCCCCGCGCACCCCGACGTCGCGACCGCCCTGCCCACCGTCGTCGCGCACGCCGACGAGCCGTACACGGTGCTGGTGGGCCCGCAGGGGCGCGAGGACGCCACGGCCGCCCGCCTCGCCGGGGCGGTGACGGGGCGCGGCGATGACACGGGGTGGGTGCAGGCCGAGGTCGGGCGGGCGGTCCCGCTGCTCGCCGAGGGGCTCACGCTGATCGACACCCCGGGCGCGGGCGGTCCCGGCGGCACCCCGGCGGCGGCGGTGCTCGCCGAGCTGCCCGCGGCGGACGCGGTGCTGCTGGTCAGCGACGCGTCGCGGGAGCTGGCGGCCGGCGAGGTCGAGCTGCTCCGCGCCGCGGCGGCGCACGTCGCGACCGTCGTCGTCGCGCTCACCCGCATCGACCTGCACCCCGCCTGGCGCGAGGTGCGCGACCTCGACGCCGCCCTGCTCGCCGAGCACGGCCTGGCGGTCGAGGTGGTCGGGGTGTCGGCCGAGCTCGCCCGCCACGCGCGCACCCGGGACGACGCCGAGCTGGAGACCGCCTCCGGACTGCCGGCGCTCCGCGACCTGCTCCGCGGACGCGTCGTCGAACCCGGCGGGCGCCGTGCGGAGCGGGCGGTGCACCGGCACGTCGCCGACGTGCTCGACGACCTGCGCGCGGCGCCGACGGTGGAGCTCGCCGCGCTCGAGGGACCGGCGCGGGCCCGCGAGCTCGACGAGGCCCTGGCGGCCGCGAGCGCCCGGGCCGCCGCGACGAAGGAACGTTCGGCGCGCTGGCAGCAGACGCTCGCCGACGGCGTCGCCGACCTCTCCGCCGACGTCGAGTGGGACCTCCGCGACCGTGTCCGGCACGTCGTGCGGTCCGCCGAGGAGACGCTCGAGGACGTCGACCCCGCGCAGGTCTGGGACCAGTTCGACCCCTGGCTCGCCGAGGAGATCGGCCGGGCCGTCGCCACCACCTACCTGTGGGCGGGGGAGCGGACCTGGTGGCTCGCCGAGCGGGTGGCGGCGCACTTCACCGACCCCGGCTCCGAGCCCGACCGCGCCCCGGTACCGGCCGGCCGGTTCACCGCCGAGCTCGCCGCCCTCCCGGAGCTCGGGACGCCCGACCTCGACACGATGGCGTTCACCCAGGGCCTGCTCGTCGGGCTGCGCGGGTCGTACGGCGGCGTGCTCATGGTCGGGCTGGTGACGACGCTGTCGGGGATGGCGCTGATCAACCCGTTCTCGGTCGGCGCCGGGGTGCTGCTCGGCGGGCGGACCCTGCGCGACGAGCGCCGCCGGGCCCTGCGGCGCCGTCGCCTCGACGCGCGCCGGGTGGTGCGCCAGCACGCCGACGAGGTGCAGTTCGTCGTCGGCAAGCACACCAAGGACATGCTCCGCGAGGTGCAGCGGACGCTGCGCGACCACTTCACCGCGCGGGCCGATGAGGTCGCGCGGGGCGCCGCGGCGGCCGTCACGGCGGCCACGGGCGCGCGGGACCTCGACGCGGCGGTCCGCCGCCGCCGCACCGCCGAGGTGCGCGCCGTGCTGGCGCGCCTCGACGACCTCGTCGCCCGGTGCCGCGCGTGAGCGCCCTCGCCGACCGCACCCGCGCGGTCCTCGACCGCGCCCTCGCCGTCCACGCCGGCGACCCGGCGGCCGTGGCCGTGCTGCAGGCCCACCGCGAGCGCCTCGACGGCCCGCTGCGCGTGGCCCTGGCCGGGACGCTCAAGGCGGGCAAGTCGACGCTGCTCAACGCGCTGGTCGGCGAGCAGATCGCGCCGACCGGCACCGCCGAGTGCACCCGCGTGGTCACGACCTACCGCGACGCGCCGAGCGCACGCGTCGTCGTCGAGCACCGCGACGGCACCCCGCCCGAGGACCTGCCCGTGGTGCACCGGCGCGGCGCCCTGGTGATCGACCTCGGGGCCACGGGCGTCGAGCGGGCGCGCGCCCTGCGGGTCGACTGGCCCTCCGCGAGCCTGCGCGCGGTCAACCTCATCGACACCCCGGGCGCCGACTCCACCCGTCCCGGCGTCGCGGGCCGGGCGCGGGCCTTCCTCGGGGCGGCCGACGACCCCACGGCGGTCCCCGGCGACGGCGCCGACGTCGTCCTGCACCTGGTGCGTCACCTGCACGACGCGGACGTCGCCTTCGCCGAGACGGTCGGCGAGCAGGCGGCGCGCGGCATCGGGCCGGCCGGCACGGTCGCGGTCCTCTCGCGCGCCGACGAGATCGGCGGCGGGCGTCTCGACGCCCTCGTGACCGCCGCGCAGGTCGCCCGTCGGTACCGCGCCGAGCCGGGTCTGCGCCGGCACTGCCGCACGGTGGTGCCCGTCGCGGGCCTGCTCGCCGAGACCGCCCGCACCCTGCGCGCGGCCGAGTTCGCCGCCGTCCGCGACCTCGCCGCGGGCGCGCGGGAGGACGTCGAGGACCTGCTGCTCTCCGCCGACCGGTTCCTCGACGCCCGCCTGCCCGACGCGGTCGCGCCGATGGACCGCCGCGCCCGGCGCGCGCTGCTCGACCGCTTCGGTGTCCACGGGCTGCGCCTCGCGACGACGCTGGTCCGGCGCGGTGCGGGCGACTCCGCGAGCCTGGCCGCCGAGCTCGTCCGGCGCAGCGGGCTGGAGGAGCTGCGCGCCGTCGTCGGCACCCAGCTCGTCGCGCACGGCGACGTCTTCCGGGCCCGCGCGGCGCTCGGGGCGGTCGAGCGCGTGCTCCGGACGGCCCCGCCCCGCGCGGGCGGGGAGGAGCTCGCGGCCGCCGTGGAGCGGGTGCTCACCGGGGCGCACGAGTTCGTCGAGCAGGACGCGCTCGTCGCCCTGCACACGCGCGGCGGCGGGAGCGAGGAGGCCCGCCGCCTGCTCGGCGGCGACGGCCCCGACGCCGCGGCGCGGCTCGGGGTGACGTCCGACGCGGGTCCCGACGACGTCCGCGGGCTCGCCCTCGACGCCCTCGCCCGCTGGCGCCGCGCGGGCGAGGACCCGCGCGCCGACCGCTCCCGCACCGACGTCGCCCGTGTCGTCGTGCGCAGCCTCGAAGGGATCCTCGCGGGGCGGTCCTGACTCCACGGCCGTCCCGGACGCCGGGGCCCGCCTCGCCTACCATGGAGGGTCGGGCCCGACGGACTGGTGGCGCGACGGGGAGGTGGGCGCGGTGAACGCCGAGGAGCGCCGCGTCGCCGTCCTGCGCGCGATCGTCGCGGACTTCGTCGCCACCAACGAGCCGGTCGGTTCGAAGGCGCTCGTCGAGCGCCACAACCTCGGTGTCTCCAGCGCCACCGTGCGCAACGACATGGCGGCGCTCGAGGAGGACGGCTACATCGCCCAGCCCCACACCAGCGCCGGGCGCGTCCCCACCGACAAGGGCTACCGCCTCTTCGTCGACCGGTTGCACCAGGTCAAGCCGCTCTCGCCCGCGGAACGGCGGGCGATCACCACGTTCCTCGAGGGCGCGGTCGACCTCGACGACGTCCTCAAGCGCAGCGTGCGGCTGCTCGCGCAGCTCACGCGCCAGGTCGCGGTCATCCAGTACCCGACGCTGACGCGCTCGACGGTGCGCCACCTCGAGGTGGTGCGGCTCACCCCGGCGCGGCTGATGCTCGTGCTGATCACCGACACCGGCCGGGTCGACCAGCGGGTGGTCGACCTCGGCGACGTCCTCGACGAGGACGACGTGTCGCGGCTGCGCGCGCTGCTCAACAACGCGCTGGTCGGGCAGCCGCTGGCGACGGCGTCCCAGCGGATGTCCGAGCTGCCCGACGACGCCCCGGCCGGCCTGCGCTCGCCGCTGCTCAGCGTGGCCGCGGTGCTGCTGGAGGCGCTGCTGGAGCGTCCGGAGGAGCGCCTGGTGCTCGGCGGCACCGCCAACCTCACCCGGGCGGGCACCGACGCCACGGCGCTGCGGGGCATGCTGGAGGCGCTGGAGGAGCAGGTGGTGGTCCTGCGCCTGCTGACGTCCGCGAGCGACCCGGAGACGGTGACGGTGCGGATCGGCGAGGAGAACGAGTCCGAGGACCTGTGGAGTGCCTCCACGGTGTCGATCGGGTACGGAACCTTATCGTCTCTCGGGCAGGGAACGACCGCTCTGGGCGGCATGGGCGTCGTGGGACCGACGCGGATGGACTACCCCAGCGCGATCGCGGCGGTGCGTGCGGTGGCGCGCTACGTCGGTGAGATCGTCGGGGGACGCTGAGCGCCCCCATCGGCGGGCGCCGGCTCGGATGAACAGGACGGACGAGGACCAGCGTGGCGAAGGACTACTACGGAATCCTGGGTGTCTCCCGGGACGCGGACGACGGCGAGATCAAGCGGGCCTACCGCAAGCTCGCCCGTGAGCTGCACCCCGACGTCAACCCGGACGCCGAGACCCAGGCGCGGTTCCAGGACGTCAAGAACGCGTACGAGGTCCTGACCGACCCGCAGAAGCGGCGCATCGTCGACCTCGGCGGCGACCCGCTCGAGACCCGCGGCGGCGGGGGCGGCGGGGCCGGCGGCTTCTCCGCGGCCGGCTTCGGCGGCCTCGGCGACATCATGGACGCGTTCTTCGGCGCCGCGGGGGCCACCGGCGGGCGCGGCCCGCGCAGCCGCGTGCAGCCGGGTGAGGACGCGCTCATCCGCATCGACCTCACCCTCGAGGAGTGCTCGACGGGCGTCGCGCGCGACCTCACCGTCGACACCGCCGTGCTCTGCGAGAAGTGCCACGGCGGCGGCGCCGAGCCGGGCACGCGCACCGAGACCTGCGACACCTGCGACGGTCGCGGCGAGATCCAGAACGTGCAGCGCTCGTTCATCGGCCAGGTCGTCACCGCGCGCGCCTGCCCGGTCTGCCGCGGCACCGGGGAGATCATCCCCAGCCCGTGCGCGCAGTGCGGCGGCGACGGGCGCGTGCGCTCCCGGCGCACCGTCACCGTGCAGGTGCCCGCCGGCGTCGGCGACGGCATGCGCATCCGGATGGCCAGCCAGGGCGAGGTCGGCCCGGGCGGCGGGCCCGCCGGCGACCTCTACATCGAGGTCTCCGAGGAGCGCCACGAGTACTTCACCCGCGACGGCGTCGACCTGCACTGCCACGTCAGCCTGCCGATGACCGCGGCCGCGCTGGGCACGACGCTCCCGCAGCGCACCCTCGAGGGCGAGGAGGAGCTGACCATCGAGGCGGGCACGCAGCCGAACACCACGCTGACCCTGCGCGGGCGCGGCATGCCCCGCCTGCGCTCGACGGGGCGCACCGACGGACGTGGCGACCTGCTCGTCCACCTCGACGTCCAGGTGCCGGACCGCCTCGACACGCGCCAGACCGAGCTCCTCCGCGAGCTCGCCGAGCTGCGCGGCGAGGAGCGCCCGGACCTCGCGCACCGCAATGGGCTGTTCGGACGCCGGCGCTCGGGCGGTCGCACGCGGTGATCTCGCGGTGAGCTCGCAGCAGCGAGCGGGGGGATTTCCTGACCTTCAACGTCAGCGTGGCCGCCAGGCTGACATGACGGAGTGGTCGCGGCCGGCGCTGTTCTGGGTCGACGCGGTGCCCGCGAGCGGCGAGGTCGTGCTCGAGGGCGCCGAGGGCCGGCACGCCGCCGACGTGCGCCGGGTACGCGCCGGCGAGGTCGTGCTGATCGGCGACGGCGCGGGCACGCGGGCGCGGGCGAAGGTCACCGGGGTCGAGAAGAGCCGGGTGACGACGTCGGTGCTCGAACGGCGCGCGGAGGACGAGCCGCCGCTGCGCATCACGCTCGCGCAGGCCCTGGTCAAGGGCGACCGCGCGGAGCTCGCCGTCGAGCTGGCCACCGAGGCGGGGGTCGACGCGATCCTGCCGTGGCGCGCCGAGCGCTGCGTGGCGCGCTGGGACGACGGCGTGCGCGGCGAGAAGGCGCTCGCGCGCTGGCGGACCACGGCGCGCGAGGCGGCCAAGCAGGCGCGCCGGGCCCGGGTGCCCGACGTCGCGCCGCCGGCCACCACCCGCGACCTCGCCGCCCGCGACGCCGACGCCGTGCTGGTGCTCGAGGCCACCGCGGACGAGTCGCTCGCCGACGTCGTGCTGCCCGAGCGCGGCGAGCTGGTGCTCGTCGTCGGCCCCGAGGGCGGGGTGACCGACGACGAGCGCGCCCTGCTCGCCGGCGCCGGTGCGCGCGAGGTGCGGATGGGCCCGGGTGTGCTGCGGACCTCGAGTGCGGCCGCGGTGGCGCTCGGGGTGCTCGGCGCCCGGACCGGGCGATGGGGGTGACGGTGGCGCGCCGATCGCTGCTGGGGGGTGTCGCGGGACTCGGGGCACTGACGGCCCTGGCGGCGTGCGGCCGTGTCCCGACGTCCGTCCCCGGCGGCAGCGCCACCGTCCCGCCGACGCAGCCCGGGACCCCGGCGCCGCGCTCGCTGCCCTACGGCCCCGACCCCGCGCAGTACGGGGTGCTGCACCTCCCGCCCGGCGCGCAGCGCGTCCCGGTGGTGGTCGTGGTGCACGGCGGCTACTGGCGCGCCGCGTACGGGCTCGAGCTGGGGACGCCGCTCGCCGTCGACCTCACCAACCGCGGCATCGCGGCGTGGAACGTGGAGTACCGCCGCGTCGGGGCGGGCGGGGGCTGGCCGGCGACGTTCACCGACGTCGCGGCCGCCATCGACCTCCTGCCCGACGCGGTCCAGAAGGCCGCCGACGGGCGCCTCGACCTCGACCGCGTCGTGTTCCTCGGGCACTCCGCGGGCGGCCAGCTCGTCGGGTGGGCCGCGAGTCGCGAGCGTCTGGACCCCGGCCGGCCCGGCGCCGACCCGCGGGTCACCCCGGTCGGCACGGTGAGCCAGGCCGGGGTGCTCGACCTCGTCGCCGGGGCCGCCGCGGGGCTCGGCGGCGGGGCCGTCGTCGACCTGCTCGGCGGGCCCCCGGAGGCCGTCGCCGACCGCTACGCGCTGGCCTCGCCCGCCGCGCTCGTCCCCGCGCCGGCGCCCGTCGTCTGCGTGCACGGCGACGCCGACACCGTCGTGCCGCTGGACCAGTCCCAGCGCTACGTGGCCGCCGCGACCGCCGCCCGCGGCGACGCGCGCCTGCGCGTCCTGCCCGGCGCCGACCACTTCGCGGTCATCGACCCCGCCCTGCCGGCCTGGACCGCGGTGCGGCAGGAGGTCGAGGGGCTGCTGTGAGAGCGCTAGGATCGATGTGAAGGACCGACGGCGAGCAGGAAGCAGGACAGTTCAGCACGTGACCGGTGACGGAACCTCCCGGATCGTGGTGCCCGAGGCGGCGCTGCTCGCACTCCTGGGCAAGCGCGACGAGAACCTGCGCGAGGCCGAGAGCCTGCTGGCCGCCGACGTCCACGTCCGCGGCAACGAGCTCACCCTGTCCGGCGAGCCCGCCGACGTGGCGTTCGCGGAGCGGGTGTTCGCCGAGCTGGTCGTGCTGGCCAGCCGCGGCCAGCAGATCGACCCCGACGCCGTGCGGCGCTCGGTGCGGATGCTGCAGGACGACATCGACGACGGCGTGGAGGGCGGCGGCTCCACGTCGCCCGCCGAGGTGCTGAGCCTCGACATCGTCTCCCGCCGCGGGCGCACCGTCCGGCCCAAGACGCTCAACCAGAAGCGCTACGTCGACGCCATCGACGTCAACACCATCGTCTTCGGCATCGGCCCGGCGGGCACCGGCAAGACCTACCTGGCGATGGCGAAGGCGGTCCAGGCGCTCCAGGCCAAGCAGGTCAACCGGATCATCCTGACCCGTCCGGCGGTCGAGGCGGGCGAGCGGCTCGGCTTCCTGCCCGGCACGCTCTCGGAGAAGATCGACCCGTACCTGCGGCCGCTGTACGACGCGCTGCACGACATGCTTGATGCGGAATCCGTACCAAAGCTCATGGCCGCAGGAACTATCGAGATAGCCCCTCTGGCCTACATGAGGGGTCGGTCGTTGAACGACGCCTTCATCATCCTCGACGAGGCCCAGAACACGACGCCGGAACAGATGAAGATGTTCCTCACCCGTCTGGGCTTCAACTCGAAGATGGTCGTCACCGGTGACGTCACCCAGGTCGACCTGCCGGGTGGATCGACGTCCGGCCTCCGGGTGGTCCGCGACATCCTCGACGGTGTCGACGACGTCGAGTTCGCCGAACTGACCAGCCAGGACGTCGTGCGCCACCGGCTCGTCGCCGACATCATCGACGCCTACGGCCGCTACGACGCGGCCCAGCAGCAGCGGCGTCCGCAGGCCGTGTCCAACGCCCCGCGCACCGGGCCGCCGGTGGGGCCGCGCAACCGCGAGCGACGGGGTCGATGACCTCCTCAGGACACGAAGCGGAGCGGAGCTGGACCGGCCAGCCCGAGGATGACGAGAGCCCCATGAGCATCGAGATCGCCAACGAGTCCGGCGTCGAGGTGGCCGAGGGCCCGATCGTCGAGGTCGCGCGCTACGCCCTCGACCGCATGGGCGTCAGCCC
Organism: Actinomycetospora flava; assembly: GCF_037400335.1. Taxonomy (NCBI): domain Bacteria; kingdom Bacillati; phylum Actinomycetota; class Actinomycetes; order Pseudonocardiales; family Pseudonocardiaceae; genus Actinomycetospora; species Actinomycetospora flava. Next base: position 266,408 of record NZ_JBBEGM010000003.1, read on the forward strand.
CCTCGCCGAGCTGTCGATCATGCTCGTCGAGCTGGAGCCCATGGCCGAGCTGCACGAGCGCTGGCTCGACGAGCCCGGGCCCACCGACGTCATGTCGTTCCCGATGGACGAGTACGACTCGGCGCGCCGGCCCGACGCGCCGTCGTCGGGCCCCGCGCTGCTCGGCGACATCGTGCTGTGCCCCGCGTTCGCGGCCGACCAGGCGGCCGCCGCCGGGCACGGGCTCGCCGACGAGCTGCACCTGCTGACCGTCCACGGCGTGCTGCACCTGCTCGGCTACGACCACGCCGAGCCGGACGAGGAGCGCCAGATGTTCGGCCTGCAGGCCGAGCTGCTCGCCGACTGGCGTGCCCAGCGCGCCGCCGCCGCGCGCAGCGCCCGCGAGCGCGCCGCCGACGACCGCCTGCTCGGGACCGTCGGGCTCGGCGAGAACGACCAGTGACCTCCGGGCTGGTCGGCCAGCTCGTCGCCGTCATCCTCCTGGTCCCGCTCGCCGGGGTGTTCGCGGCCGCCGACGCGGCGATCTCGTCGGTGTCGCGGGCGCGCGTCGACGGGCTGGTGCGCGAGGGGACCACCGGCGCGAAGTCGCTCGCGGCCGTCGTCGCCGACCGCCCGCGCCACCTCAACCTGCTCGTGCTGCTCCGGCTCGCGTGCGAGGCGGCCGCCTACGTCCTCGGCGCCTTCGTCGCCCTGCAGCTCATCGGGCCGGACGGGCTGGCGCTGCTGGTGGCCGGGCTCGTCGTGGTGCTCGTGTCCTACGTGCTCATCGGGGTCGGGCCGCGCACCCTGGGGCGCCAGCACTCGTACGGTCTGGCGCTCGCGGTCGCCCCCCTGGTGCGGCTGCTGGTGCGGCTGCTCGGCCCCCTGGCCTCGCTGCTGATCGTCGTCGGCAACGCGATCACGCCCGGCGTCGGCTTCCGCGAGGGGCCGTTCTCCTCGGAGGTCGAGCTGCGCGAGCTGGTCGACATGGCCGAGCGCGGCGGGCTCGTCGACGACGACGAGCGGGCGATGATCCAGTCGGTGTTCGACCTCGGGGACACCCGCGTCCTCGAGGTCATGGTCCCGCGCACCGAGATGGTGTGGATCGAGCGCGAGAAGACGGTGCGCCAGGCGCTCGCCCTGGCGCTGCGCAGCGGCTACTCGCGGATCCCGGTGATCGGCGAGAACGTCGACGACACCGTCGGCGTCCTCTACCTGAAGGACCTGGTCCGGCGCTCGGTCGACGAGACGGCGCCGCCGGACCGGTCGGGCGCGGTCGGCGAGCTGATGCGCCCGGCGCAGTTCGTGCCCGACTCCAAGCGCGCCGACGCCCTGCTGCGCGACATGCAGCGCGAGCGCAACCACATGGCGCTGGTGGTCGACGAGTACGGCGGCATCGCGGGCCTGGTGACCATCGAGGACCTGCTCGAGGAGATCGTCGGCGAGATCACCGACGAGTACGACGCCGCCGAGCACCGCCCGCTCGAGCACCTCGACGAGACGACCTGGCGGGTCGCCGCGCGCCTGCCCGTCGAGGACCTCGAGGAGGCCACCGGCGTCGAGTTCGACGTCGAGGACGTCGACACCGTCGGCGGCCTGCTGGCCCAGCGCCTCGGCCGCGTGCCGCTGCCCGGCGCCGAGGCCGAGATCTCCGGGCTGCGGCTGCGCGCCGAGGGCGGCGAGGACGCCCGCGGCCGCATGCGGATCCGCAGCCTGCTGGTGTGGCGCCAGCCCGACGACGGCGAGCCGGGTGACGCCGCCCCCGCCGAGGAACCCGCGGCGCCGACCGGCGACGATGCGCGGGACGACCGGGCCGGGGACCTCGCCCAGACCGGCGCCCGCGAGCGGAAGGACGACCGTGGCTGACACCGCCCGTGCCCGTTCAGCTCCGGTGGCCCCCACCCCGCACCACGACGTGGTGGTCGTCGGCGGGGGGATCGTCGGGTTCGCCGTGCTGCACGAGCTGCTCGCCGCGGGGCACACCTCGGTCGCCCTCGTCGAGCGCGAGCACACCGCCGGCACCCACCAGACCGGCCGCAACTCCAACGTCATCCACTCCGGGCTGTACTACGCGCCCGGCTCGCTGAAGGCCCGCCTGGCCGTCGCGGGCTGCGCGGAGACCAAGGAGTTCTGCGCGGAGCACGACCTGCCGTTCGAGGAGTGCGGCAAGGTCGTCGCCGCCACCGACGCCGACGAGCTGCCCCGCATGGCCGAGCTGGTCCGGCGCGGGCGGGCCAACGGCGTCGAGGTGCACGAGCTCGACGAGGCCGGCGTCCGCGAGCGCGAGCCCGCCGTCGCCGCGATCGCCGGGCTGTGGGTGCCCTCGACCGGGATCTGCGACTACGGCGCGATCACCCGGCGCCTCGCCGACCTCGCCGTCGGGCGCGGCGCCGTGCTGCACACGGGGCGCGCGGTGCGCTCGGTGGCGCGCCGGCGCGGCGACGTGGTCGTGCGCACCGACCGCGGCGACCTGCTCGCCGGCCAGGTCGTGGTGTGCGCCGGGCTGCGCTCCGACGAGATCGCGCGCGCGTCGGGCTTCGACCCCGGCGTGCGCATCGTGCCGTTCCGCGGCGAGTACTCCGACCTGGTCGGGCCGATCGGCGAGAGCGTGCGCGGGCTGGTCTACCCGGTGCCCGACCCCGCCTTCCCGTTCCTCGGCGTGCACGCCACGCGCGGCGTCGACGGGTCGGTGCACGTGGGGCCGAACGCCGTGCTGGCGCTCGCGCGCGAGGGCTACGACTGGCGGACGCTGCGGGTGCGCGAGCTCGCCGGCACGCTCACCGACCCCGGGTTCCTCACGCTCGCCGGGCGCCAGTGGCGCTACGGGCTGGGGGAGATGCACCGCTCGCTCTCGCGGTCGGCGATGGCCGCGGCGGTGGCCCGGATGCTGCCCGGGGTCACCGCCGACGACCTGCGCACCCCGCACGACGTCGCCCGCCGCGCCGGGGTGCGGGCGCAGGCGATCCGGCCCGACGGCTCGCTGGTCGACGACTTCCTGTTCGTCCAGGACGGCTCCCCGGAGGACGGCCCGAGCGTGCTGCACGTGCTCAACGCGCCCTCGCCCGCGGCCACGGCGGCGCTGCCGATCGGGCGGGAGATCGTGGCGCGGCTGGAGGGGAAGGCGGCGTGACCGCTCCTGATCCCGAGTTCCGCTCCGGCTTCGCGTGCTTCGTCGGGCGGCCCAACGTGGGCAAGTCGACGCTGACCAACGCGCTGGTCGGGCAGAAGGTCGCGATCACGTCGTCGCGGCCCCAGACCACCCGGCACGCGATCCGCGGCGTCGTCCACCGCGACGACGGCCAGCTCGTCCTCGTCGACACCCCCGGCCTGCACCGCCCGCGCACGCTGCTGGGCGAGCGGCTCAACGACGTCGTGCACACGACGTGGGCCGAGGTCGACGTGATCGGCTTCTGCGTGCCCGCCGACCAGCAGATCGGGCCGGGCGACCGGTTCATCGCCGCCGAGCTGGCGAAGGTGACGGCGAAGACCCCGCTGATCGGCATCCTGACCAAGACCGACCTCGTGCGCCCCGAGGTGATCGCGGAGCGGCTCCTGGCTCTCCAAGAGCTCGCGGACTTCGCGGAGATCGTCCCGGTGTCCGCGTCGTCCGGGCACCAGGTCTCGCTGCTCGCCGACCTCCTGCTGGCCCGCATGCCCCCCGGCCCGGCGCTCTACCCCGACGGCGAGCTCTCCGACGAGCCCGAGACGACGCTGATCGCCGAGTTCGTGCGCGAGGCCGCCCTGGAGGGCGTGCGCGACGAGCTCCCGCACTCGCTGGCCGTCGTCGTCGAGGAGATGACGCCGGGCAAGGTCCTCACCGTGCGCGCGGAGATCTTCGTGGAGCGCGACAGCCAGAAGTCGATCGTGATCGGCAAGGGCGGCTCGCGGCTCAAGCACGTCGGCACCGAGGCCCGCCGCCAGATCGAGGCCCTGCTCGGCGAGAAGGTCCACCTCGACCTGTTCGTCAAGGTCGCCAAGGACTGGCAGCGCGACCCCCGCCAGCTCCGCCGCCTCGGCTTCTGAGCCCGTACCAGCGATGCGGCGTCCTGCTGGCGATTCAATTCAGCACGCCGATAGGGCCAGGATCGCCACATCCTCGCTGAGCGACCCGCCGAGAGGTCGTCAGCCGAGGAGCGCGAACAGTCCCGCCAGTTGCGCGGTGTCGACGTACTCCTCGATCCGCGTGACCATCCCGCCCTCGACGTGCACGGCCAGCGCCGCCGGCGCCCGCAGCGCGGACCCGTCCGGCAGCGTCCCGACGATCACGTACTGCGCGAAGCCGTCGCCCGCGCGCACGTCGGTCATGGTGAAGTCGGGGGACCTTCTCCCGGATCGCCCGCAACGTCGCGAACGTGTCCGGCACCGTCGGCGCCTCGACCTCGTCGAACGAGTGCCACGTGATCGCACCCGGCGCGAACAGGCCCTCGGGCGGCTCGGAGGCGGGGTGGGCCAGGGCGTCGACGACCTGCGCAACGATTCCGCTCATGGCCTGATCGTCCTACGTTCGGGCCATGAAGCGATACCAGGACAAGGTCGCCCTGGTGACCGGCGGCGCCTCGGGCATCGGCGCCGCGATCGGGGCGCGGTTGGTCGCGGAGGGCGCGTCGGTGGTGCTCGTCGACATCGACGAGGTCGGCCTCGGACGCCAGCAGGGCGCGGAGACGGTGGTCGCCGACGTCACCGACTCCGCGCAGGTGCAGCGCGCCGTGGCCCGCACGGTGGAGCGGTTCGGGCGCCTCGACGCCGCGTTCAACGTCGCCGGTTCGGCCCGCTTCGGCACCGTCGTCGACGGCGACGAGGACGACTGGGCCTGGACCGTCGACCTGGTGCTGCGCGGGGTCTACCTCAGCACCCGCCACGAGGCGCGGGTCATGGAGCCGGGCGGCGCGATCGTCAACGTCTCCTCGCTCAACGCCCACGTCCCGCTCTACGGCGCGAGCTCGTACGCGGCGGCGAAGGCGGGCGTCGAGATGTTCACCAAGAACGCCGCGCTCGAGCTGGGCGACCGGGGCATCCGCGTCAACGCGATCCTGCCGGGCCTGATCCGCACGCCGCTGACGGCCGGGTTCATGGACGGCGGGCCGCTCGAGAAGGACTTCGTCACCCGGATCGTCGCCGCCCGGGCGGGCGACCCCGACGAGATCGCCGGGCCGGCCCTGTTCCTCGCCGGCGAGGACGCCACGTACGTCAACGGGACGAGCCTGGTCGTCGACGGCGGCTGGGAGATCACGAACTACCCCGATCTGCGGCCCGTGGTGCACCCCCCGGCGCCCTAGGGGTGCGACCATGAGGACGTGGGCTTCTATCGCGACACCGGGGTGGTGCTGCGGCTGCAGAAGCTCGGGGAGGCCGACCGGATCGTCACGATCCTGACCCACCGGCACGGCAAGGTCCGCGCGGTGGCCAAGGGCGTGCGGCGCACGAGCTCGCGGTTCGGGGCGCGGCTGGAGCCGTTCGGCCACGTGGACCTGCAGCTGCACACCGGGCGCAGCCTCGACATCGTCACGCAGGTCCAGACCCTCGACGCCTTCGGCGGCGGGCTCACCGGCGACTACCCGCGCTACACCGCGGGCTGCGCGCTGCTCGAGACCGCCGACCGGCTGACCTCCGAGGAGGGCGAGCCGGCGCGCGAGCTGTTCCTGCTGCTCGTGGGCGCCCTGCGCGGGCTCGCGGGCGGCACGCGCGACCCCTACCTCGTGCTCGACGCCTTCCTGCTGCGCGCCATGGTCATCGCGGGCTGGGCGCCGGCGATCACCGAGTGCGCGCGCTGCGGCACCGAGGGCGCGCCGTACCACCGCCGCTTCTCGGTGCCGGCCGGCGGCGCCGTGTGCGAGCCCTGCCGGCCCTCGGGGTCGGTCGTCCCGTCCGAGGAGACCTGGCGCCTGCTCGAGGCCCTGCGCAGCGGCGACTGGGGCACCGCCGAGGGCACCGACGCCGCCGCCCGCCGCGACACCGCGGGCCTCGTCGCCGCCCACCTGCAGTGGCACCTCGAGCGCACCCTGCGCTCGCTGCCGCTGGTCGACCGCCGCGGCGGCGTCCCGCGCGTCGACCTCACGGGCACACCGCTGGACGTGGAGATCGCCGACGAGCCGACCGACGGGCACCTCCGCCCCGAAGAGTCGACCGAAGGTGCCCTTCGGTCGGAACCAGGAGTCCCCCTGTGAGCCCCCGTCTGCGCCCCGCCCGCGGCCGCTCGTCCGGCCCCCTGCGCGGACGCGACGACCCCACGGTGATGGCGCCGACGCCGCACCCCAGCGGCGCGACCCCGCCCGACATCCCCCGCGAGCTGGTGCCGAACCACGTCGCGCTGGTGATGGACGGCAACGGGCGCTGGGCCAACCAGCGGGGCCTGCCGCGGATCGAGGGCCACCGCCAGGGCGAGGGCCAGCTGCTCGACGTCGTGCGGGGCTGCATCGACATCGGCGTCAAGTGGATCTCGGCGTACGCCTTCTCCACCGAGAACTGGCGGCGCAGCCCCGACGAGGTGCGCTTCCTGCTCGGGTTCAACCGCGACGTCATCCGCCGCCGGCGCGACGAGATGCACGCGATGGGCGTGCGCGTGCGCTGGTCCGGGCAGCGGCCGCGGCTCTGGCGCAGCGTCATCAAGGAGCTCGAGACCGCCGAGGAGATGACGAAGGACAACGACGTCGTCACCCTCACCATGTGCGTCAACTACGGCGGGCGCGCGGAGATCGTCGGGGCGGCGAAGGAGCTCGCGCGGCGCGCCGCGCGCGGTGAGATCGACCCCGAGCGCATCGACGAGAAGGCCCTCGCGCGCCACCTCGACGAGCCCGACATGCCCGACGTCGACCTCTTCCTGCGCAGCTCGGGGGAGCAGCGGACGTCGAACTTCCTGCTCTGGCAGTCGGCGTACGCCGAGATGGTCTTCCTCGACACACTCTTCCCCGACTTCGACCGCCGCCACCTCTGGGAGGCGTGCGAGATCTACGCCCGGCGCGACCGTCGCTACGGCGGCGCGATGGACCGCTCGGAAGGGACCGGCACCTCGTGAGCCGTGAGGCCGCCACCACCGCGGGCCTGCTGATCATCGCCCGGGAGGCGATGGAGCAGTTCGTCGACGTGCACGTGGACGACGACGGCGCGCTGTCCTTCCGCCACGCCGGCGTGCCGTGCGCGATCCAGGGTGTCGAGCTGGTCGAGGGGCTCGCCGTGCTGAGCCTGACCTGCGTCGTCGCCTGGGACCTCGAGGACACCGACACCCCCCGGCGGGTCGCCGAACGCGCCGGTCAGGGGCTGTTCGGCACGCTCGGCGCGGTCGCCACCGAGCAGGGGTGGGACGTGACCCTGCGCTACGCGTTCCCCGCCGAGGGCCTCGCGGTCGGGCCGCTGGGCACGCTGCTCATGCTCGTCGTGTCGACGGCGGCCCAGGTCCGGACGGACCTGGTCGGGACGGACTGAGCGGGCCGTTCCCCCATCCGCCGTCCCCATCGCCCGTTCGCGTCCCCAGGGTTCCGGTCGGGTCCTCGGCGCTGATCGCGACGGCTGGGAGCATCACGGCCCGTGAGCTCCCCGCGACCGACGACGACGCGCGCCCCACGGGGGTCGGCCTCGCTGGTCGTGCTGTGCGGGGCGCTGCTGGCCGCGACGGCACTGCAGGGCCCGTTGACGCGCCTGTTCGACGTCGGCCTCGTCCGCACGGCGGCCACCGTGTTCGTGGCGGTGTGCGTGCAGGCCCTGCCCTTCCTCGTGCTCGGCACGCTGCTGTCCGGGGCCATCGCGGCGTGGGTCTCGCCCGCGGCGCTGCGCCGGGTGCTGCCCGCACGGCCCGCGCTCGCGGTGCCCGTCGCCGGCGCGGCGGGGCTGGTGCTGCCCGGCTGCGAGTGCGCGTCGGTGCCGGTCGCGCGGCGGCTGGTCGGGCAGGGCGTGCCGGAGGCCGCGGCGCTCGCCTTCCTGCTGGCCGCGCCGGCGATCAACCCCGTGGTGCTCGTGGCCACGGCCGTCGCCTTCCCCGACCACCCCGAGATGGTCGGCGCCCGCCTCCTCGGGTCGGCGGCCACCGCGGTCGGCGTGGGCTGGCTGTGGACCCGCTGCGGGCGCGCGGAGTGGATCGCGGCGCGGGTGCGCCGGCCGCCGCCGGACGCCGGCACGCCGCGGTGGGCGGTGTTCGCCGAGACCGCGCGCCACGACGTCGTCGACGCCGGCGGCTTCCTCGTCGTCGGCGGTCTGGCGGCCGCGGTCATGACGGTCGTCGTGCCCGCGTCGTGGCTCGACGGGCTGGCGGGGCACCTGGTGCTCGCCTGCGCGGTGATGGCGCTGCTCGCGGTCCTGCTCGCGCTGTGCAGCGAGGCCGACGCCTTCGTCGCGGCGTCGCTGTCGACGTTGCCGCTGCTGCCGCGCCTGGTGTTCCTGGTCGTGGGGCCCGCGGTCGACGTCAAGCTGATCGCCCTGCAGGCCGGGGCGTTCGGGCGCGCGTTCGCGGCACGCTTCGCCCCGCTGACGTTCGTGGTGGCGGTGACGAGCGCCGTCGCGGCCGGGCTGCTCGTGTTCGGCGGCGCGGGATGAGGCGGCGCGGGATGAGGCGGCGCGGGATGAGGCGGCGCGGGATGGGCTCGCCATGAGCAGGGACACCCAGCACGTGCTGCTCGTCCTCGTCGGCGGGGTGCTCGTCAAGATCGTTCTCGACGGCTCCTACCTGCGCTACGTGCGGCCCTGGTCGGCGGTCCCGGTGCTCGCGGCCGGGTTCGTGCTGATCGCCGTCGCGGTGGTGGCGATCGTGCGCGATCTGCGGGGGCGGACCGCCGCCGATGGTCATGATCACGGGCACGACGACCGCGCCGGCCCCTCGGCGTGGATGCTCGTGCTGCCGGTGCTCGCGCTGCTGCTCGTCGTGCCGCCGGCGCTGGGGTCGGCGGCCGTCGGCGGGGTCGGGGCGCGCGCCGCCCCGGTGGCCGCGGTCGCCGACGACCCGGTGCCCGCCGGCGAGGCGCCGGTACTCGGGCTGCTCGACGTCGTCTCGCGCACCGCGGCTGACCCGTTCGGGCCGCTGACCAGCCGCGACGTCACCGTCGTCGGCTTCCTCGTGCCCGCCCGGCACCCGCCCGCGGGGGCCGCTCCGGTGGACCTCGCCCGGCTCGTGATCACATGTTGCGCGGCCGACGCCTCGACCGTGCGGATCCACCTCGCCGACCCTGCGGGGCAGATGCGGGAGACGGGTCCGGGCGGTGACGGGGGCGATCGCTGGGTGGCGGTGCGAGGGCGTGTCGTCGCCGGGACCGGCGGTGCGGCCGACGGCCACGTGCCGACACTGGCGGTGACTTCGTGGTCGCCGGTTGCCACACCCGAACCGGTGTACGAATACTGACCCGAACACGCCGTACCGACAGCTAACGGCCGAAAGCGGGAGGAACCCGCGCCAACCAGACGTATGCTCGCCGTCCGCCGATGATCCGGAGAGGAGGGGCGTCTCTCGAGGCATGGGAGGCGCGACTCGCCATGACACAAGATCTCTCATCACCGCCGGGACAACCGGCCGGGTCACCCGGGGGTGAGCCGGACGTCCCCGCCACGAGCGCCGCGGACCGGAAGCACGGCACCGACTGGGTCGTCTTCGGCATCGGCGCCGCCCTCGCCGTCATCTTCGTGGCCTGGGGCGTCATCGGCACCGAGAGCCTCAGCAACGTCTCGAGCGCGATGCTCAGCGGCGTCATCCGCGGCGGCGGCTGGGGCTTCATCCTCGCCGCCACCGGCTTCGTGGTCTTCGCGCTGTGGCTCGCGTTCAGCCGCTTCGGGCGCATCCGTCTGGGCCGCGACGACGAGCAGCCCGAGTTCCGGACGGTCTCCTGGATCGCCATGATGTTCAGCGCCGGTATGGGCATCGGGCTGATGTTCTACGGCGTCGCCGAGCCGCTGTCGTTCTTCACCGAGCCGCCGCCCGGGTCGGTCATGCCGGGCGACCAGGTCGGCGCGCTGAACACGGCGATGGCCACCTCGCTCTTCCACTGGACCCTGCACCCGTGGGCGATCTACGCCGTGGTCGGTCTCGCCATCGCGTACTCGACGTTCCGCAAGGGCCGTCGCCAGCTGATCAGCTCGGCGTTCATCCCGCTGATCGGCGAGAAGGCCGCCAACGGCGCGGTCGGCCGGGTCATCGACATCATCGCGATCTTCGCGACGATCTTCGGCTCCGCGGCCTCGCTGGGGCTCGGCGCGCTGCAGATCGGCGGCGGCCTCGACGCCACGGGCTTCCTGCCCGGCGCCGGCAACGAGGTGCTCGTGCCGCTGATCGTCGTGCTCACCGCGGCGTTCGTGCTGTCGGCGGTGTCCGGCGTCGCCAAGGGCATCCAGTGGCTGTCGAACATCAACATGGTGCTCGCCGGCATCCTGGCGCTGTTCGTGTTCGTCGTCGGCCCGACGGTGATCATCCTCGACCTGCTGCCGACCGCGGTCGGCGCGTACATCGGCGACTGGGCCGAGATGGTCGGGCGCACCGAGGCCACCGGTGGCGAGGCCATGCTCGAGTGGCTGAGCTCCTGGACGTTCTTCTACTGGGCGTGGTGGATCTCCTGGACGCCCTTCGTCGGCATGTTCCTGGCGAAGATCAGCCGCGGCCGCACGATCCGCCAGTTCGTCGGTGGCGTCATCCTCGTGCCGAGCCTCGTGAGCCTGGTCTGGTTCTCGATCTTCGGTGGCACGGCGATCACCCAGCAGCAGGCGGGCCTCGACCCCGCGGCGGCCGACACCGAGACCCAGCTGTTCGCGGTGCTCCAGGCCTACCCGTGGGCCACGTTCACCGGCCTGCTGGTCATGGTGCTGGTGGCGATCTTCTTCGTCTCCGGCGCCGACGCCGCGTCGATCGTCACCGGCACGCTCTCGCAGCGTGGCACCGACGAGCCGTCCCGCTGGGTCGTGATCTTCTGGGGCTCCGTGATGGGCGCCGTGGCGATCATCATGCTGCTGGTCGGCGGCGAGGACGCCCTGTCCGGCCTGCAGAGCCTGACCATCCTGGTCGCGGCCCCGTTCGTCGTGATCATGGTGTTCCTGTGCGTCGCGTTCATGCGCGACCTCAACCACGACCCCGTGATCCTGCGGGAGCGCAAGGGCCTCGAGGTCATGGAACAGGCGATCGACCACGGCACGGACAAGCACGGCGAGGACTTCTACCTGCACGTCCAGGCCTTCCCGGCGACGAGCAACCGGCAGCGCTCCGGCGAGGCCACGGGCCCGACGTACGCCGAGGTCTACGGCGTGCAGGACCCGTTCTCGACGGGCGAGACGCCGGTCGTACCGGCCGATCCGGAGGAGGCGCGGGCCCAGGCCGCGGCACGGGCCCGGGCTCGCTCGGTGCCCAAGGACGACGACCCGGCCGGCACCGAGGTCGTCGACACCGGACCGGGCGCCGGCGCGGAGACGGCCGGACGCCCGTCGGCGGACCGGGAGTAGCACCGCAGCGATGACCGAGAGCCGGGTCCCTCCGCGGGGCCCGGCTCTCGGCGTCTCTCGGGGTGCCCCCGTGGGGAGCGAGGGACGCCCTGGCTGCGTGGCAGGCAGCGAGAGACGCCCTCGCTGCTCCAGGTATGCGCGCGCTCAGCCCGCGGCGCGGCAGCCGGCGCAGACGCCGAGGATCTCCACCGTGTGGGAGATCTCGGCGAAGCCGTGCTGGGCGGCGACGCGGTCGGCCCAGTGCTCGACGGCGGGGCCCTCGACCTCGACGGTCTTGCCGCAGACCCGGCAGACCAGGTGGTGATGGTGGTGCTCGGAGCACCGGCGGTACGACGCCTCGCCGGTGCCCGTGCGCAGCACGTCGATCTCGTTCGCGTCCGCGAGGGCCTGCAGCGTCCGGTAGACCGTGGTGAGCCCGATGCCCTCGCCGCGCCGGCGCAGCTCCTCGTGGATCTCCTGCGCGGACCGGAAGTCGCTCAGCTCGTCGAGCAGCTCGGCGATCGCGGCGCGCTGCTTGGTCGCGCGCAGTCCGGGCACCGAGGGCGTGCGCGAGCCGGACGCCGTCACGACTCCTCCTCCACGTGCGCGACCGCGTCGACGACGATGTGCGCGAGGTGATCGTCCACCAGCCGGTAGACGACCTCGCGACCCCGGCGGTCGCCGCGCACCACACCGGCGGCCTTGAGCACGCGCAGGTGCTGGCTGATCAGCGGCTGGGTCACCGCGAGGGCGTCGACCAGCTCGTGGACGCAGCGCGGCGAGCTGCGCAGCTGCAGGACGATCGCGATCCGCACCGGCGCCGCCAGGGCCCGCAGCAGGTCGCCCGCCGCGACGAGCGACGTCGACCCCGGCGTCTCGGGTCCGGGGGCCGGCAGGTCGGCGGGGACGTCCACGTGAAGGTGCCCGGGAGCCGCGGTCCCGGTCCGGGGCGCGCTCACCGCAGCACCAGCCCGACGGCGAGGGCCACGAGCACGGCGAGCACGAGGACGCGCACCGCGCGCTCGAGCGGGGTCAGGCGCGGCCAGGTCGCGGCGAGCAGCCCGGCCACCCCGAGCGCGAGCAGGCCGAGCAGGACCGCCCCGATCGCGCCGCCGACGATGACGCCCGCGGCGAACACCACGACGACCACGGCGAACACGGCAACCGCGGGCACGCGCGCCAGGGGGCCGTCGCCGGGCACCGCCCGTCCGCGCCGCCCCGTGAAGGGGGTGCGGGCCCGTCCCGGTCCGCGACCGCTCACGGCTGCCTCCCGGCCGTCGACACTCCGCCGCCCGGGTCTGCGCCCCGGCGCGGCAACTCCCGATAATGGTATCCGTTGTCGACGCGAGGGGGAGGACGCCCGGGATGCTGCTGGTCTGCCGATTCGCGCCGGCCGCCGCGCAGACGGCCGCGTTCCTCGAGCGCGCGCGCCGGGCGGTCGCCCTGCTCGCGGCGCAGCCCGGCTGCGAGGGCGTCGACCTGGGACGGGCGATCGAGGAGCCCGAGAGCTGGGTGCTGGTGGCCCGCTTCCGCTCCGTCACCGCCTACCGCAAGGCGCTGCAGCCCTTCGACGTGCGCGAGCACGTGGTCCCGCTGCTCTCCGAGGCCCGCACCGACGAGCCCGCCGCCCACGAGCGGGCGCTCGTCGCGGACCCCGACGGCGTCACCGAGCACCCGAGCCTGCTCACCGACCGCTGACCGGTGCTCCGGTGCTCTGGCGCCGAGGGCCCGCTCGCTACGCTGGGTGCACCCGCACGACCAGCGTTCCCTGCGAGTTCCGGAGTACCACCGTGCCCACCCCCACCGGCAGCGCCCGTATCGAGACCGTGGTCAACCTGTGCAAGCGCCGCGGCTTCGTCTTCCCGTCCGGTGAGATCTACGGAGGCACGCGCTCGGCCTGGGACTACGGCCCGCTCGGCGTGGAGCTGAAGGACAACATCAAGCGCCAGTGGTGGAAGTCGATGGTCACGGGCCGCGAGGACGTCGTCGGCCTCGACTCGAGCGTGATCCTCCCGCGCCAGGTGTGGGTCGCCTCGGGCCACGTCGACGTGTTCACCGACCCGCTGGTCGAGTGCACCAACTGCCACCGCCGCTTCCGCGCCGACCAGCTCGCCGAGGACTTCTCCGAGCGCACCGGCGGCCCGTCCCTGGAGACCGTCGACGCCGAGGGCAAGGTCGGCTACGACCTGTCGACCGTGCCGTGCCCGAACTGCGGCGTGCGCGGCGAGTACACCGCGCCGCGCGAGTTCAACATGATGCTCAAGACCTACCTGGGCCCGGTCGAGTCCGAGGAGGGCCTGCACTACCTGCGGCCCGAGACCGCGCAGGGCATCTTCGTCAACTTCGCCAACGTCATGTCCGCGGCCCGCAAGAAGCCGCCGTTCGGCATCGGCCAGATCGGCAAGAGCTTCCGCAACGAGATCACGCCGGGCAACTTCATCTTCCGCACGCGCGAGTTCGAGCAGATGGAGATGGAGTTCTTCGTCGAGCCGGGCTCCGACGAGCAGTGGCACCAGTACTGGATCGACGAGCGCACCCGCTGGTACACCGACCTCGGCATCGCCGCGGACAACCTGCGGCACTACGAGCACCCCAAGGAGAAGCTCTCCCACTACTCCAAGCGCACGGTGGACGTGGAGTACAAGTTCCAGTTCAACGCCGGCCAGGAGTGGGGCGAGCTCGAGGGCATCGCCAACCGCACCGACTTCGACCTCACGACGCACACCAACCACAGCGGCGTCGACCTGAGCTACTACGACCAGGCCACCGACTCGCGCTACCGGCCCTACGTCATCGAGCCCGCCGCGGGTGTCGGCCGCCCGATGATGGCGTTCCTGCTCGAGGCCTACACCGAGGACGAGGCCCCGAACGCCAAGGGCGGCGTCGACAAGCGCACGGTGCTGCGCCTCGACCCGCGCCTCGCGCCGGTGAAGGCGGCGGTGCTGCCGCTCTCGCGCAACGCCGACCTCTCGCCGGTCGCCCGCGACCTCGCGGCCACCCTGCGCAAGCACTGGAACGTCGAGTTCGACGACGCCGGCGCCATCGGCCGCCGCTACCGCCGCCAGGACGAGATCGGCACCCCGTTCTGCGTCACGGTCGACTTCGACTCGCTGAACGACCAGGCGGCCACCGTCCGGCACCGCGACGCCATGACCCAGGAGCGCGTGGCCCTCGACCAGCTCGAGTCCTACCTCGCCGCCCGCCTGATCGGCTGCTGAGGCGCGCTCGCCTACGCTGGAGCACGTGAGCGACCTGGCGGACGTGGCGGCGGTCCTGGCGCGGGGGGACGAGGCGCGGGCGGTGGTCCGCGTGCTCGACCGGCACGGGTTCGGCACCGTCGAACCCGGCCAGCTGCTGGTCGCCGGCGCCGACGGGGCGCTCGGCGGGGTGCTGCTGCGGGGCGCGCTGGACGACCGGGCGGCGGTGCTGGCCCGGGACGCGCGTGAGCGCCCGGCCACGATCGACGCGCACGTCGCCGAGGACGCCGCGGTCGCCGCCGGGCTCGCCTGCGCGGGCGGGGCGACGCTGCTCGGCCATCCCCTCGACGCCGCGCCGGCCCGCGCGCTCGCCGGCGCGTTCTCCGCCGGCGCCCCCGCCGCGCTGGTCTCGCGCGCCGACGGGTCGGCGTCGCTGGCGGCCACCGGCGGCGAGCTCGAGGACGTCGCGAGCACCCTCGGCGAGCCGGCGCTCGACGACGCCGCGCTCGCCCACGCCCGCGGCCTGCTGCGCCGGGGCGCCACGGCCACCGATCGCACCACGCTCGAGGGCGTCGACGTGCTCGTGGACCTCTGGGTGCCCGTGCCGACGGTCACCGTCGTCGGCGGCGGGGCGATCGCCGAGGCGCTCGCCGCGCAGGCCGGCGTCCTGGGGTGGGCCGCGCAGCGTGCCGACACCGTCGCCGAGGCCGACGCCGCCGTCGCCGCGTTCACCGACGCCGACGTCCTCGTGCTGCTCGACCACGACCCCGCCTTCGACGCCGTCCTGCGCACCGGCCTGGCGGGTCGCGGCTTCCTCGGCGCGCTGGGCTCGCGGCGTACCCAGGCCGCCCGCCGGGAGCGCCTGCTCGCCGCCGGCGTCACCGAGGACCAGCTCGCGCGCATCCACGGCCCGGTCGGGCTCGACCTCGGCGCCCGCACCCCCGCGGAGACCGCCGTCTCGATCGTCGGCGAGGTCCTCGCGGTCCGCAGCGGGCGCGATCCGTCGGCGCTCGGTCGCGCCGCGGGACCGATCGGCGCATGAACCGCGGCACGAGCCCGACGTCCCCGACCACCGCCCGCACCGCCGCCGCCTGGGCGCCGCGGGTGGTGGTGGGCGCGGTGGTGGTGGCGCTCCTGCTGGTCGGCGGCACCGCGATCCGGGTGTGGCAGCTGGGCCGGGTGGACGAGCGCCAGCCGGTCGACATGATCGTCGTACTCGGCGCCGCCCAGTACGACGGCCGCCCGTCGCCGGTGTTCCGCGCGCGCCTGCAGCACGCCCTCGAGCTCTACGAGGAGGGCGTCGCCCCGCGCATCATCACCGTCGGCGGGGCCGCGGACGGCGACGCGTTCACCGAGGCGCAGGCCGGCGAGCAGTGGCTCGTGGAGAACGGGGTGCCGGGGCAGGCGCTGCTGCCGGTCGACGAGGGCCGCGACACCTACGAGAGCTTCGAGGCGGTCGCCGCCGTCGCCGAGCAGCGCGGGTGGACCTCGGCGGTGCTGGTCAGCGACCCGTGGCACTCGCTGCGCTCCCGCACGATGGCCGACGACGTGGGACTCGACGCGACGACCTCGCCGACCAAGCGCGGCCCGGTGGTGCAGACCCGCGAGACCCAGCTCCGCTACATCGTCCGCGAGACCGGCGCGCTGATCTACTACCACCTCACCCACGGGTCGTCCGACTTCTCCGACCCCGGCCTGGGATGAGCACGCCGGGGCACCGCGCCGCGCGGCTGTTCGCCGAGGCCCCGAAGCCGGGCCGCGACCTGCGCTCGCCGTTCGCCCGCGACCGCGGCCGCGTGCTGCACTCCGCGGCGCTGCGCCGCCTCGCCGGCAAGACGCAGGTCGTCGGCCCCGACGAGGACGCCGCGGTCACCGGCGTGCCACGCACCCGGCTGACCCACTCGCTCGAGGTCGCCCAGATCGGCCGCGGCATGGCCGAGGACCTCGGCGCGGACCCCGACGTCGTCGACACCGCCGGGCTCGCCCACGACATCGGCCACCCCCCGTTCGGCCACAACGGCGAGCGGGCGCTGCACGCGCTCGCCGGCGACTGCGGGGGCTTCGAGGGCAACGCCCAGACGCTGCGCATCCTCACGCGGCTCGAGCCCAAGGTGCTCGACGACGACGCGTGCCGCGGCCTCAACCTCACCCGCGGCGTGCTCGACGCCTGCCTCAAGTACCCCTGGCCGCGCCGGGAGGGTCTGCGCAAGTTCGGCGTCTACCCCGACGACCTCGCCGTGTTCGGCTGGGTGCGCGAGGGCGCGCCCCCGGACAGGCGCTGCGTCGAGGCGCAGATCATGGACTGGGCCGACGACGTCGCCTACTCCGTGCACGACCTCGAGGACGGCATCCTCGCCGGGCGGATCGTGCTGGCCTGGCTGGGACGTCCCACCGAGCGCGCCGCACTCGCCGACCTCGCCGCCGACGCCTTCTCCGCCGCGCCGCGCCGCGAGCTCGAGCACGCCGCAGGGGTGCTCGCCGAGCTGCCGGCGGTGCGCGCGGCCGCAGCGCACGGCGCGCACGACGGCTCGCTCGCCGCCACCGCCGCGCTCAAGCGCCTGACCAGCGAGCTGGTGGGGCGGTTCGTCTCGAGCACCGTCGACGCCACCCGGGACGCGCTCGGCGACGCCGTCGTCCCCGCCGGGCACGACGCCGACCTCGTGATCCCCGCGGGCGTCGGGGCCGAGGTGGCGGTGCTCAAGGCCGCGGCGTTGCGCTGGGTGATGAGCGACCCGGCCCGGCTCGCGGTGCAGGAGCAGCAGCGCCACCTGGTCACCGAGCTGGTCGAGCGCCTGGTCGCGGCCGCCCCGCAGGCCCTCGACCCGGCGTTCGTGCCCGCGTGGGAGGCTGCCGCCGACGACGCCGCCCGGCTGCGGGTGGTCGTCGACCAGGTCGCGGTGCTCACCGACGCCGGCGCCGAGCGCCGGTGCGCGCGCCTGCGCGCCACACGTCCCGTCGCCGGCTGAGAGGTGCCCGGAGTTGTCGCTGATCACCGTCCTGGGTCACACGCCGACGGTTGCCGAGGGCGCGTGGGTCGCGCCGGGCGCGGTCGTCGCCGGCCGCGTGACGATCGGGACCGACACCGGCGTCTGGTACACCGCCGTGGTCCGCGCCGACATGGAGTCGGTGACCGTGGGGGAGGGGACCAGCGTCCAGGACGGCACCGTCGTCCACGCCGACCCCGGCTTCCCCTGCTCGATCGGCGACAACGTCACCGTCGGCCACCGCGCGGTGGTGCACGGCTGCACGGTCGAGGACGACTGCCTGATCGGTATGGGGGCGGTGGTGATGAACGGTGCGACGGTCGGGCGCGGGTCGGTGGTCGCGGCCGGCGCGGTGATCTCCCAAGGCGTGACGATCCCGCCGGGGTCGCTGGTCGCGGGCGTCCCGGGCAAGGTGCGCCGCGAGGTCACCGACGACGAGCGCGCCATGATCGCGGCCAGCGCCGCGACCTACCGCTACCTGCTCGGCGTCCACCGGGACGCGACGGCCTGAGCTACGCCACCCGCGTCGGGGCGCTCCGGCGTCGGTCGCGCCCGCGCGGCCGTCACCGGCACGGTAGGCGATGCCGAGGCCGGTCAGGCGGCCGACGACGAGGCGCCGCGCCGGGCGGACCCGCACGATGAGCCGCATCTTCGTAGGTATCTCCGCTGGTCAGGTCAGGTACAGCCAGGTCGCGGCGACGAACAGGGCCAGGGCCAGCCACGTGGCCGCCGCGCGGATCCAGTTGAGGCGCTGCCAGCGCGCCCGCACCTCGCGCCAGTCGCGCGGCGGCGCGTCGGGCGCCCAGGCGAGCATCACGTCGTAGGTCGGCTCGGCGCCGAAGCGCGAGGTCAGCAGCGGTCCGGCGACGATCGCGGCGAGCCCGAGCGTCGCGAGCAGGAACGGCGTGCCGGAGCCCCACAGGCCCACGAGGGCCACCACCGGGGCGACGACCATCGCGGCGATCAGGCCGTAGTTGGTGGGCGAGCGCCGGGCGATCGGCAGGAAGCGCTGCATCCCGTCGGCGAACCCGCTCGCGCCCAGCCCGAGGTAGACCGGGTGCAGGATCGTCGTGAGCATCAGCAGCAGCCCCGACCACAGGGCGGTGGCGACGACGCTGGCCAGCAGGCCGACCGTGGCGAGCACGTCAGGCCCCCAGGACGCGCCGGGGCACGGCGAGGGCGAGCAGCGGGACGAGCAGCGAGACGCCGACGAGCAGGAGCGAGAACGCCGCCAGCGACGTCACCGGGAGCTCGACGAGCTTGAAGGAGTCGATCGCGGTGTGCACGAGCGCCGGCGCCCACAGCGTGCCCCGGCCGGTCTCGAACAGGTACGCGAACGGCACCGAGGTCACGGCCGCCACGGCCATCGCCCCGAGGCCGACCGCGAGCCCGGACGTCACGAGGATCGGCAGGTGCGTCGCCGCGACCAGCGGCATCGTCCACGCCGCCGCGTGCGGGAAGGACCGGCCCGCCCGCAGCCGCCGGAAGGTGTAGCCGCGCCAGACGAGCTCCTCGGCGAGCCCGTGCAGGGCGAACGCCCCGACGAGCAGCCACGGCCAGTCCGCCCGCAGCGTGATCGGCCCCAGCCCGAGGGCGGCGGCGAGGGGGAACACGAGGACGACCAGGCCCGACACGGCCGCGGCGAGCAGCACGGCGCGGGGCGCGGGTCGCCCGAACCCGAGGGCGCGCAGGGCCCGGCGCGGCCCCGTCCCGGACAGCACCCGCTCGACGACGAGCCCCACGACCAGGACGACCGCGAGCACGACGACGCCGCCGCGGGCGCCCGGGCCGAGGGCGGCGACACCCTGCAGGACGGCCCAGAGCACCACGAAGCCCGCGAGGAACCGGAGCCAGGGTCCGGTACCGCGCACCGGTGCGTCGGGGACCGGCGGCGCGCCCGTGGTCACCATGGCGCACCCCCGGAGCGACTCGGACCCCGGCGACGATGGCGCTCAACCCGGGCGCCCGCATCACCCGCGCGGGATGACCGGCGTCAGCCGCCCGCGGCCCGGTCGTCGTCCTCCGGCGGCCCCATCGCGTCGAGGATGAGCTGCTCCCCGTGGGCCGCGTGGCGGCGGGCGAGCTCCTCGGCGTGGGCGGCGTCGCCGCGGGTGATCGCGTCGAGGATCGCGGCGTGGTCCTCCCACACCCAGGCCGGCGAGCCGCCCTGGAGGAGGACCTCGCCCATGACGCGCTGGACGTTGCGCCACATGACCGCGGTGCTCTCGACCAGCAGCGGGTTGCCCGAGGCCTCGACGACGCCGCGGTGGAACTCGACGTCCGCGGAGATCATGCGGGCGAAGGCGCGCTCGGAGAACGCCTGCTCGCCCAGCCGCACGATCCCGGAGATCTCCTCGAGCCAGGACTCGGTGCGCCGCTCGGCCGCCAGCCGGGCGGCGTAGCCGTCGAGGAGCTCGCGCAGGTCGTAGAGGTGGCTGACGAACTCGCGGTCCAGCGGCGCGACCTCGAGGCCGCGGCGCCCGAACTCGCGCACCAGACCCTGGTTGCGCAGGAGCAGCAGCGCCTGCTGCACGGGTTGGCGGGACACGTTGAAGCGGTCCGCGAGCTGCTCCTGGCGCAGCGGGGTGCCGGGGGTCAGCTTGCCGGTGCAGATGTCGTCGACGATCGCGTCGAACACCTGCTCCGTGCGGGACGGAGGCGTCGGCAGCGCGGTCATCGCCGGCACTCCGGGCTCGGCACGGGCGGCCTCCTCGGAGATCCTGCGGCTCGGACGGTCGACCACCGAGGGTAGCGCCTGGCCGGGGAACGGGATCCCGCCGCAGCTCTTGACTTCTGAATTCAGAATGCGCCACGGTGAGCGTGGGTCGCATCACGTGGTGTGCATCACCAGAGGCAGCAGGGGAGTGCCCCCGCTCACCGGTTCCACACGACCGATCCGCGCCCGGACCACTCAGCTCGGCAGTGACGACGACGAGGAGGACGGATGGCCCAGGGGTCAGCGCCGGTCGCGGACCTGGTGGCGCGGTTCTTCCGCGACCACGGGATCCGGCGCGTGTTCGGGTTGCAGGGCGGCCACATCCAGCCGGTGTGGGACCAGCTCGCGCGGCTCGGCGTCGAGATCGTCGACGTCCGCGACGAGGGCTCGGCCGTGCACATGGCCCACGCCCACGCGGAGCTCACCGGCGAGACCGCCGTAGCGCTCGTGACCGCCGGGCCCGGCGTCACCAACACCGTCACCGCAATCGCCAACGCCTCGATCAGCCGCATCCCGCTGCTGCTCTTCGGCGGCTGCCCGCCCCGCCCGCAGGCCAACATGGGCCCGCTGCAGGACATCCCGCACACCGAGATCCTCGCCCCGGTCACGCGGCTGTCCCGCACGCTGCGCCAGCACGACCAGGTGCTGCGCGAGCTCGACGAGGCCTGGGCCCGCGCGTCGGGCGACCGCGGCGAGCCGGGGCCGGTCTACGTCGAGATCCCCACCGACGTCCTGCGCCAGGAGGTGCCGCCGGCGCTCATCACCGACGAGCACCTGCGCGCCAAGCCCCGCCGGCGCCCGCAGCCGCACCCCGACGACGTCGCGGCGGTCGCCGACCTGGTCCGCAAGGCGCAGAAGCCCGCGGTCATCAGCGGCCGGGGCGCGCGCGTCACCGACGGTCGCGACCTCGTGCGCTTCCTCGACGCCAGCGGCGCGGCCTACCTCGACACCCAGGAGTCGCGCGGCCTCGTCCCCGCCGACCACCCCGCCGGCGTCGGCTCGGCGCGCTCGGCCGTCATGCGCGACTGCGACCTGCTGATCACCGTCGGGCGCCAGCTCGACTACCAGCTCGGGTTCGGGTCGCCGGCGGTGTTCCGGAACGCGACGGTCGTGCGGATCGCCGACACCGCGAGCGAGCTGATCGACAACCGGCGCGGCGAGGTCGAGATCCTCGCCGACCCGGCGGCCGCGCTCGCCGCCCTCACCACCGCGCTCGACGACCACACCCCGGACACCGGCTGGCGCGACGAGCTGCGCGCCAAGCACGAGAAGCGCAGCGCCGAGTACAAGGCGGCGATGGCCGAGGCGCCCGCGGGCGCCGACGGCCTCATGCACCCCAACCGCATCTTCGCCGCGCTCGACGCCCTGGACGGTTCCTCCGTGGACCTCGGCGAGACGATCATGGTCGCCGACGGCGGCGACCTGCTCTCGTTCGCCCGGCTCGGCATCACCCGCTGCGCGCGCTACCTCGACCCCGGCGCCTTCGGCTGCCTCGGCGTCGGCACCCCGTTCGCCATCGCCGCCGCGCTCGCGTACCCGGAGCGCCCGGTCGTCACCGTCACGGGTGACGGCGCGTTCGGCATCTCGGCGACGGACATCGACACCGCGGTACGGCACGGCGCGAAGGTCGTCGTGATCGTCTCGAACAACGCCGCCTGGAACATCGAGCGCTACGACCAGCAGGAGAACTACGGGCTGGTCGTCGGCACCGAGCTCGCGTTCTCCGACTACGCCGCGCTGGGCCGCAGCCTGGGCGCGCACGGCGAGCGGGTCACCGACCCCGCCGACCTCCAGGACGCGCTGCGGCGCGCGCTGGAGAACGCGCCGGCCGTCGTCGACGTCGTCACCAGCCGAGACGCGCCCTCGCCCGACGCCGACAAGGGTCTGGGCTTCGTGCCCGACTACCAGGCCCTCACCCCCTGGAACGACGCCGAGATCGAGCGGAGGAAGGCCTGAGATGAGCGCGCAGATGGAGGAGTGGCACTTCCCGGCGGGCTACGACCAGAGCTACCTGCCCGACCCGTCCTCGCCGTACTGGTTCCCGCACCGCGAGACGATGGACCCCGAGGAGCGGAACGCCGCGGTCCTCCCGCGGCTGCGCGAGGTCATGGAGTACGCGTACGCGAACTCGTCGTTCTACAAGGACAAGTGGGACGCCGTGGACTGCAAGCCCGCGGACATCACGTCGTGGGAGGCGTTCGAGCAGGTCCCGGTGGTGACGAAGGCCGAGATGCGCCAGGCGCAGGCCGACCACCCGCCGTTCGGCGACTACCTCTGCATCGAGCCGACCGACGTGCACCACATCCACGGCACCTCGGGCACCACCGGCCAGCCCACCGCCTTCGGTATCGGGCGGCGCGACTGGGAGGTCATCGCCGACAACCACGCCCGCATCCTCTGGGGCATGGGCGTGCGGCCCGGCGACACCGTCTTCGTCGCGGCCCTGTTCTCGCTCTACCTCGGCTCCTGGGGCGCGATGGCCGGCGCGGAGCGGCTGCGCTGCCGGGTGCTCCCGTTCGGTGCCGGCGCGCAGGGCATGACCTCGCGCGCTGTGAACTGGCTGGCCCGGCTCAAGCCGACGGCGTTCTACGCGACGCCGTCGTACGCGCTGCGCCTGGCCGAGGTCGCCGAGCAGGAGAAGATCGACCCGCGCGAGTTCGGGCTGAAGGTCATGTTCTTCTCCGGCGAGCCCGGGGCGTCGGTGCCGACCGTGCGCAAGGCGATCGAGGACGCGTTCGGCGCGACGGTGATCGACTGCGGGACCATGGCCGAGATGACGCCGTTCATGTCGGCGTCGGCCACGGCGGGGACGCCCGACGGCATGCTGCTCTGGCAGGACATCGTCTGGCACGAGGTCTGCGACCCGGACACGTTCCGCACCGTGCCGTTCGGCTCCGAGGGCACGCCGGTCTACACGCACCTCGAGCGCACGTCGCAACCGATGATCCGGCTCGCGTCGAACGACCTCACGCGCTGGGTGCTCGAGGACAACCCCTGCGGGCGCACGTACCCGAAGCTGCCCGACGGGGTCTACGGGCGGATCGACGACATGATCCACATCCGCGGCGAGAACGTGTACCCCACCGAGGTCGACAACTACCTGCGCGGCGTCGAGGGGTACGGCGGCGAGCACCAGATCATCGTGCGCCGCACCGGCTCGATGGACGAGATGATCGTCCGCGCCGAGACGACCCATCCCGAGGGCCGGCGGTCCGAGTTCGAGCAGCGCACCGGCTCCGGCCTGCAGTCCTTCCTCGGTGTCCGCGTGACCTTCGAGTCGGTCGACGCCAACACCCTCGAACGCGCGGAGCACAAGTCCCGCCGCGTCGTCGACGAGCGCGAGCACACCAAGCGCTGACCCACGTGAGCACTTTCCGGCGCTATAGGGCCGGAAAGTGCTCACGTCACCCACACGGACCCACCTTCAGCGGAGAGGGGAGAACGTCGTGAACAACGCTCTCGGGGAGAAGCCGGCACCGTTCGGCGCTCCGGAGACGACGGCCACGCCGGGGGAGGCGGGCGGGTTCTTCGAGACCGGCCGCCCGCGCCTGGGCGGCCTGCAGAACCCGATCGGCTTCGACGCGACCCAGGCGGCGGTGATCAACGCGGCGGCCGACACGATCATCCCGCCGCACCCCGACTGGCCGACGGCGAGCGAGCAGGACCTCGTGACGTTCGTCGGCCGCTACGTCACCCCGAGCGGCTACCGGAACAAGCACTTCCCGTTCGCCACCGAGGACGAGTTCAAGGCGGGGCTCGACCGGCTGGGGCAGGGGTTCGTCGACGGTTCCGTCGCGGACAGGACCGCGGCCATCAGCGAGCTCGAGAAGGCCTCGCAGGAAGGCACGGATCCGCTGTTCGAGCAGCTGCGGGCGCTCGTCTACTACGGCTACTACTCGCGGCCCGTCGTCACGCTGGCGATCCAGCGCAACCTCCCGGCCGGGCGCGACTACCACGGCCCGCCGCTGCCCTACGGCTACCTGCAGACCACGGAGCCGTGGGACGAGGAGCTGCTGACCGCGGCGCAGGAGAACGGCTCCTATCTCGAGACCGACGAGGTCGTTCGCGTCGACCTCTCCCAGCTGTCCTGGACGAAGTGAGGCAACCATGGCCGCATACGAGGAGACCGACGTCCTGATCATCGGCGCGGGCCCCGGCGGGGCCGGCATCGCGCTGAAGCTGGCCAAGGCCGGCGTCAAGGTGACCTGCCTGGAGCAGGGCCCGTGGGTCAAGCCGACCGACCATCCGCACTACCACGACGAGTGGGAGCTCGAGAAGCAGCGCGGGTGGGCCTACGACCCCAACGTGCGCCAGCTGCCCGAGGACTAT
The DNA here is from genome assembly GCF_037400335.1 of Actinomycetospora flava. Taxonomy (NCBI): domain Bacteria; kingdom Bacillati; phylum Actinomycetota; class Actinomycetes; order Pseudonocardiales; family Pseudonocardiaceae; genus Actinomycetospora; species Actinomycetospora flava. The sequence continues at coordinate 290,992 of NZ_JBBEGM010000003.1, forward strand.
CCGGTCACCGGCACGACGACGCCGTACATGATGAACAACGTCGGCGGCTCGACCGTGCACTACGCCGGCCATTGGCCGCGCTACAAGCCGGTCGACTTCCGCAAGGGCACCGAGCACGGCCTCGAGGGAACGATCGACTGGCCGATCTCCTACGAGGACCTCGCGCCGTTCTACGACGAGAACGACGAGATCTACGGCATCTCGGGGCGCATCGGCGACCCGTCGTACCCGGACCGCAAGCAGGCCGTCCGCGACCCCGAGGTCCTGCCCGGCAAGCTGGGCCTCAAGTACGCCAAGGCGTCGAAGGACCTGGGCTGGCACTGGTGGCCGTCGGACAACGCGGTCATCACCGTGCCGCGGGAGAACCGCGAGGCCGACCAGGCCATGGGCAACGAGCTCTCGGGTAGCCCGACGGGCTCGCTGTCCACCCCGGCCAACGCCCACTGGCCCTACGCCATCCGCCACGGCGCCGACCTGCGCACCAACGCCCGCGTCGAGACGATCAACGCCGACGGCGGCAAGGCGACGGGTGCGACGTACCTCGACCGCGTCACCGGCGAGCGGCACGAGATCCGCGCCAAGATCGTGGTGCTGGCCGCGAACGGGATCGGGTCGCCGCGCCTCCTGCTGCAGAGCGCGCAGAAGGGCCACCCCGACGGCCTGGCGAACTCGAACGGCATCGTCGGCAAGTACCTGATGCACCACGTGTTCGCGTTCTGCGACTCGTGGTTCGACGAGCCGATCGAGGGCTTCAAGGGCTCGTTCGGCGCGCCGCTCTATTCGCACGAGTTCTACCACACCGACGTCAGCCGGGGATTCGTCAACGGTTTCGGCATGCAGGTCGCGCGCAGTTTCGGGCCCGCCTACGCCGCGATGGGGACGCACACCGGCTACACGGCCCCGTGGGGCGAGAAGCACCGCGAGTTCTTCGACGGGCACTTCGCCAACCACCTCATGGTGTTCATGTTCGGCGAGGACCTGCCGGTGGAGTCGAACCGCGTTACGCTCGACCCGCACGTGACCGACTCGTCGGGCCTGCCGGCCGCGCACATCGACTACAACCTGCACCCGAACGACATCGCGCTCGCCGAGTACGGGATCGACAAGATCTTCGAGGCCACGCGTGCGGTCGGTGCCGTCGAGACCAACGACACCGGCGTGCTCTACCCGCCGCCGGGCTGGCACCTCATGGGCACCTGTCGGATGGGCAACACCCCCGACGACTCGGTGCTCAACAAGTGGTGCCAGACGTGGGACGTGCCGAACCTGTTCGTCGTCGACGGCAGCACCCTGACCACGGGCGCCGCCGTCAACCCGACCAGCACGATCGGCGCGCTCTCGCAGCGCACCGGTGAGTACATCCTGCGCAACTTCGACCACATCACCGCGCAGAAGACGACGCCGAGCAACGCCGACGCGCCGACCATGTGATGGCCTCCGGCCATGTGAGTGATTCGGGTCGCCAGGGCGACCCGGATCACTCACGTGGGCCGCAGGCCCATCCGGAGAACCGTCATGACGTCCACTTCCCGCGGAACCGGGGTCGACCGAGTTCCTCATCGAGGCCGTGCCGTCGCTGGTGCTCGGCCTGCTGGTGCTGCGCTACCTCGACAGCACCGTCGACGACGCCCGCTGGCTCTCCGACGACGAGAAGGCCGTGGTGCGCGCCGACCTCGCCGCCGAGGAGGCCACCCGCGAGGGCGGGCACGGCAGCATCCGCGCCGCGCTGACCAGCGGCAAGGTGTGGCTGCTCTGCGGCATCTACGTCACCATCGCGCTGGGCATCTACCTCGTCAGCTTCTGGTTGCCGACGATCATCAAGAACAGCGGCGTCGACGATCCGCTGACGATCGGGCTGCTCACCGCCGTGCCCTACGTGGTCGCGGTCGTGGTGATGATCGCGTGGTCGGCGCACGGCGACCGCACCGGCGAGCGCCGCTGGCACACGATCATCCCGTGCCTGGTGACGGCGCTGGGCCTCGTGCTGACGGCGGTGTTCCTGCAGAGCACGGCCCTCGCGGTCGGCGCGATGGTCCTCGTCGCCGCCGGCGTCTCCACCGCCCAGGCCGCGTTCCGGAGCATCCCGTCGGCGCTGCTCTCCGGGGCCGGCGCGGCGGCCGGGATCGCGCTGGTCAACTCGATCGGCAACATCGGCGGCGCGGTCGCGACCTCGCTCGTCGGCTGGCTGTCGGACCTCACGGGGTCGACGGCGTCGAGCCTCTACCCGTTCGGTGCGGTGCTGCTGATCGGCGGGCTGCTCGTGCTGCTCGTGCCGAGATCCGTGGATGACCGCGCGATCGCGGCGCGCACCCCCGGCGAGGACCTACCATCGCCGCGATGAGGTACGAGGTCACCGAGGACGACACCGCCGTCGCGCTGGGCTCCGGGGATCTGCCGGTCCTGGGCACTCCGCGGCTCATCGCGTGGCTCGAGGCGGCCACCGTCTCCGAGGCGGCCCCCGGGCTCACCGCGGGGCAGACCACGGTCGGTGCCGCGATCCGGGTGCGGCACCGCCGGCCGACGCCGGTCGGCGGCACCGTCGACGTCTACGCCTCCCTGACCACCGAGGGCGACCGTCTCACCTTTGACGTGAGCGCCATCGACGGCGACGGGCACTACGTCGCCGACGGCGAGATCGACCGCGTCGTGGTGGACCGGGCGCACTTCACGGGATGATCGAGTCCACGTAGCCCCCGTCCACACGGACGGCGGCGCCGGTGGTCGCCGAGGCCAGCGGCGACGCCAGGTACGTGACGAGGTGCGCGATCTCCTCGGGCTCGATGAGCCGCTGCAGCAGCGACTGCGGGCGGTAGGAGATCATGAACTCGCGCTGCGCCTCGTCCCACGGCAGGTCGTCGCCGACGAGCTCGCGCACGAAACCCTCGACGCCGCCGGTGTGGGTCGGGCCGGCGATGACGGAGTTCACGGTGACGCCCGTGCCCGCCGCCTCCTTGGCGAACCCGCGGGACACCGCGAGCAGGGCGGTCTTCGACATCCCGTAGTGGATCATCTCGGCGGGGATGACGACGGCGGAGTCGCTGGCGATGTCGAGCACCCGGCCCCAGCCGCGGGCGGTCATGCCCGGCAGGTAGGTGCGGATGAGCCGGGTGGCGGCCAGCACGTTGACCTCGAAGTACCGCCGCCAGTCGTCGTCGGTGATCTCCAGGGCGGGCTGCGGGCCGAAGATGCCCAGGTTGTTCACGAGCACGTCGACGTCGGGCTCGGCGGCCGCGAGCGCCTCCGCGCCCGCCGCGGTCGCGACGTCGGCGGCGACCCCGACGACCTCGCCGCCGGTCTCGTCACGGAGCCCGGCGACGGCGTCGTCGACGCGCCCCTGGTCCCGACCGTTGACGACCACCCGCGCGCCGGCGCGGGCGAGATCGACGGCGATCGCCCGCCCGATGCCCCCGGTCGACCCCGTGACCAGGGCGGTCCGTCCGGACAGGTCCAGCTGCATGGTGGGTCCTCCTCATCCTTCCTGCGGTGCCGGGTGAAGCAACCAGCGGAGGCCGGCGGAGCTTCCTGGAGCGGCCTTCAGACGACGACCAGGCTGACGAGGAAGACCCGACGTTCGTCCTCGATGACGCCGAAGACGAGCGCCGCCAGGCCTGCTCCGAAGGTCACGACACGCAGTCCGGTCGGATTGGAGGCGACCCACGGCCTGCCGACCGTCCTCGGTGAGAGTTCGAGCGCTCTGCACACCTCGGCGAACTCCGCCAGCAGATCGCCCGGAAGGGAGCCGACCTCGTCGTCCAGCGGATCGACCTCGTACATCGTCGGTCGAGGTCCCTAGAGCCCTGCCCGTGCGCGTGTCACCTCGAACGGTTCGTCGCACGGCACCGGTTCACCGGTGACGATCTCCGCCGCCCGGTGGACGGCGCGACGGAAGGCGACAGGGTCAGCCTGGACGAGCGCCACCCGGCGCCAGTCCTCGACCACCTGGTGCACCGGGGTCAGGTCGAGCGATCGGCGAGCGTCGTCGAGTGCGGCCTCGTACGCCGCGACGAACGTCGGCTGGTCCGCGGGCAGCAGGAAGGACCGGATCGTGGCCGGGGACGCGCCCGGGAGCAGGGGATGCTCCGCGGACGTGAAAGGTGCCGGGCCAGTCATGGCTCGACCGTAGCGAACCGGTCCGACACCCGGGGGCGGTCGGCGACATCGTGCGGGCGGGGCCGGAGCGCGCCGGCGGCGTCCTAGACTGGCGGACATGGCGGGGCGCATCCGGGACGCGGACATCGCGGAGGTGCGCGACCGCAACCGGGTCGATGAGGTCATCGGCGAGTACGTCGCTTTGCGGCGGGCGAGCGCGAGCTCGGTGAAGGGCCTGTGCCCGTTCCACGACGAGAAGACGCCCTCGTTCAACGTGCGCCCCACGCACGGCACGTTCCACTGCTTCGGCTGCGGCGAGGGCGGCAGCGTCATCGACTTCCTGATGAAGATCGAGCAGCTGGGCTTCGTCGAGGCCGTGGAGAAGCTCGCCGACCGGATCGGCTACCGGCTGACCTACGAGGGCGGCGGGTCGAGCGTCCAGAAGGACCGCGGCACCCGCGCCCGCCTGCTGGCGGCGAACAAGCTGGCCGCGGAGTTCTACGCCGAGCAGCTGCGGACGCCGGGGGAGGCCCAGAAGGCCCGCGAGTTCCTCGCCGAGCGCGGGTTCGACCAGGCCGCGGCGCAGGATTTCGGCTGCGGGTTCGCGCCGTCGGGCTGGGACAAGCTCACCAAGCACCTGGTCGCGCAGGGCTACACGCTCGAGGAGCTGGAGAAGGCGGGGCTCTCGCGCCCCGGCCAGCGCGGGTACATGGACCGCTTCCACCGTCGCCTGCTCTGGCCGATCCGCGACCTCGGCGGCGACGTCGTCGGCTTCGGCGCGCGGCGGCTGTTCGACGACGACCGCATCGAGGCGAAGTACCTCAACACCCCCGAGACGCCCGTCTACCACAAGTCGAAGGTGCTCTTCGGGCTCGACAAGGCGAAGCGGGACATCGCGAAGACGCGGCAGGCCGTGATCGTCGAGGGCTACACCGACGTCATGGCGATGCACCTGGCCGGCGTGACGACGGCGGTCGCCAGCTGCGGCACCGCGTTCGGCGAGGACCACGTGGCGGTGCTGCGCCGGCTGCTGATGGACGACTCGTTCGACCGCGGCGAGGTCATCTACGTCTTCGACGGCGACGCCGCCGGGCAGGCCGCGGCGCGCAAGGCGTTCGAGGGCGACCAGCAGTTCGCCACCCAGACCTACATCGCGGTCGCCCCCGACAATATGGATCCCTGCGACCTGCGCCAGGCCCGCGGCGAGGTGGCGCTGCGCGACCTCGTCGCCCAGCGGGCGCCGCTGTTCAGCTTCATCATCCGCGCGATCCTCGACGAGCACGACCTCGGCACCGTCGAGGGCCAGGTCGCGGCGCTGCAGCGCGCCGTCCCGGAGGTGGCCCGCATCCGGCGCGAGGACCTGCGCGACGGCTACGCGCGCCGGCTCTCGGGGTGGGTCGGGTGGACCGACGAGGCGCAGGTGGTGCGCCGGGTCCGCGAGACCGCCGGCGCGCCGGCCGACGCCCCGACCCGGCGGGCGCAGCGCAAGCCGCCGACCAACCACCGCCCGGACGGCGGCCCGGCGCTGCCCGCCCGCGACGACCCGCGCCTGCGCGTGCAGCGCGAGGTGCTCAAGGCCGCGCTGCAGGCCCCGGCGCTCGCCGGGCCGCTGTACGACTCGCTGCCGGAGGACGCGTTCAACAACGAGGCCTACCTCGCGGTGCACCGCGCGGTGCTCGCCGCCGGGGGGACGTCGGCGGGCTGGTCCGGCTCGGCGTGGATCGACGCCGTCGGCCGCGAGGTCCCGAGCGGGTACCGCACGCTGGTGCACGAGCTCGCCGTCGAACCGCTGCAGACCCGCGAGACCGACGAGCACCGCTACATCACCTCGATGATGAGCGCGCTGCAGGGCACGCTCGTCGAGCGTCAGGTCTCGGAGATCAAGTCGCGGCTGCAGCGGCTCTCGCCGATCAACGACGCCGACGAGTACCACGAGCTCTACGGCGACCTGGTCGCGCTCGAGCAGTACAAGAAGGCGCTGCGCAGCCAGGCGTCGGGCGCGGTGTCGCTGTGAGCGGTCTCGTCGACCGGCTCGGGGCCCTGCTCACGGGCCGCGAGCCGATCCCGGAGGGCTTCACCGGCACGCTCGACGAGGGCGAGCGGGTGATCGCCGACGGGCGGGGGCCGCGCGGGTCGATCGTGCTCGCCACCGACCTGGGGCTGTGGCTGCCGCCCGCCGCGTCCGGCGAGGGCGCACACCGCATCGCCTGGCACCTCGTCACCCGGGCCACCTGGGCCTCGGGCGCGCTCGAGGTCGTCGAGGCCGACGAGGTCGAGGAGCTGGCGGGCGGGGTGATCCTGCTGGCCGACCGGGCGCCGCGCCGGGTGCCGCTGACCGAGCCGCGGCGGGTGCCCGAGACCGTGCACCATCGGGTCACCGGGGCGGTCAAGGACAGCCAGCACCACGAGATCGGCGACGGCGGCGCCTGGTTCGTCCAGCGGCGCGTGCCCGGGGCGGGGATCGTCCTGCACGTGCGCCCCGATCCCGGCACCGACCCGGAGCTCGTGCGCACCGTGGCCGCCGGCGTGGGCGAGAAGCTCCGCGAGGCCCGGCCCGAGTGACCCTCTCCTGGGATCCGGAGCTCTACCGACGCCACGACGACCACCGCGCGCGCCCGTTCCTCGACCTCGTGGGCCGGGTCGGCGCGACGGCCCCGCGCGAGGTCGTCGACCTCGGCTGCGGACCCGGGCACCTCACCGGGGTCCTCGCGCAGCGGTGGCCGCACGCGCGGGTGCGCGCCTCGGACGCGTCGCCGGAGATGATCGCGGCGGCGCGCGGGAACGGGGTGGACGCCGAGCTCGCCGACGTCCGCGACTTCGCGCCCGGCCCGGAGACCGACGTGGTCGTGTGCAACGCGGTGCTGCACTGGGTGCCCGAGCACCGCGAGCTGCTGGCCCGCTGGGCGCGCGAGCTGCCGGCCGACGGCCGGCTCGCGGTGCAGATGCCGGGCAACGAGCGCTCGCCGTCCCACGAGGTCGCCCGGGAGCTGGTGGCCGACCGTGTCCCCGGCGGCCTGCCCGCCTACGGGGTCGGCACGCCCGAGGAGTACGCCCGCCTGCTGGCCGCGGCGCGCCCCGGCGCCGTCGTCGACTGCTGGGAGACGACCTACGTGCACCCGCTGACCGGGGACGACCCGGTGGGCGACTGGATCGCGGGCAGCACCCTGCGGCCCGTGCGCGACGCCCTGGACGACGCCGGGTGGGCGCGCCTGCGCGCGGAGCTCGCACCCCGTCTGCGCGACGCGTACCCGCCCGACGCCGCCGGCGTGACCTGGTTCGGGTTCCGCCGGGTGTTCGCGGTGCTGGGTCCCTGACCTACCGCCCGGAACCGTTGGCGGCGGCGCGACCGGGCGCGGTCGGCTGCCCGCCCCCGGCACCCTCGGCGTCGCTCGGCGCGACCTTCTCCTTGGCCAGCGCGACGCCCGTCTGCACGGCCTCGCCGGCCTTGGCGCGGGCGACACCGGCCGCCCCCTGCACGCTGGGGTGGTCGGCCACCTGGCGGTACGCGCGCGCGATCTGCTCGTAGCGCTCGCGGCCGGCCCGCGCCCCGAGGACGTACCCCACGCCGGCACCCAGCAGGAACGGAATGATCTTCATGCGTTCTCCTCCCCGACGTCTCGTGGCGCCCATCCTGCCCCACCCCGTGCGGAATGACGGTGGGGCCCGTGCGGTAGCGTGAAGGGGTCCGGACGCGAGGTGTCCCGGACACAGCGGTCCTCCGTAGCTCAATCGGCAGAGCATTCGGCTGTTAACCGAAGGGTTACTGGTTCGAGTCCAGTCGGAGGAGCCGAAACCCCAGGTCACAGCCCGTGGCCTGGGGTTCTTTCTTGATCGACCCACCGCTCACCCGCCTCCGTCGTCGCCGCGACCTCCATGAGCTCGGTCCAGGGCGTCGGCGACGTCGCTGGTGACGACCCGGCGTCCGGTACTCGTCCGGGGTCATGGGCACCTTCGTGTGACCGGCGCGAGGGGTCGCGCCAGCCACCCCGGGCATCGGGGAAGACCGGATCACGTCCGTCCGAGTCCTCCGGCCGTCGGCGCAGCATGCCCCTTGGTCGTCGTGCGGACGGTCCACGCCCGTTCACGGGGACTCTCGTTCTTCCCGGACCAGCGCCGGGCCCCACCCACCGCGCGTCGACGTCCCGCCGTCACCTGGAACCCCGCCGTCACCGGACCCGGGAGTCCTTCGCCACCGGCACATGACGAGCCAAGAACGCCAGCTGGTCGGTGATGGCGGCTTCGAAGTCCTCGCCGAGGTAGATATCGAAGTGCCCCGTGTCGTATCGCTCGATCTCACCTCTCGGTGCCCGGGAGGCGAGGCGCACGGTCGCCTCCGCCGGCGCGAGATTGTCGCGATCGGCGACACAGAAGAGGATCGGGCACGCGACGTCGCCGGCAGCCCGCCCAGGTCTCGCGAGGGGGATGGTCAGTGCGACGCGGGCCGGGACGTCGTTGTGGTAGTCGGCTTCGTCGATCCCCGACGCCGCCAGCAACGCGAGCAGGCTGTGCATGTCCTCGGTCGAGGACATGAGTCCGACCTCGCCGGGACGGGCCCCGGCCTTGATCCGCACCGGCTCACGGCCACGCACGTGCGCGAGCAGGTCCTTCGCGCCCGACGCGACCAGCGCCAGGGTCTCGCGCACCGGGAGCTGGCGTACCGAGGCGATGCCGTCGAGGAACGGCGCCTGTGCGATCGCTGCCGCGATCCGCGAGTCCCGAGCGGCGGTCGCGACGACATGACCGCCGGCGAAGGACGTGCCCCAGACGACCACCTTGTTCGGGTCCACCTCCGGCAGCGTGCGTGCGAACGTCACGGCCGCCCGCCAGTCGTGCCTCTGGCTCCGAATGCTGAGCAGCTCGCGCGGCTCGCCCTCGCTGTCGCCGAAGTAGCGGTAGTCGAAGACCAGGCAGGCGTAGCCGGCCGCCGCGAACCGGTCGGCGTACGCGGAGAGGCGCAGCGCCTTGACCGCTCCGAGGCCGTGCGCCATGACGATCACCGGGACCGGCGCGGCCGACGAGGCGCCGGCGGGGAGATAGAGCCAGGCGTGGCAACGGTCGGCTCCGGAGTCGAACCAGACGTCACGGCGTGGCGGGGCGGTGTCGTCAGGCACGGGGCTCACGGGGCTGTCCTCCTGGTGGTGCGCACCTTGTCGATCGGCGCAGTCTTGCATGACGTTCAAGACGCTAGTTGGGTCTTGAACGCCGTGCAAGATATGGTGGTGTGTGCCCCGTAACCGGCGTCCTCGGGATCGCGAGGCGAAGTCCGCCGAGATCGTCGAGGCGGCCGCGGCGCTGTTCGCGCAGGTCGGGTTCGACAAGACCTCGATGGCCAGCGTGGCCCGGTCCGCCGGGATCACCACCACGACCATCTACTGGTACTTCCAGGACAAGGAGGCCTTGCTGGTCGCGGTCCTCGACCACCTCCTCACCGAGATGCTGGAAGGCCTCCAGGCCCAGGCCGCCCGCTCGTGGACCGACCGGCTGCTCTGGGTGGTCGAGCGCCTCCAGGAGCACAGCAAGCTCGTGACGGCCGTCCACGCCCTGTCGGCCACCTCCACCACGGTGGCGACCTGGCACTCCGCGTTCCACGAGCTGACCGACGCCCTGCTGGCCGAGGAACTGCGGCAGTCCGGTGTCGACGCGGCGCAGATTCCCGCGATGGCGCGCCTGGGCGTCTTCACGATCGAAGGTCTGCTGATGCACCCCCTGCCGCGCGAGGAGCAGCGCGCTGTGCTCGACCTGCTCTCCGCCCGGCCTTGAGAGTCCCGCGGCGCATCCCGTGCCACCCCTCCGTCGCGGCGTGGCGGCAACGAGGAGGAGTACCTCACCCACGAGACCCACGAGCCGCGCGGTCAGGCCGCCCTCCCGACCTCGCAACGTGACCGATGGTCACGGCATGCAGTCGACGACGGCCCTGATGGTCCAGCGCACTGTCGACTGGTCGAGTGAACCCGTGCCCGTGTCGAGTGAACCTGGGCGTGGATGCCTGGTGCCGTCGGGTCTGTCCGGGCACGCTCCGTCTCGAGCCGGTGGGGGAACCCCGGCGATCCGGCGCCCCGGGGCGCCGATGGCGAGATGGTGGGCCGGACCAGGCAGCTGGGGAGCGGGCCCCCGGCCCACCATCCTCGCGACGCTCACCGCGGAGCCGGTCCGGTCGTGGTGGTGGGCACCGTGGGCACGGTCGGCACCGTGGTGGTCGGGACCGGCGTGGTCGTCGGCGCCGGCGCCGGCGTCGTGGTCGTCGGGACCGACCGGGGCGCGGCCGACCCGGCCGGGCAGATCACGGCCTTGTTGACGGTCTGACTGGCCGGCCCCGTCCAGTTGCCGGCCTTCGCCGTGACGCGCACGTAGATGTCGAGCAGCAGCGTGGTCGTGGTGAAGGTCGTGGACGTGCCGCTCACCGTCTTCGACTCGCCCTGGGCGAGGCTCAGCAGCCGCCCGGACTCCACGAAGTACGACGTCGCCCCGGTGACCTTCGTCCAGCTGACGTTGATCGTGGCGGTCGTGGTCAGGCCGCTGGTGGTGCAGCTGATCGTGCCGATGGTCGCGGTGGGGGCGGTCAGCGCCCCGGCCCTGGCGGTGGCGCCGCCCGCGTTGCTCGAGAGCCACGCCGCGGTCGCCGCGCCGCCGCCCGCGAGCAGCAGCGCGACGACCACGGCGGCGACGAGCGCGGCGCCGCCACGCGTCAGGCGCTGGTGATCGCGACGGTCACGGGGATGGTGAAGGTCGCGTTCTGGCATCCGTTCTCCGAGGCGCTCGTCATCGAGGCGGCGTTCGCGAGGGTCAGCGTCGCCGCGGAGTTCGCGGGGATCGCGGTGCCCGGGGTCGCCGTGGCGAGGCTGACCCCGGTGGTCGTGCACGCACCCGTGCCGCCGGCGGCCGTCACCGTGCCGTTCGCGGTCACCGACGACACCGTCACCGGGTAGACGTTCGGGTTGTTGACGGTGACCTTCACGTCGCCGCTGGTGCCGGGGTAGAGGAGGTTGGCGGTGATCGCCGTCCCGGCGACCGCCGTCGTCGTCGGGGCCAGCGCCTGCCCGCCCCGGGCGGTGCCGGTGCCGCCGCCGCTGGAGAGCCAGGCCGCCGAGGCGAGCCCGGCCCCCAGCAGCACGGCGACGACGACACCGGTCACCCCGACGGCCGGGAGGCGCCGGGCCCACCGCCGCCAGGAGAACCGTCGCTGCGACGACCAGCGACCGTGTCGTCCGGCCACGGGCTCAGCCCGCCGCGGAGGCCAGGCTCGCGGTGAGCGGCAGGACGAAGTTCTGGTTCTGGCAGGCGTTGTCGGGGTTCCCGATCATCTTCGCCGTCAGCGTGTACGTCCCGGTGGTCCCGGGAGCGATGGTGCCCGCGGGGTTGGTCAGCCCGGCGGTCGTGACGGTGCCGGCCGGGCAGTTGCCGGCGGTGGCGTTGGAGCTCCCGGGCGAGATCGACGCCACGACGACGGGGTAGGCGTTGGGGTTGTTGACGGTCACCGTCGCCGTCGTGGTCGCGCCCGGGTACAGCCCGGCGGCGCCCGTCTGCGGGGAGATCACCGAGTTGACGGCCTGGGTCGAGCTCCCCTCGGCCGTCCCGGCGCCGCTGGAGAGCCACGCGGCGAGCGCGACGCCTGCGACGCAGGCCAGGGCGATTCCGCCCGCGACGGCGCCGAGGCGCCTCTTGGTCTGGGTTTCCACGGCGAACACTCCTTGTCCGACGCCGGCTGTTCTCCGACGTTCGGCCCAAGTAATGCGCCATTCGGCCTAATTGCTAATCGGCTTGTCCCGCTCATTCACCGCATCGATGGGCGCGCCGTTGCCGATGGACCCGGACGGGCGACGCTGTACGCGATACAGCCGTTGCGCTCCGCGGACACCCTTGAACTTGCGCGGGGCGGCGGCGCGGAAGAGGAACGGCGGCTCGCCGGGTGCCGCGGCGACCACCGCGTCGCGGACCGCGGCCGTGATCGTCACGTGGTCCGGCCGGGCGGTCTCGGTGACGCGGCTGGCGAGGTTGACCGGCGGCCCGAACCAGTCGCCCGCGTGCGGCACCCCGATGCCCTTGGCGACGCCGACGCGCAGCGCGGGGCGCCCGTCCCCCTCGCTCGACCACGCGTCGACGAGGTCGAGCGCCGCCGTCACGAGCAGGGTCGGGTCGGGCGACACGAGCATGACCGCGTCCCCGATCGTCTTGGCCAGGCGCACCGGCCACGCCGACACCTCGGTGGCACAGCCGGAGAGCATCTCGGCGACCTCACTGAGCTCCACCGCCGAGACCGTCTCGCCGAGGTCGGTGAAGCCGACGAGGTCGGCGAAGCAGACGGTGACCTCCTGCGCGCCCCGCAGCCGGCCCGCGCTCGATTCCTCGACGGCCAGCGCGTGCGAGCGGATGCGGTCGGCGAGCGCCGCGGCGACGAGGTGGACCAGGTGCAGCGAGTCGTCCTCGACGATCCGGCGTGCCTCGGTGGCGTAGCGCAGGGCCATCTCCGGCTCCGGCTCGCCGGGCCGCAGCAGCGCCTCGCCGAGCAGCCCGCCGAGGGCGTCGGCGATGTTGAGCACGCCGCGGCCGATGGCCCGGACGACGGGCATCATCTCCTCGTCGGTGAACCCGAGGCTGCGGTAGCGGTGGATCCGCTCGGCGATCTCGACGTCCTCGTCGGTGTAGATCGGCTCGTCGGGGTCCGGGGCGAGGGGCCGTCCGAGGGCCTGGAACCAGCGCCGCACGACCTCGATGTCGATGTCGGCGATCCGGCACACGTCGGTGAGGGAGTGGCCGTCCTCGGGCCGCAGGGTGCGCTCGAGCAGGAGGAGCCCGAGGCGGTCGCGCGCGATGGCGTCGCGCATGCTGGCGATGTCGACGCCGTCCGCCGCGAGCGACTCGAGGACGGACACGCGCGTGCGCCGCGCGTCGCCCGTGAGTCCCTCCAGCAGCCCGGCCCGCTCGTAGTCACCCTCCGCCATCACCGACCGGATCCGCGCCGGGAGGGGCAGCGATGTGCGGTGACGCGGCGGCACCGCTTCATCGTGCCAGTGGGGAAGGTCCCGGACATCTCGTGGCACCGCCGCCCGGATCCGTACCGTGGCGGCGAGGGAGACAGGGAGGACCCATGACTGGCGGCCCACGCCTGCTGGCCACGAGCGACCTGCACGTCAACCGCTCGGAGAACGAGGACATCGTCCGCGAGCTGCACCCGACCCACCCCGGCGACTGGCTGATCGTCGCGGGCGACGTCGGCGACCGCGTGGCCACCGTCGCGTGGGCACTGGAGATCCTGGCCGACCGCTTCGCGACGGTCGTCTGGGTGCCGGGCAACCACGAGCTGTGGACGCCGCCGGGTGACGAGGTCGACCTCGTCGGACCGGCCCGGTACGACCACCTCGTCGAGGTCGCGCGCGGTCTCGGCGTCCTCACGCCCGAGGACCCGTGGCCGGTGTGGGAGGGGGACGGCGGGCCGGCGCTCGTGTGCCCGATGTTCCTGCTCTACGACTACAGCGTCCGGCCGCCCTCGATCCCCGGCGACTGGTCGAACGAGGCGGCGCTCGAGGTCGCCCGCGAGGCCGGCGTGGTGTGCACCGACGAGGTGCTCATGTCGTCCGACCCGTTCCCCGACGCGGCCGCCTGGTGCGCCGACCGGCTCGCCCGCACCGAGGCCCGCCTCGCCGAGCGCCCGGCCGGGATGCCGACGGTGCTCGTCAACCACTGGCCGCTGACGCCGCACCCGACCCGCATCCTGCGCCACCCGGAGTTCGCGCTGTGGTGCGGCACGACCGCGACGGCGGACTGGCACCGGCGCCACGACGCCGCGGTCGTCGTGTACGGCCACCTCCACATCCCGCGCACGACCGTCGAGGACGGCGTGCGCTGCGAGGAGGTGTCGGTGGGCTACCCGCGCGAGTGGCAGCGCCACGGCCTGGTCCGCGGCGCGCTGCGGGAGATCCTTCCGGGCCCGGGCGGCGACGGCCCCGACCCCTTCACCGCCTGGGCGGCGGAGCAGCGCGCGCAGTGGGCGCGGACGTGACCACCGCGGGAGTGGCGGCGCTCGACACCGTCCTGCCCGGTGCCGTCGTCACCGCCGCGCGCACCGATGACGACCCGCAGGCCGTGCTCGCCCCGGAGGAGGAGCCGGCGGTGGCGAAGGCGGTGGCGTCGCGGCGGGCGGAGTTCACGACGGCGCGGGGGTGCGCGCGCGACGCGCTGGCCCGCCTCGGGGCACCGGCGGCCGCGATCCCGGTGGGGGAGAAGCGCGCGCCGGTGTGGCCCGACGGGGTCGTCGGCGCGATCACCCACTGTGCCGGCTTCCGCGGGGCCGCCGTGGCGTGGCGGGACGCCGTCCGCACGGTCGGCCTCGACGCGGAGCCGCACGTCGCCCTGCCCGACGGCGTGCTCGAGGCGGTGTCGGACCCGGGGGAGCGGGCGGCGCTCGCGTCGCTGGCCGCGTCCGCGCCGGACGTGCGGTGGGACAAGATCCTCTTCAGCGCCAAGGAGAGCGTCTACAAGGCGTGGTTCCCGCTGACCGGCGCCTGGCTGGGCTTCGAGGAGGCCGAGCTCGCGCCCGCGCCCGACGGGACGTTCCGCGCGTCGCTGCGGGTGCCGGGCCCGGTGGTGGACGGCGCGGAGCTGACCGGGTTCCGCGGCCGCTGGGTCGTGCGCGACGGGCTCGTGATCACCGCGATCGCCCTGCCCGCGCGGGAGGCCTGATGCGGAACGAGGCCTGGTGGGAGAGCTACGAGTCGGTGGTCGAGCAGCGCATCCGCGACGCCCAGGACGAGGGCAAGTTCGACGGTCTGCGCGGGTCCGGCCGCCCCCTGCCCGGTCGGAACCGCCCCTACGAGGAGAACTGGTGGCTGCGCTCGTACCTGGAGCGCGAAGGCATCCCCAACGACGTCCTGCTGCCCACCCCGCTGCGCCTGCGCCGCGAGGTCGAGCGGCTGCCCGAGACCGTCCGCGACCTGGAGACCGAGCGCGAGGTCCGCGACACCGTCGCCGCCGTGGCCGCGCGCGTCGCCCACTGGCTGCGCTTCCCCGACGGACCGCAGGTGGCGGTGCCGCTGCCGCGCACCGACGAGATCGTGGCGCGGTGGCGTTCGGAGCGGCCGGCCGCGGCGTCGGCGCCGGACCTGCCCACGGCGGGCGGGCGACGGTCGTGGTGGCGCCGGTGGCGGCGCTCGGGGACCTAGCCGGCGCGCGGGGCGCGCGGCAGGTCGACGACCGTGCCGGGCGCCTGGAGCGGGGCGTCGTCGACGGGCCCTGCATCCCGGTCGCGGTCCCCGGGGCGGCGCGACGGGGCCAGCGGAACGACGGTGGCGGCGCCGATGCCGTGGTAGCGCTCGGGGGTGCAGGTCAGCACGATCACCTGGGCGGCGCCCTCGGCGGCCGTGGCCGCGGTGAACACCGCGCCGAGGCGTGATAGGCGCGCCGGGTCGGTGTGGCCGAGCGCGTCGTCGATGACCACCGGCACCCCGTCCGACGGGTCGACGAGCGCGGCGCACGCCAGCCGCGCGCACAGGCCGAGCTGCTCCTGCGCGCCACTGGACAGGGCGGCGAACGCGACCGTGACGCCGTCGAGGGTGCGGTGGGTGATCCGCAGGTCCTCGTCGATCTCGAGGGACAGCGACGCCCCGAAGACGATGCGCGCCAGCCGCTCCACCTGGGCGCGGAACGGCGCGACGTAGGAGCGGCGCACCCGCTCGCGGTGGCGGGCGAGCGTGTCGTGCAGGCGCTGGGCGGCGGCGGCGCGGCGGGCGATGCGATCGTGGTCGCGGCCCGCGGCCTCGAGCTCGGTGGCCGCGGCGGCGTGCTGGTCGTGCCAGCCCTCGAGGCCGGCGGCCTGCAGGCGTCCGGTGGTCTCGGCGTGCTCGCGCTCCAGGCGCGCGGCCTCGCCGGCGAGGCGCTCGTCGACGGCGCGGGCGTTGACCACGCGCGCCTCGACGGTGTCCGGGTCGTCGTCCGCGAGCGCCGCGGCCAGGGCCTCGTGCTCGCGCTCGGCGTCGCGGGCGGTGGCGAGCCGCTCGTCGGCGGCGGCCGCGAGGTCGGCGTCCGGCTCCGCCTCGCGGGCGGCGCGCAGCTCCTCGGCGCGGCGGTCGTGGGCGTGGCGGGCGTCGGCGGCGCGCTCGGCGAGCACGGCGGCGCGGGTGTCGGCGTCGCGGACCGCGTCCTCGGCGACCCGGCACGCCGCGGCGGCCTCGTCGGCCCGGCGGGCGGCCGCGTCGGCGGCGTCGCGCGCGGTGTCGGCCTCGCGACGCAGGGCGGGGACGTCCGCGGCCGGGGCGGGCTCGATGCTGGTGAAGAGGTCGGCGGGCCCGTCGAGGCGGTCCTGCACCGCGTGGTGGGCGGCGCGCAGGGCGGCGGCGTCGCCGTGCCCGGCGAGCTCGCGGGTGAGCGCCGCGCGGTGCTCGTCGGCCCGGCGCGCGGCGTCGTCGGCGCGCCGGCGGGCGACCCGGGCGGCCTCGAGGTCGGCGACACCGAGCTCCTCGCACCGGCCGGCGAGCTCCCGCGCGCGGTCGCGCACCGCGTCGTCGCGGCCGGCCTCGTCGAGCCCGGGGCGCACGCGCACGTCGAGCACGCCGGGCAGCGATACCGCCCGCGCCGCCGCCACCGGCAGCGTGCGCGTCTCGCCGGGCGCGAGCACCACGGTCTCGCCGTCGACCTCCAGCGTCAGCTCTGCCGGCGCCGTCAGCTCCACCCGCGCGGCGGCGGCGTCCCGTGCGGCCTCGGCGCGCAGCAGGTCGCGGGCGAGGTCCTCGAGGTCGGCGAGGTCGTCGGTGCCGACGGTGGTCGCGGCCAGCACCCGCTCGGCGGCCGCCAGCCCGGCCTCGGCCTCCTCGACGCGGCGCACCCGCTCGGCGAGGTCCGCGAGCTCCGCGCGGTCGCGCGCGGCGGACACGGCGCGGGCGGCGTCGTCCGCGCGCCGCCGGGCCGCGGTCGCCTCCTCGCAGGCGGCGGCGTCGGCGGTCCGCCGGGCCGCGCGCTCCTCGCGGGCGGCAGTGTGCTCGCCGTCGTGGGCGGCGAGCGCCGCGTCGGCCTGCGCGACCGCCTCGGCGTCGGTGTCGAGCGCGCCCACCAGCGCGTCGCGGGCCGCCCGGCGCTCACCGGCGGTCTGCGCGCGCTCGCGGGCGAGCACGGCGCGCCCGCGCGCGGTCTCGACCTCGCGCAGCCGCGACTGCAGTCCCGCCCACCGGTCCTCGAGCTCGGCCACCTCCGCGTGGTGCGCGCGCCGGCGCTCGCGCACCGAGGCGGCGTCGGCGTCGAGACGGTCGCGGGCGGCGACGTCGCGCTCGACCGCCTCGAGCGCGGCCCGGCAGCGGTCCTCCTCGGCCTCGGCGTCGGCGAGGCGCACCTCGGCGGCGCGCAGCTCGCCGGTGGCCCGACCGCTCGGGGTGCGGTAGCGGCGCAGCTCCTCGACCGCCCGCTCGACCAGACCGTCGTCGGCGGTGGGGTCCGGGCGGGCGGCGCCCGACGCGACGCGGTCCAGCGCGCGGGTCAGGGCGTCCTGACCGCCGAGGTCGGCCTGCCCGACGGCGGTGTGCTGCTCCACGCGCAGCCCGCGCCAGAGCACGCGGTCCATCGTCTCGTCGAGGATCGCCGACACCCGCGCGTGCGCGTCGGCGCCCGTGAGCTGCTCGGGGGCGGGGGCGATGACGTGCAGCTCGGTGCGCGGGCGGCGCAGCCAGCGCTTGCGGTAGACGAAGCGGTACGGGCCGGTGGAGACCTCCGCCTCCACCTCCGGGCCCGCGTCGACGCCGGCGGGCTGGGCGGCGCGGATCTCGGCCCGGCGTGAGGAGTCGGCCGCGTCGAAGAGCAGGTCGAGCGCGGCGACCGTGGACGTCTTGCCGACCTCGTTGTCGCCCTGCAGCACGGTGACCCCGCGCTCGGCGAGCGTGACCTCGCGGTCGTGCACACCGCGGAAGTCGCGCAGGCGGATGCGGTGCAGCCTCATCGCTCGCTCCCGACCAGCCGGTGCAGCAGGCGCAGGGCGTCGCGGGCCTCGTCGTCGGCCTCCCCGGCGGCGGCGAACAGCTCGCTCGCGGCGTCCGCGGCGAACCCGTGCAGGTCGAGGTCGTGCAGGTCGGCGTCGTCGGGGACGGTCGCGAGGTCGGAGTGCTGCGCGAGGACCTCCACCGCGGCGAAGGCGTGGTCGTGGCCCGCGAGGAGGTCGTCGAGCCGGCTGCGCTGGCGCAGCGACAGCGTGCCCACGAGCGCCAGGCGCACCGCCACCCGCTCCTTGTCGGGCCGGCCGGCGAGCCAGGCGTCGAGGGCGTCGAGGTCGTCGTCGGTGTCGAGACGCGCGTCGTGGCGGACGAACCGCCAGCGCCCCACCGGCTCGACGGCGACCTGCGCGGCGTGCTCCTCGAGGTCGACCACCAGGACGTTGCCGGGGTCGACCTCGTCGAAGTCGGTGACCTCCGGCGTGCCGGCGTGGCGGATGCGGTCGTCGCGGTCGTCGGCCCAGGTGGAGTGCCGGTCGCCGAGCGCGACGTAGTGCACGCGGCCGTCGGCCAGCGCGGCGAGCACGCCGTCGCGGCGGATGCGGGCGGGCTCGTCGTCGTCGGGGTCGAGCACGTCGAGCTCGCCGTGCCCGGCCAGCACCCGCAGCGTGCCCGGGGGAGCGGGCTCGAGGGCGGCGAGCTGCTCGCCGACGAGGTCGGTGAGCGGGTGCTTGGAGCGCCACGGGGCCGCGACGACCTCGACGCCGGGCGCGACCTCGTGCACCCCCGGTGTGTCCAGCACCGTCACGTGCGGGGGGCACCGGCGGGCGAGATCGGGCCGGCGCAGCACGCAGGCGGCGTCGGCGGGGTCGTGGTTGCCGGGCAGGAGCAGGACCGGGGTGCGGAACGACGCGAGCGCCTCGCAGGCGCGGGCGACGACGTCGGGGCCCACGAGGTTGGACTCGAACACGTCGCCGCAGACCAGCACGAACGCCGCCCCGCGCTCGTCGGCGAGGCGACCGAGTGCCGACACGGCGTCGAGCCGCGCCTGCGCGAACCGGGCCTGGGCCTCGCCGGTCAGCCCGCCGGCGGCCTCCTTGGGCGGGCGGGCCCCCAGGACCCGCCGGGTCATGCCGAGCTGCCAGTCGGCCGTGTGCACGAACCGCACGCGCGCCTCCCTCCGCAACCCGACCCTTGACCGTAGAACGACCCCGCCGCCCGCACGGGCAGCGACACGGGGTTCGACGCAGCAGCCCCCCGATCGGTTCCCCTCAGGTCAGCGGGAGTTCGGCGACCGCTTCGAGGCCGCCGCGGGCGCCGGAGCGTTCCACGCGCAGGCGGGCGTCGCGCCCGGTGACCTCGAGCGTCGAGACCGCGTTGCCGAACCACGGTCCGCCGATCGCCGACCAGTCCAGGGGCAGCTCCCCGAGGCCCGCCGCGCGCGACACCCGCGAGAGCGCGCCGGTGAGGCGCCGCCACCACCCGAGCGCGAAGACGTACTCCATGAACCACGGGACGCCGTTGCGCACCGGCGAGCAGGTCAGCTGGTAGACCCGCGAGCGGGTGGGGGACGGCCAGCGCGCCTCGGCGGCGTAGCTGTGGTGGACGTCGCCGGAGAGCACGCAGACCGTCGCGGGGGCCGACGGACCCGAGGCGACGCCGCGGATGAGGTCGGCGAGGCGGTCGAACGACGCGCGGAAGGCCGGCCAGTGCTCGAGGTCGACGGCCTGGCGGACGGTCTCGGCGAGGCGGCTGCCCCGCGCGGCGGCCCACTCGTCGAGCGACTGGACGTGGCTGACCGCCGGCGGCATCAGCCACGGGATCGACGACCCGAGCAGCAGGTGGTCGACCTCCCCGTCGTCGGCGCTCTCCTCGATCCAGGCGAACGAGTGGTCGTTGATCATGAGACGGTCGTCCTCGTTGAGCACCCGCGCGCACCTCGTGTCGACCATGAGCAGCCGCGTCCGGCCGAGGTCCCAGCGGTAGCTCCACCGCACGCCCGTGGGGTGCCCGACCTCGGCGTCGGCGCGCGCGGCGAAGTCGGCGAGCAGCTCGTAGACGTCGCCGTCGGCCTCCCGGACCTTGCGGTAGAGCGGGTCGGCGTCGCGGGTCTCCGGGTCGAGGTTGCCCAGGTGCTGGTAGACCCAGTACGACGCGAGCCCCGCCCGGATGCGCTGCGGCCACCACGGCTTCGACGCCATCTCGTCGCGCCAGACCTGCGAGGTGTTCCAGTCGTCGCGGACGTCGTGGTCGTCGAAGATCATCGCGGTGGGCACCGTCGAGAGCAGCCACCGCAGCTCCCGGTCGCTCCACGACTCGCTGTAGAGGTGGGAGTACTCGCCGAAGTCCGCGATCTCGAGCCCCGGCCCGTCGGGGTCGTCGGGGTCGCGGTTCGCGCGGATCCACCGCTCTGTCCGCGGGGTGATCTCGTCGGCGTAGACCTGGTCGCCCAGCAGGCACAGCGTGTCGGGCAGCACCGTCGCGGGGTCGTCGGCGCCGGCGACCTCGTCCATCAGCCGCGTGGCGAAGGCGTCGAGCGCGTCGATCCCGAGGGAGGCCTCGAGGTCGGGGTCGTCGGTCGGGGGGTAGCGGCACGAGCCGAAGACGAACCGCAGGCGCGCCGTGCCGTCCTCGGTCCGCGTGCGCAGGTAGCTCGGCGGCGTCCCGGTGCCCTCCAGCGGCCAGACGAGCTCGCCGTCGAGGCGCACCTCGTAGGGCAGGCAGCTCCCCGGCTCCAGCCCCTCGACGACGACGAGCGCGTAGTGCTGCCCGCACACCTGGAACGTCGGTGCGCTCACCCCGAGCACCTCGACGGTGCAGCTCGCGCTGGTCTCCACCCAGATCGTCGCCGTGGTGGTGCCGACGTGGCGAAGCAGGGGCCCGAGCTCCAGGGAGGTCACGTGTCCTCCCTACCCGAACCGCGACCCCGCGCCACGCGGGGGCCGCGTCGTCAGTCCGAGCGGTGGGTCAACTGCTCCAGGCGGGACTGCACCTGGTCGAGGCGCGCCTGCAGGAGCGCCACCTCGGCGCTGAGCAGCGGCACGAGCGTCGCGTCGTCGACCTCCGCGCCCACGCCCGCGAGCGGGTCCTCCAGGCCGTCCCCGGCCTCCTCGGCGCGCACCGGCACGTTCCCGCAGAGCACGCCGAACGCCTCCGGGGTGACGACGGGCCGCGGGCCCGCGCACAGCCCGCACACCGGGTGCAGGCGCCGCCACCCCACGACGCCCGGGCCGCCGTCGGCCAGCGCCGTCGCCGGACGGCCGCAGCCGCAGCGGCCCAGGCGCACCGAGCGGACGGTCTGGCGCGCGTAGCGCAGGCCGAGCTCGTAGCGGACGAACCGGCCCGACGCCGCGATCTCGAGGAGCACGCAGTGCTGGTACTGCGGGTCGCACGCGAGGTCGCGGGCGTCGGACAGTGCGTGGAAGCAGTAGAACCCGCAGTCGCACCACGACGACGGGCACCGGTGGCGCGGGCTCTGGATGCACACCGCGTCGGCGACCGCGCCGTAGACCTGCGAGCGGCCCAGTGCGACGCCGTTGAACCCTCCGCGACGCGAGTCCGCGGAGATCATCGGGTACGCGATCTTGTACCCGGTGAGCGGCCCTTCCGGCCGCGGGCGGTGTCTACCGATCGACCAGCTGCTCGGCCGGCTCACGGTGCTCCGTGGTGGTCTCCCGCTCGACCTCCTCCTCGCCCCGCGGCGTCTCGGGTGGGGCGGGCGGGTCCTCGGCGATGCCGGCGGAGAGTCGACGTCCCAGGCGCATGGCGGCCTCCGAGCGGTCCGTGTGAGATCGGTGTTCCCCAGGGTCGTCGGCGAACCGCGCGCTGTCCAGGGCTGCCGGTGGAGCGGACGCGCGGAGGGCCCGGGTCGGCGTCGACCCGGGCCCTCGCGGAAGCTGCTGTGGGGAGCGGCTGTCGTGCTGGTCCTGCTGGTGGTGCTGGTCGTGCTGCCTACTCGGCGGCCTCGAGGCCCAGGTCGTCGAGGACCGCGCCGACCTCGGCCTCGGTGGCCGCCACGTCCTTGTCGAGCTGGTGGGCGTACGGCGCGAGCTCGACCGCGTTGGCGGCCGGGGCGGCGAAGCCGGTGACGGCCGCGGGAACGGCGACGGCGGCGAACGCGAGGCGCATCGTGCTCTTCTTCATGGGGGTCCTTCCCGATCAGGACGGGGACTGTCCGCGCCAGGTTTGACCCGGACGGCGGAACCATCGCCGTCCTTCGCCTGCCGATTCAACTCAGAACGGCCCATTTCGGGACTCGGTAACGAGATCATCACGAAGCGTCGCGGGGCTTCGTGACCACGCGACGCCGTCCGTGCATGTCAAGGGCCTCTCAGGTTGCCCTCAGGTAGATCTCGGTGAGGTCACGGCGACGTCACGGGGGGTAACTCAGCCGTCACGACCCCGGGCAAGATCTGGATTCGTGGGGCGGACGCTCCGCTCAGCGGGACATGCGCTCCCGAAACCCGGATCTCGTCCCGAGCACCGCGGGGGCGACCCACCCGGTGTCGTACGCTTCGCCCGGTCGTGAACGCCCGCCGGGAGTGCACGGCACCCGGGGGGCAGTAGCTCAGCTGGTCAGAGCAGCGGACTCATAATCCGTCAGGTCGTCGGTTCGAGCCCGACCTGCCCCACTCCTCGCCGTTGCCCGCGACCTCGTCAGCGAGCGCGTTGACGCGTTCCCCGCGCGCTCACTAGGCTCCGATCCGTCAACGCCAGCGATGACGGAGTCGGTGCGATGCAACGGAACTCGCGGATGGCCGACTGGATCCGCATCCACGCGCGGAACGTCCCGCACCGGCCCTGCCTGGTCACCGGGACCGGGGCGCGGACGTTCGCCGAGGTGAACGGCCGCGTCAACCGGGTGGCCGGGGAGCTGGCCGGCCTCGGCGTCAGCAAGGGCGACCGCGTCGCCCTGTTCGCGACCGACTCCGCCGACTACGTCGAGACGCTGCTCGCGTGCCTCAAGCTCGGCGCCGTCTACGTCCCGCTGAACTTCCGGCTGGCGCTGCCCGAGCTCCAGGCTCTGCTGCGGACCGCGGAGGCGAAGGTCCTGTTCTTCAGTGCCCGGTACGCCGAGGCGGCGCGGGCGCTCGACGTGCCCGGGCTGGTGGCGACGATCTGCTACGACGCGCCGGCGGGGGACCGGAGCTACGCCGACCTGCTCGAGCGCGGCGCGGACGTCGAGATCGACGTCGAGATCGACGACGCGGACACCGTGTGCCTCGCCTTCACCAGCGGGACGACGGCCCTGCCCAAGGGGGTCGTGCACTCGCAGCGCATGGTCAAGCACCTCGTCGTGCAGTGCCTGATCGACCGGCGGATGACGAGCACGACCGTGCACTACACGGCCTCGCCGTTGTTCCACGTCGGCGGGATGAACTACGTGCTCGCCGGCATCGCGCGCGGCCACGCCTCGCTGATCCTGCCCGCCTTCGACCCGCCGACGGTGGCGCGCTGGATGGCGTCGGGGGAGCTCTCGGACGTCTTCCTCGTGCCCACCATGATCGCGATGCTGCTCGAGCAGGAGGCCGTGCGCACCGGCGACCTCTCGGCGGTCCGGTCGATCGGCTACGGCGGGTCGCCGATGTCGCCGGCGCTGCTGCGCCGGGCCATGGCGGTGTTCGACTGCGACTTCCTCAACATGTTCGGCAGCACCGAGGGCGGGTGCTCCGCGAGCCTCACCCCGGAGGACCACCGGCTCGCCCTCGACGGCCACGAGCACCTGCTCGGCTCGATCGGGCGCGCCGTGACGGGGGTGGACCTGCGGGTGTGCGACGACGACATGCGCGAGGTCGCCGACGGCGAGGTCGGCGAGCTCGTCTTCCGCGCCGACGCCACCATGGACGGCTACCTGGGGCAGCCCGACGCGACGGACGAGGTGCTCGCCGACGGGTGGCTCCGCACCGGCGACCTGGCCTGCCGCGACGGCGAGGGCTACCTGTACCTGGCCGGGCGCAAGAAGGACATGATCATCCGGGGCGGGGAGAACGTCTACCCCGTCGAGATCGAGGACGTGCTCGGCGAGCACCCGGCGCTCCGGGAGGTCGCGGTGGTCGGCGTCCCCGACGAGCACTGGGGCGAGGTCGTGCGCGCCCACGTCGTCGTCGGTCCCGGCGCGCGCTTCGACGAGGACGAGGTGCGGGCCCACTGCCGGGCCCGGCTGGCGGGCTTCAAGGTGCCGGCGCGCTTCGTCGTCCACGACGACCTGCCGCGCAACGCCGCGGGCAAGGTGCTCAAGCGTGAGCTCCGCCGGCAGTAGCGCCGTGCTCGACCAGCAGGAGTTCAGTCGCATCCGGGTGGCCGTGGACGACGGCGTCGCGACGCTCACGCTCGACCGCCCGGAGCACGGGAACGCCGTCGACGACGCGATGCACTCGGAGCTGACGCGGCTGTTCGTGCGCGCCCGCGCCGACGAGCGGGTCCGTGCGGTCGTGCTCACCGGGGCGGGCGACACCTTCTGCCGCGGGGGCGACAGCAGCGCGTCGCGGACCTTCACCACGCTGACCGGGCTCACCCCCGTGCAGGAGGCGCGGATGATCGTCGAGACCCTGCTCGACCTCGAGAAACCCGTGGTCGCAGCCGTCAACGGCGACGCCCTCGGGCTGGGTGCCGTGCTCGCGACGCTCGCCGACGCCGCGGTCGTCGCCCGCCGCGCGCACCTCGGCGACCGGCACGTCGCCGGCGGGGTGACCGCGGGCAACGGCAGCGCGGCGCTCTGGCCGGCGATCATCGGGGTCAACCGCGCGAAACGCCTGCTCCTCGGCGCCGAGGTACTCACCGCCGAGGAGGCCGTCGCGGTCGGTCTGGCCACCGAGGTCGCCGACGACCCGGCGGTGCTCGCCACGGCGACCGCCCTGGCCCGGCGGTGAGCGGCGATGCCGCCCTTCGCCCTGCAGAGCACCAAGCGGGTGCTGAACCTCCACCTCAAGGACGCGGCGGCGCGGGCCCTCGACCACGGCCTCGCCCTCGAGGAGCAGGCCCTGCACGGCGTCGAGTTCGCGGCGGTGCTGGCCCGGCGGCGTCGCCCGTGAGACCGACTTGTCAGCGTCAACGTTGACGCATACTCTCGGGTCGCTGCCCGTCGGCGACGAAAGGACGACCCATGGATGCCGGCGCCCCGGTCGACGAGGCGGTCGCGATCGCCAACATCCCCTCGCTCCTCCCGATGCTCGTGCAGCTCGGCGGGGACGAGCGGTGGCTCGAGGCGCCCTACCGCCCCACCCGCGCCCGCGGGATGAGCGACCACGACGACGCCGGGCTCCCGCCCGAGGTGCAGCAGGAGATCCGCGACGCCGCCGCGGACGCGATCACCGCCTGGCTCGGCGGGCGCCCGCCCGCGATCCCCGAGCCCTCCGAGGCCCTGCTCGTGCGCATGCTGTCGGTGTCGATGGCCCAGGACGTCCCCGCCGAGTACGGGCCGATGCTGCGCCAGGTCTTCGGGCTCCCGGCCGAGCAGGACGCCGACCGGCCGGCGCCCGCCGACGCGGTGCCGCCGCCGGGGTTCCGCGCGATCGTCGTCGGGGCGGGGGCCTCGGGCATCGCGATCGGCGTCGAGCTGGCCCGGCTGGGGGTCGAGTACACGATCCTCGAGAAGGCCGACGCGGTCGGTGGCACGTGGTGGCGCAACCGGTACCCGGGCTGCGGGGTCGACACCCCGAGCCACCTCTACAGCTACTCGTTCTACGACACCTACGACTGGCCGGCGTACTTCTCGCTGCGCGACACCCTCCACGACTACTTCGAGTCGGCCGCCACCGATCTCGGCGTCCGCCCCCGCGTCCGGCTGCGCACCGAGGTGCTCGCCGCACAGTGGGACGAGCCCGCGCAGTCCTGGGAGGTCGACGTGCGGGGCGCGGACGGCGCGGCGCGGACCCTGCGCGCCGACGTCCTGATCAGCGCGGTCGGCGCGTTCGCCCGCCCGGTGTGGCCGGACGTCCCCGGGCTCGACACCTTCGCCGGCGAGCGCGCGCACACCGGGGACTGGCCCGAGGACCTCGACGTCACCGGCAAGCGCGTGGCCGTGATCGGCAACGGGGCGAGCGCGATGCAGGTGGTGCCGGCGATCGTGCGCGACGCCGCGGAGGTCCACGTCTACCAGCGCTCGCCGCAGTGGATCGTGCCGTTCGAGAAGTTCCAGACGCCCGTGCCGGACCCGCTGCGGTGGCTGCTGACGACCGTCCCGCTCTACCGCCTGTGGTACCGGCTGCGGCTGTTCTGGAACTTCAACGACAAGCTCCACCCGACGCTGCAGCGCGACCCCGCGTGGCCCCACCCGGAGCGGTCGCTCAACGAGGTCAACGACCGCCACCGCGAGTTCTTCACCCGGTACATCGAGGGCGAGCTCGGCGACCGGCAGGACCTGCTGCCGAAGGTCCTGCCGACCTACCCGCCGTACGGCAAGCGGATGCTGTTCGACAACGGCTGGTACCGCGCGCTGCGCCGCGACGACGTCACGCTCGCGGCGGACGGCGCCGCGGAGGTGCGCCCCCACGCGGTCGTCGCGGGCGACGGCGTCGAGCGCGAGGTCGACGTGCTGGTCGCCGCGACCGGCTTCGACGTGGTGCGCTTCCTGGGCTCGATGGAGGTCCGCGGCCGCTCGGGCCGCACGATCCGCGAGATCTGGGACGACGACGACGCCCAGGCCTACCTGGGCACGGTCGTGCCCGACCTGCCGAACTTCTTCTGCCTCTACGGCCCGAACCTCCAGCCCGGCCACGGCGGGAGCTTCATCGTGGTCCTCGAGCAGCAGACCGGCTACGTGCGCCGGATGCTCGAGGAGATGTTCCGCGCGGGCGCCGGGAGCATCGAGTGCCGCCGCGACGTCCACGACGCCTACAACGCCGAGGTGGACGCGGCCCACGCGTCGATGGTGTGGACCCATCCCGGGATGTCGACCTACTACCGCAACGCGCGGGGCCGGGTCACCGTCAACAGCCCGTTCCGCAACGTCGACTTCCACCACTTCATGCGCGCCTCGGGGCTCGACGACTACGTGGTCGAGCCCCGGCGGGGGAGCGCGGCCGAGGTGGCCTGAGGCGGTCCCGGCTCAGCCGAGCTCCAGGCCCGGCAGGGAGCCCTCGTCGCGCCACGCCCGCAGGAGGTCGAAGAACTCGAGCACCGGCAGGGGATGGTTCGACGAGGCCAGGGCCCGCCGGGACAGGTCGCCCTCGGCGTTGAAGCGGTTCGGCGTGCACGACTCGAGGAACTCGGCGTTGTCCCGGGCGTGCGCGACGCACTCCGCGACCCACTTCTCCTCCGCGTCGGCCTCGACGTCGAAGCAGCGCGCCCCGAGCTCGCGCGTGCGGGCCGCGACGCCCGCCGCGTGCAGCGCGTTCTCGTCGAGCGTGTAGAGCACGTTGAGCGTCACGGAGGACTGCATGTTCCCGCCCGGGATCATGAACAGGTTCGGGAAGCCGCGGCTCATGAGCCCGTGCAGGGTCGAGAACCGCGTCGCGTACTTCTCCGAGATCCGCAGCCCGTCCCGCCCCATGATGTCGAACCCGGTCTTCTCGGTGTAGGGCGTGCCGTAGGTGAAGCCGGTCGCGAACACGAGGCAGTCCAGCGGGTGCTCGACGCCGTCGACGACGACCCCGGCCTCGGAGAAGCGCTCGATGCCCTGCCCGCCGGTGTCGACCAGCGTCGTGTCGGGCCGGTTGAAGGTGGCGAGGTACTCGTCGTGGAACACCGGGCGGGTGCAGAAGTACGCGTACCAGGGCTTGAGCGCCTCGGCGGTGACGGGATCGTGGACCGCGGCGTCGACGCGGGCCCGCAGCGCCTCCATGTGCAGCAGGTTGCCCCGCCGCGCGGCGGCCGCGGCGTCCTCGTCGTCGCGGGGGACCGGGGCCGCCTGGTGGTAGTCGGTCCAGCCGTCGCGGACGAGGTCCACGGGCTGGCGCCGGCCGGACACGATGGCGGTGAAGTTCCGGATCCGCTCCCGCTGCCACCCCGGCTCCAGGCCCGCGAGGGCGTCCGGGTCGAGGGGGCGGTTGGCGCGGACGCCGACCGTCGACGGCGTGCGCTGGAAGACGACGAGGTGCCCGGCGGCGCGCGCCAGCGGCGGCACGACCTGGGCCGCGGTGGCCCCGGTGCCGATGACGCCGACGCGCTTGCGGGCGAGCCCGCCGAGGTCGGGGCCGGTGTAGGCGTGGTCCCACCGGCTGGTGTGGAACGAGTGCCCGCGGAAGTCCCCGAGACCGGGGATCGCCGGGATGCGCACGCGGTTGAAGTTGCCGTCGGCGATCATCACGAACGGCGAGGCGATCTCGTCGCCCCGGTCGGTGGTGGTCACCCAGTGCGCGGTGTCCTCGTCCCACCGCAGCCCGGTCACGGTGGTGTGGAACAGCGCGAGGTCGTCGAGGCCGTGGGACGCGGCCAGTCGCCGGGCGTACGCGCGGATCTCGGAGGAGCCCGCGTACCGGTCGCGGGGCACGTAGCCCGTCTCCTCGAGCAGCGGGAGGTAGGTCAGGGAGTCGACGTCGCACATGGCGCCCGGGTAGCGGTTCCAGTACCAGACCCCGCCGACGTCGCCGGCGGTGTCGATCAGCCGGATGCGGGTGAAGCCCACCTCGCGGAACCGGATCGCGGTGAGCAGGCCCCCGAACCCCGCCCCGACGACGACCAGCTCGACCGTGTCCGCGACGGGCGCGCGCGGCTCGGGCGCGGAGAAGGGGTCGGCGGCGTAGCGCGCCCGGTCGCCGCTGAGGTCGACGAAGGCAGCCCGGTCGTCGTCGACGCGCCGGGCCCGCTCCTCGCGGTACCGGCGCCCGAGCGCCTCGAGGTCGACGCCGTCGAGATCGACGCCCGCGGAGGCGACGAAGTCCATCGCCTCGAACCCCTGCTCGTCCGCCATGCCGGCACTCCTCACCTCGGCGCTCCGACCGCAAGGTCGCAGACTCGCGACGCCGTAGTCAACGTCAACGTAGACGCCGTATCCGTTCTTGACTTGACCTTGACTTCCCGCCACAGTTTCAACGTCTACGTTGTTGTTGACGAGAGAAGAGCGCCATGTCGACTGCCGAGGCACCGGCTCCGCAGAGCCACCAGTCAGCGCGCCGGGCGGGGACCGCCGGGATGCTCGGGACGATGATCGAGGCGTACGACTTCGCCATCTACACCTACCTGGTGGTGTTCACGGCGCCGCTGTTCTTCCCGGCCGACAACCCGGCGACCGGCGTGCTGGCCGCGCTGCTCGCCCTCGGCGCCGGCTTCCTCGCGCGGCCGGTGGGCGGGCTGTTCTTCGGGCGCCTCGGCGACCGGCGCGGGCGGCGCTTCACCCTCATCGCCACGGTGGTGACGATGGGGACGGCGACGTTCGTCATCGGTCTGCTGCCGACCTACGCGACCATCGGCGTCCTCGCGCCCGTCCTGCTGGTGCTCCTGCGCCTCGTGCAGGGCTTCTCGGCGGGCGGCGAGCTGATGGGCTCGGCGACGTTCGTGACCGAGCACGGCACCCGGCGCAACTACGGTTTCCTCGCCTCCATCACGCCGCTGGGCAACGCCCTCGGCGCGGCGCTGGCCCCGGCCGTCGTCGGTGTGGTCACGCTGGTCATCGCCGACGACGTCATGGGCGCCTGGGGCTGGCGCATCCCGCTGCTGCTCTCGCTGCCGCTGACCGTGCTGGTGCTCGTCCTGCGCACCCGGCTCGACGACTCCCCGGAGTTCAAGCGCAACGCCGCGCGCGAGGAGACGTCGTCGAAGACCCCGGTCCGCGACATCGTCCGGCAGCACCCGCTCGCCCTCGGCCGGGTCGTCGTGCTCGCCGCGTCGGTGCTGTTCATCGGGTACTTCGCGTCCGCCTACCTGCCGATCTACCTGCAGACCGCGGGCGGGCTGGCCCCCGGCGAGGCCGCGCGCTTCGCGTCGGTGGGCATGCTCAGCGCCATGCCCTGCATGCTGCTCACCGGCAAGCTCGTCGACCGCTGGGGCCGGCAGCGGGTGCAGATCGTGCTGCTCGTGCTCGCCGCCGTCGTGGTGTTCCCGATGATGTCCGCGGTCGGTGCGGAGGGCGGTGCGGGCGCGCTCGGCGTGATCGGCTTCATCGCCTTCGTCTGCATCGGCGGGGCGGTCGCCGTCCCGGCCTTCGCGTCCTTCACCGCCTCGTTCCCGACCCGCGTGCGCTACACCGGCGCGGCGCTCGGCTACGGGCTCGGCGGGGCCCTCGGCGCCGGGTTCGGGCCCTACCTCTCCGCGCTGAGCGCCGAGGTGACGGGGAGCCGCTTCGCCCCGGCGGTCCTGCTGCTCGTCGTCGCCGCGGTCGGGGTGGCGATCGCCGCGACGATGCGGGACACGGCGACCGCCGCCGAGCCGGCCCCGACGCCGGCGGTCGCCGACCCCGACGTCACCCCGGCCTGACGCGCATGCCGGCGAACCTGCGGATGGCGGACTGGATCCGCGTCCAGGCCCGGGACGTCCCGCACGCGCGGTGCTTCGTCACCGGGACCGGGCACCGGACCTTCGCCGAGGTCGACGCGCGGGTGAACCGGGTGGCGACGCAGCTGGCGCGCCGGGGCGTGGTGAAGGGCGACCGCGTGGCGCTGTTCGCCACCGACTCGCCCGAGTACGTCGAGACGCTGCTCGCCTGCCTGAAGCTCGGCGCGGTGTTCGTGCCGCTGAACTTCCGCCTCGCGGCGCCGGAGCTGGCGGCCGTGCTGCGCCGGGCGGCGCCGAAGGTCCTGTTCCTCGGCGGCCGGTACGCGGACCTGGTCGACCTCCCCGGCCTCCCCACCGTCGGCTACGACGCGGGTGCCGGGGACGTGTCCTACGAGGAGCTCGTCGAGCAGGGCGACGACGTCGACCCCGACGTCGCCGTCGACGACACCGACCCCGTCTGCCTCGCCTTCACCAGCGGGACGACGGGGACCCCCAAGGCCGCCGTGCACTCCCAGCGGTTCGGCAAGCACCTCGCCGCGACCACGGTGGTGTCGGCCGGCCTGACGCGCGAGACATTCCACTACTCCGCCGCGCCGTACTTCCACATCGCGGGCATGTACTGGCTGCTCAGCGGCATCGCCCGCGGCTACACCTCGCTGGTGCTCCCGCAGTTCGACCCGCCGACGGTGGCGCGGTGGATGGCCTCCGGCGGGCTCACCCAGGTGTTCCTGGTGCCGACCATGATCGACACGTTGCTCGCCGACCCGCTCGTGGCGGCGTCGGAGTTCCCGGACCTGCGGACCATCGTCTACGGCGGCTCCCCGATGTCGCCGGCGCTGCTGCGGCGGGCCATGGACCGCTTCGGCTGCGACTTCGTCAACGCGTTCGGCGCCGGGACGGAGGCGGGCATCCAGACGATCCTCGGCCCCGAGGACCACCGGCGGGCGGCCGCCGGGCACGAGCACCTGCTCGGCTCGATCGGGAAGCCCGCGTTCGGCGTCGACCTGCGGCTCTGCGACGAGTGGCGGGCCGTGCCGGACGGCGAGGTCGGCGAGATCACCACCCGCGCCGACGCCGTGATGGACGGCTACCTCGACGCACCGGAGGCGACCGCGGAGGTCCTGCGCGACGGGTGGTTCCGCTCCGGGGACATGGCCCGCCGCGACGGGGAGGGCTACCTCTACCTGGAGGGCCGCAAGAAGGACATGATCATCCGGGGTGGCGAGAACATCTACCCCGTGGAGATCGAGGACGTCCTCGTCGCCCACCGCGCGGTCCGGGACGCGGCCGTGGTGGGTGCCCCGGATCCGCACTGGGGCGAGACGGTCCGGGCCCACGTGGTGCTCGAGCCCGGCGCGGACCTCGACGAGGCCGCCGTGCGCGAGCACTGCCGGGCGCACCTGGCCGGCTACAAGGTCCCCGCGCTGTTCGTGGTGCACGAGGACCTGCCCCGCAACGCGAGCGGCAAGGTGCTCAAGCGCGTGCTGCGGGAGTCCTCCTAGCTCTCGATCACGCAGAGCAACCCGCGGACGTCCACCACGTCGCCGCTGTCGCCCTGCAGGTCGCGGACGACGCCCGCGTGCGGCGCGACGATCATCTGGCGGGCCTTCTCGGCCTCGATCTCGACCAGGTCGGCGTCCGCCGCGACCTCCTCGCCGTCCTCGACGTACCAGTCGATGATCTCGGCGTCGCTCATCCCCATGGAGAGCTGGGGGAGCCGTACCTCGTGCCGCGCCATGGGTCCTGCGCCTCCTCGGGGTGTCAGGCCAGCGCGCGCCGCACGGCGGCGACGACCTTGGCCTGCGTCGGGTAGATCTGCTTCTCCAGCGCCGGGCTGAAGGGCACGTGGGTGTCGTCGGTGGTGACGCGCACGACCGGACCGCGCAGGGCGTCGAAGCAGTCCTCCACCACGCGCGCCGCGATCTCGCTCGCCGCGCTGCAGGTCCGGTTCGCCGGGTCGACGACCACGCAGCGCCCGGTGCGGCGCACCGAGGCGAGGATCGTCGGCCAGTCCATCGGGACCAGCGTGCGCGGGTCGATCACCTCGGCGTCGACGCCGTCGGCCGCGAGCTCCTCGGCCGCCTGCTTCGCCAGCCAGCTGCCGAGCCCGATCCCGACGATCGTGACGTCCGAACCCGGCCGCCGGACGGCGGCGGAGCCCAGCGGCACCAGGTGCTCGGCGTCCTCGGGCACCGCGGGCCCGCGGCCCTTGCGGCCCCACAGGTTCGCGTCCTCGAAGCACAGCACGGGGTTGTCCTCGCGGACCGCGGACTTCAGCAGCCCGAGCAGGTCCGGCGCGGTGGACGGCACGATGATCTTCAGCCCGGGCACGTTCATGAACATCGGGTACGGGCGGTCGGCGTGGTGGCCCGCCGTGCCGCCCTGGTAGTAGAGCGCCGCGCGCACCACGACCGGCAGCGTGGCCTGGCCGCCGAACATGTAGCGCGCCTTCGCCAGCTGCGAGACGAACTGGTCCATCGCGCCGAACACGAAGCTCGCGACGGTCAGGTCGACGATCGGGCGCAGGCCCGCCATCGCCGCGCCGGCGGCGACGCCGATCGACCCGGCCTCGGCGAGCGGGAGGTCCCGCACGCGGCTCGGCCCGAACGCCTCGAGCGCGCCCGCGGCGGCCCCGAAGACGTTGGCCCGGAGGTCCTGGCCCATCAGCACGACGCTCCCGTCGCGTGCCATCTCCTCGTGCTGGGCCCGGTTGATCGCCTGCAGGAAGCCGAGCTGCTGGGCGCGGACGGGCTTGCGGCGGGCGGCGGGGGCGCTCACGCGGACACCTCCTGCGGGTCGTGGCCGGGCGCGTAGACGTCGGTCCACGCGGCCTCCGGCGGCGGGTAGGGCGAGCGGCGCGCGAACTCGACGGCCGCCTCGACCTCGGCGGCGACCTCGTCGCGCAACGCCTGCAGCTCCCCGGCGGTGAGCACGCCGTCGGCGAGCAGGCGGTCATGGAACAGGGTGATCGGGTCGACGGTGTCGAACCAGCTGTCGACCACCGCCTGGTCGCGGTAGGGCCGGGGCAGGACCAGCCCGTAGGCGTGCTCGTGGAACCGGTAGGTCTTCGCCTCGACCAGGCTCGGGCCCTCACCGCGCCGCGCGCGCTCGACCGCCTCGCGGGTCGCGCGGTACACCGCGAGCACGTCCTGCCCGTCGACGGTCACGCCCGGCATCCCGTAGCCCGCGGCGCGCATCGCCACGTCGGGCACCGACAGCGACTCCTCGGTGGTGACGCTGACCGCGTAGCCGTTGTTCTCGCAGAAGTAGACGACGGGCAGGTCCCAGAGACCGGCCATGTTCATCGACTCGTGCAGCACGCCCTCGCTGGCCGCGCCGTCGCCGAAGAAGCACAGCGCGACCTGCCCGGTGCCGCGGACCTGCGCGGCCAGTCCCGCGCCGGTCGCGACCGGGATGGCGGAGCCGACGATGCCCGACTCGCCGAGGCTGCCGACCGAGAAGTCGGCGAGGTGCATGCTGCCGCCCTTGCCGCCGCAGACCCCGGTCGCCTTGCCCAGCAGCTCGGCCATCAGGGCGTCGAGCCGCGCGCCCTTGGCGATGGGGTGGCCGTGGGAGCGGTGGTTGCCGGTCATGTAGTCCGAGGTCCGGGTGGCCAGGCAGGCCCCGACGACCGCGGCCTCCTGGCCGATCGAGAGGTGCACCATGGCCGGCAGCTCGCCCGCGCGGAACAGCGCGATCGTCGCCTCCTCGAAGAGGCGGACGCGCTGCATGCGCCGCATCAGCTCGCGCGCGAGCGGGGCGCCGTCCGGACCGTCCAGCTCCGGCGGCGGATCGGCGGCGGTGCCGTCGGTCATGGCCTGACCCCTGTCGTCGAGGTGAGTGGCGGTCGTCAGCATAAACGTTGACGCTCGCCGCTCGGAAGTCCTAGCGTCGGGCGACATGAGCGGAGCATCGATCGTCGCTGAGGGTCTGCGCTTCCCGGAAGGGCCGACCTGGCGGGCCGACGGCTCGGTGGCCGTGGCCGAGATGCAGGGCGAGGCGGTCGCCGCGGTCTCGCCGGGCGGGGACGTCCGCGTGCTCGGCGACTGCGGCGGGGCGCCCAACGGCAGCGTGCTCGGCGCCGACGGGGAGCTCTACGTCGCGAACAACGGCGGGCTGTCCGCGGCGGGCCGGGGGTTCTGGCGCGCGCCGCGCCAGCTGCCCGGGTGCGTGCAGCGCGTGGACGTCGACGGGACCGTGACCACGGTGAGCGCCGACCTGCCGGGGCCGGCGCCGCACCGGCCCAACGACCTGTGCTTCGGGCCGGACGGCACGCTCTACGTCACCGACAGCGCCAACTGGGAGGACCTCCCCGACGTCGGCCCCGGCCGGGTCGTCGCGCTCGGGGCGGACGGCGAGGTGCTGGGTGCGCTCGAGGTCCCCGCGATGCCCAACGGGCTCGCGTTCGGCCCGGACGGGCGCCTGTACCTGGCGCAGTCGCTGACGCGCCGGGTCCTCGTCGTCGACGTCGAGGCCGGCGTGTTCGGGACCCCGGAGCGGCTGGTCAAGCTACCGGGCGGGATGCCCGACGGCCTCTGCTTCGACGCCGCCGGGCGTCTCTACGTCTGCGGAAGCGTCGGGCAGGCGGTGTTCGTGTTCGCCGGCGGCGAGCTCGTCGACACGCTGGTGACGGGGGAGGGGACCCAGCCGACCAACTGCTGCGTCGGCGGCGACGGCCGGCTCTACGTCACCGAGGCGCTGACCGGCCGGCTGGTGGCCTTCGACCTCGGCGTCGACCCGCTCCCGCTGCACGCCGGGTCGGTCGGCTCGTCCGAGCGGGTGTGGGAGTTAGGGTGACCGGCGCGAGGCCCGGGGTGCTCCCGGGCCCGTCCGCAGCCGAGGGAGTGCGATCGCCCGTGTCCGCGTCACGCCGGCGCCGCGCCGCGCCGGACGCCCCGGACAGTGACATCGCGCGGCGCCGGCTGGAGCGCCGGCAGGCGAGCGGTCGCCGGTCCGACGAGCGCTGGGCCGAGATCCTCGCGGGCGCGGCCCGGGTCTTCCAGCGGCTGGGCTACAGCCCGGCGACCCTGGAGGACGTGGCCGTCGAGGTCGGCGTCAACCGCGCGACGCTCTACTACTACGTCGGCACCAAGGAGGAGCTGCTCGTCGGCCTCCTGTACCGCCCGCTCGAGACGCTGCGCGAGCGCGTCGACGAGGTGGCCGCGCTGCCCGAGCCCGCGCCGCAGCGCCTCGAGTCGTCGCTGCGCGAGTACGTGCGCACGATGGCCGAGCTGCCCGAGCTGTTCGTGTTCCTCGCCGAGAACGTGCACGAGGTGATGTCCGGCCCGGAGGCCGACCGCATCCGCGACAACGCCGACCGGTCGGGCCGCGCCTTCGCCGAGATCATCCGCTCGGGGGTGCAGGAGGGCGGCTTCCGCACGGACATCGACCCCGCCGTGGCGGTGCTGGGCATCATCGGGATGTTCAACTGGATGCACCGGTGGTACCGGCCCGACGGCGCGCGGACCCTGCAGGACCTGGGCGAGGACTTCATCGCCATGGCGCTCAGCTCGGTGCGCCCCCCGCCGACCGGCGACGGGCACGGTACGCCGCGGCCTTGACGCGGTTGCCGCACTCGTCCATGCCGCACCAGGTCCGGCGGGCGCCGCGGGAGCGGTCGAGGTAGAGCCGGGTGCAGGCCTCCCGCCCGCACTCCTTGAGCGGCGGCCCCGACGGGTCGGTCAGCACCGTGATCACCGAGCGCGCCACGTCGCCGAGGGCGGCGCGCACGTCCCCCCGGCGGATCGCCCGGCCCTCCGCGCCGAGGGTGATCGCCGTCGCCGGCCCGGCCGACGCCTCGTTGACGATCGCCAGGCTCTCCGGGTCGAACGCGCGGGCCTCGAGCCGGTCGCACGCCAGCCGGTAGGCCGCCTCGCGCAGCCGTCGGGCGCTCGCCAGCGCCGCGGCGTCGACGCGCACCGGCTCCGACACCGCGCCCGAGGCCGTCAGCCACGCCTGCAGCGCCGCCGGGTCGACCAGCTGCTCCTCGGGCTCGGTGCGCCGCCACCGCAGGGTCCCCGCGAGGTCGAGCGCGAGGTTGCCGCTGACGAACGCGAACTCCACGTCACCATCTTGACCGGTGACGGAGTCCTCGTCCACCATCACCTCCCGAACCGGTGACGCAGCACCAGGAGGTCCCGTGATGACCGTCGACACCGTCGTGTTCGACGTCCTCGGCACGCTCGTGGACCAGGAGGCGGGTCTGCGGGACGCGATCCGCGGCCTGGTGCCGGATGTCGCGGCCGCCGTCGCGGGATGGCAGGGGTACGTGGCCGCCGAGCACCGCCGTGTCGTCGCCGGCGAGCGCGAGTACGTCCCGGCCGACGTGCTCGACCGCGAGGCGGCGGGCGTGGTCGTGGGCGAGGGGGACCTCGACGCCCTCGCCGGCGTCACCGGACGCCTGCACGCCTGGCCCGACACCGCCGAGCTCCTCGAGCGTCTCGCCGCGCGGTACGAGGTGCTCGCGCTGTCGAACGCCGACCACACGACCCTGGTGCGGCTCTGCGCGCACGCCGGGCTGCGCTGGCACACGGCGCTGTCCACCGAGGCCGTCCGCAGCTACAAGCCCGACCCGGCGGTGTACCGGCTGGCGATCGAGCGCGTCGGTCGCCCACCCGAGCGGATCCTCATGGTCGCCGCGCACGCCTGGGACCTGCGCGGGGCGCAGGCGGCCGGGATGCGGACCGCCTTCCTCGACCGGCCCGGCGCCGACCCGCCGGGTCCGGCCGACCGGTTCGACCACCACCTCGCCGGGGCCGACGAGCTGGTCGCCCTGCTGGATCAGTCGCTGGATCAGTCGCCGGCCTGAGGTCGGCGTCGCGCCCGCCAGCGCCGGCGCAGCACCGACCACGGCCAGATCCCCACGCCGACGACGACCATCGCCTGCAGCGGCAGGCCGAGCACCAGCAGGCCGAACGCCGCGACCGCGAGGAACGCGACGAGCACCACGAGCGCCGGCGTCTCGAACCTCCGGCGCAGACGCGCTCCGGGCGCCCGGAGCCGCCGTTGCAGCTCCGCGTCCCCGAGCAGTGCCCTCTCGATCTCCTCGAGCTGTCCTCGTTCGCGATCGTCGAGCACGGCCGACACCTCCCCGGGTCGGACCCGAGGATTCGCCCGCGCCGCGCCCGGCGCCTCACCCGTGGGGCGTGAGTTCTACTCGGCGCTCCCCGCGGTCTCGGCCTGCTCGGCTCGCTCGGCCTTCTCGGCCCGCTTGGCCTTCTGCTCCTTCTGCGCCTTCATGCTCGCCCGGACCGACACGACCACGACGAGGGTCAGGGTGATCCAGAGCGCGTACTTGTCGATCATCAGCACGAAGTCGACGGCGTGCTGCCCGACCCCGTAGCCGAGGCCCGCGACCAGGCCCGCGACGAGCGCCGCGCCGATCGCGTCGAGGATGAGGAAGGGGACCAGGCGCATCCGCCCCATGCCGGCCAGCGCGAACACCGCGGGCGCGGGGATGCCCGGCAGCGCCGAGAGGACGACGGCGAACGCGAGCACCCAGCGCGGGGCGTTCTGCACCCACGCCACGAACCGCTTCGCGACGTCGCCGGGCGCCCACATCTCGATGATCTTCGCGCCCCACCGGCGCCCGGCCAGCCAGAACAGCCAGTCGAACTTGATCATCCCGAACACGCCCGCGGCGATCACCAGCCACAGCTGGCCCTGCCCGATGGCGGCGAACGCGGCGCCCGCGCCGACCGCCGAGAGGCTGCCGGTGACGGCGGCCAGCCCGGTCGGGTACGAGGCGAGCAGGAGCGGCCGGAAGGGCATCGACGCCAGGTTGAACACGACGATGCCCAGCGTCGCGAAGACGATGAACTTGTCGGCCCGCGTCATCGGCCCGTCCCAGGGCTTGACCTTGCGCAGCTGCTCCCTGGCCTCCTCCATCTCCTCGGGCGTGTAGTCCTTGGTGCGCCAGCGGAAGCGCTTCCGCCGCGCCGGGGCGGCGCCCTCGGCGGGTGCGGGAGTCGCTGCGTCGTCGGCCGGTCCGGTGAGGTCGTCCCGGTCCGTGCCGGTGCCCGCGCCACTCATGTCCTGCTCCACCCGTCGTCCGGCGATCGATTGACTGCGACTGCTGGGGAGCAGTCGACACCATGCCGCTACGGCACGGTCAACCGCTCACCCGACACCTACTGTGACGGCCCGACCGGTGCGGCGACGTCGGTCGCCGGGAGGATCCGGGGCGACGGTCTCCCCCTCAGGGAGGAGATCGCCGGGGCGACTGTGAGGCGATCCACGTACCAACTGGTAGGACTTCCTAGTAACCGGACCTCGGGGTCACGGTGGTCGATGACGACCACCTGGTTCGGAGGACGCCATCCCCATGATCTCCCGGAACACCGCGCGCGGCGCTCGCATGCTCGGGCTCGGCGCCTACCGGCCACGCCGGGAGGTCGGCAACGACGAGGTCTGCCGCCTGCTCGAGGTCGACCCGGACTGGGTGCTCGCCCGGTCCGGCATCCGCTCGCGCCGGTTCGCGGGGGAGGACGAGTCGTTGGTGACGATGTCCGCCGCGGCCGGGCGGGACGCGCTGGCCGCCGCGGGCGTGGACGCCGCCGCCGTCGACGTGACGCTGGTGGCGACCATGTCGCACACGGCCACCTCGCCGCAGGTGGCGACGCAGGTCGCGCACGCCGTCGGCGCGGTGAACGGCCCCGCCATGGACGTCGGCGCGGCGTGCGCCGGCTTCTGCTACTGCCTGGAGCTCGCGGCCTCGCTGATCGCGTCCGGCACCGCGGACCACGTGCTCGTCGTCGGCGCCGAGCGCATGAGCGACATCGTCGACCCGGCCGACCGCTCCACCGCGTTCATCTTCGGCGACGGCGCGGGCGCCGTGGTCGTCGGCCGCGCCGACGAGCCGGGCATCGGGCCCGTGGCGTGGGGTGCCGACGGCTCGCAGGCCGACCTCATCGTGCAGTCGCCGACGTGGCGCGACGCGGGGACGTCCGGCGAGTTCCCCGGCCTGCGGATGCAGGGGCCCGCGGTCTTCCGGTGGGCGACGAGCCGCATGGTCCCGCTCGCCCAGGAGGCGATGGAGCTCGCCGGGGTCAAGGTCGAGCAGCTCGCGGCGTTCGTCCCGCACCAGGCCAACGCCCGGATCACCGACGCGCTCGTCCGCGCCCTGGCGCTTCCCGAGCACGTGACGGTGGCCGACAACGTCGTCGACACCGGCAACACCTCGGCCGCCTCGGTGCCCCTGGCCATGCACGGCCTCCTCGTGGCGGGCCGCGCGGAGCCGGGCGACGGCGCGCTGCTCATGGGGTTCGGGGCGGGGCTCACGTTCGCGGCGCAGGTCGTGCACCTCCCGGCGGTGTCCGCGGCCCCGACGGACGCGGTGGCCTGAGCGCGCCTCGGTGTTCCGACCGAAGGGCCCTTTCGGTCGGCTAGATCGGCGAGGGGTCCCTTTCGCCGGAACGCGGGGTAGCGGGTCGGCGCACCGACCGGCGCGATCCACATGATCAACAGGCTGCGCGATCTGCGCGACGTGCCGGTCGCCGCCCCACCGCGGGACCCCGCCACACAGCCCGTGGGCACCGACCATGGACCGATGCACCATGTCTTGCCCGGGAAGTGTGTGACCGGACAACATCGTGCCCGGTGTGGTGCCGGCCATAGCGTCACCGCCGACCGGAGCGACGTGGCCTCGAGACGTCGCTCGTGACCGTGCCGCCCCGTCCTCGTGGTGGGGGCGGGCTGGCCTGCGGAGGCGCTGTGGTGACCAGTAGTCGGCTGTCCGGGTTCCGGGATCTCGACGTGGAGGGGCGGCGGGCGACCGTCGCTGAGCAGGCCGGTCTCGGAGCCGCCGACCTCGGGGTGCTCGACCCGACGCGGGGCCTGACGCTCGACCAGGCCGACCACATGATCGAGAACGTCGTCGGCGTCATGGGGCTGCCGTTCGGCGTCGCCACCAACTTCACGATCAACGGCGAGGACGTCCTCGTCCCGATGGTCACCGAGGAGCCGTCCGTGGTCGCCGCCGCCAGCAACTCGGCGCGGATCGCCCGGGTGCGCGGCGGCTTCTTCACCTCGAGCACCGCGCCGCTGATGCAGGCCCAGATCCAGATCCTCGGGTGCGCGGACCCCGCCGGCGCGCGGGTCCGCCTGCTCGAGGCCCGCGAGGAGCTGATCGAGGCCGCGAACGCGCAGGACCCCGCACTGATCTCGTTCGGCGGCGGCGTGCACGACCTGGTCGTGCGCCTCGTCGAGTCCCGCGCCGGCACCTACGTCGTCGCGCACCTGGTGGTCGATGTCCGCGACGCGATGGGCGCCAACGCCGTGAACACCATGGCCGAGGCGGTCGCCGAGCGCGCCGGGCGGATCGCGGGCGGACGCACCCTGCTGCGGATCCTCACCAACAAGGCCGACATGCGCCTGGCCCGCGCCCGCGCGGTGTTCGACAGCGAGGCACTCGGTGGCCCCGAGGTCGTCGAGAACATCGTCCACGCCTCCGCGTTGGCCGAGAGCGATCCCTACCGGGCGGCGACCCACAACAAGGGGATCATGAACGGGATCACCGCCGTCGTGCTCGCGACCGGCAACGACACCCGCGCGGTCGAGGCGGGTGCGCACTCCCACGCCGTCGACGAGCGCGGGCGCTACGCCGCCCTGTCGCACTTCGAGAAGGACGCCGACGGCCACCTCACCGGCGTCCTCGAGCTCCCGATGCCGGTCGGCCTCGTCGGCGGCGCCACCAAGGTGCACCCGGTGGCCCGCGCGGCCGTCCGCATCCTGGCCCCGCCCGACGCCCGCCGGCTCGCCGAGGTCGTCGTCGCCACCGGCCTCGCCCAGAACCTCGCGGCGCTGCGCGCGCTGGCCACCGAGGGCATCCAGCGCGGCCACATGTCCCTGCACGCGCGCAACGTCGCCGTCTCCGCCGGGGCCACCGGCGACGAGATCGAGAAGGTGGTCGCCCGCCTCGTGCAGGACCGGGCCGTGCGCGCCGACCACGCCGAGACCGTCCTCGCCGAGCTGCGCGGCTCGAGCACCCCGACCTCCGGAGGAACAGCATGACCCTGCACGTGGGCATCGATGTCGGCGGCACGTTCACCGACGCGGTCGCGATCCGCGACGGCGAGGCCTTCCGCGGCAAGGCGTTCTCCACCGACGACGTCACCACCGGCATCCTCGGCGCCATCCGCGTGCTCGAGGAGCGCATGGGCGTCGCCGAGAACGGCTTCCTGCCCGAGGTCGACCGGTTCGTGCTCGGCAACACCATCGTCACCAACGCCATCGACGAGCAGAAGTTCGCTCAGCCGGGCCTGCTGACGACGCGCGGGTTCCGCGACATCCTGCGCATCGCGCGCTCGGCGCGCGGGGAGGAGCGCGACCCGCACGTCATGCGCTCGCGGCCCGACATCGTGGCGCGCTCGCGGATCGTGGAGGTCTCCGAGCGCGTCGACGCCCACGGCACGGTCCTGGTGCCGCTGACCGAGAGCGAGATCACCGCCGCCGTCGACGAGCTCGTCGCGACGGGCGCCGAGTCGATCGCGGTGTGCCTGTTGTGGTCGTTCCGCAACGCCGCCCACGAGCGCGCGATCGGCGACTACCTGGACAAGCACCACCCGCACATCCCGTACACGCTCTCCAGCGAGCTCACCCCGGTCTACCGCGAGTACGAGCGGATGGTCACGACCGTCCTCGACGCCGGCGTGAAGCCCCTGGTGGCCCGGCACTTCGACGAGCTCGCCGACGAGCTCTCGCGGCGCGGCCTGGTGACCCGGGTGCAGATCATGCAGGTCCACGGCGGCTTCCTGTCGGTCACCGAGACCGGCAAGGCGCCCATCGCGATGTTCAACTCGGGCCCGGTCGGCGGCGTCACCGGCGCGCGGCTCCTGGGTCGCGACCTCGGCCGCGCGCAGATCCTCACCGCCGACATGGGCGGGACGAGCCTCGACGCCGCCGCGATCATCGACGACGAGTTCCGCGTCCTGCCCCGCGCGGTCGTCGGCGAGTTCCCGACCAGCCTCACGGCGGTCGACATCGAGTCGATCGGCGCCGGCGGCGGGTCCATCGCCTGGGTCGACGGCCGCAACCTCCTGCGCGTCGGCCCGCACAGTGCGGGCTCGCGCCCCGGCCCCGCCTGCTACGGCCGCGGCGGCACGGACCCCACCGTCACCGACGCCGCCCTGGCCCTGGGCCTGATCAACCCCGACTACTACCTCGGCGGCACGGTCGCGCTCGACGTCGAGCGGGCCCGCGGAGCGATCGCGAGCGCCGTCGCCGACCGGCTCGGCCTCACCGTCGAGGCCGCCGCGGCCGGCATCTACCGCCTGACCACGTCACAGATGGCCAACGCCCTGCGCAAGATCACCGTGAACCGGGGCCACGATCCGCGCGAGTTCACGCTCGTGTCCTTCGGCGGCGCGTGCGGCCTGTTCGCTGCATCGATCGCCCGCGAGACCGGGGTGAGCGAGGTCGTCATCCCCTCCAACGCCGCGGTGTTCTCCGCCTACGGCCTCATGGACGCCGACTCGGTGTTCTCCGCGGTCCAGACCACCCCGTGGACCTTCGACCAGCCCGCCGAGCTGCTGGAGAGCGAGTTCCGCACGCTCGAGGCCCGCGCCCGCGAGTGGTTCGCCGCCGAGGAGATCCCCGAGGAGCGCCGGGAGCTCCACCGTGAGGCGGACATGAAGTTCGCCGGCCAGATCTTCGAGGTCACCACCCGCCTGCCCGCCGAGCCGCTCACCGAGGAGGGCAAGGCGGTGCTGCGGCAGCGGTTCATCGAGGACTACGAGGCCGAGTTCGGCACCGGCACGGCCTGGACCGAGGCCGAGATCCTGTTCATCAACTCCCGCGTGCGCGCCGTCGGGCGCACCGAGCCGCAGAAGATCATGACGACCGCGGGCGGCGCCGCGGAGCACCAGAGCTACCGACGGTCGGTGGTCGACCCGGCGACGGGACGGGTGACGACGGTCGACGTGCACCGCGGGTTCGCCGCGCTGGGCCGGGCCGAGGGCCCGTGCGTCATCGAGGAGCCCGACACCACCGTCTTCGTGCCGGCCGGCGCGAGCGTCGAGGTCGTCGACGGCGGCCACTTCCTGCTCCGCCTCGCCGACTCCCGCTGACCCCGCTCGAGAGGCCTCCCATGAACACCCCAGTCACGACCGCCAGCACGCTGCCCGAGGGCTACGACGCGGTGACCCTCGAGGTGATCCGCATGCGCCTCGACTCGATCGTCGAGGAGATGGGCAACGCGATGATCCGCTCCTCGGGATCTCCTGTGATCACCGAGTCCGGCGACTTCAACACCGCGCTCTTCGACCCGACCGGCAAGATCTTCGGCTACTCCGACTACGTCCAGTTCCACATCGGATCGGGCGGCGTCGCCGTCCGCAACCTCGTCGAGGTGATCAAGGGCGAGCCGCTGTACCCCGGCGACGCCTTCATCTGCAACGACCCGCACACCGCCGGCGCGAGTCACCCGCCGGACACCAACGTCATCTCTCCGATCTTCGTCGGCGACGACCTCGTGGGCTGGGCGCAGTCGCAGGCGCACCTGCTCGACGTCGGCGGGATGACCCCCGGCGGCTTCGCGCCCGGCGCCTACGACTGCTACAGCGAGGCGCTGCGCCTGCCGCCCGGGGTCAAGGTCTTCGAGAAGGGGCAGCCGGTCGAGGCGATCAAGCGGCTGCTGCTCAACAACGTGCGCGTGCCCGGCCCGTTCTGGAACGAC
This sequence comes from Actinomycetospora flava, assembly GCF_037400335.1. Classification (NCBI taxonomy): domain Bacteria; kingdom Bacillati; phylum Actinomycetota; class Actinomycetes; order Pseudonocardiales; family Pseudonocardiaceae; genus Actinomycetospora; species Actinomycetospora flava. The sequence goes on from NZ_JBBEGM010000003.1 coordinate 335,026, forward strand.
GTACGCAGCCTCGTGGCCAGCAACAACACCGGCATCCGCCGGGTGCAGGACACCGTGCGGGAGTTCGGGCTCGAGGCCTTCCGGGAGTACGTGCGCCTCGGCTTCCAGCTCGGCGAGCAGGTCGTCCGCGAGCGGCTGCGCCTGGTGCCCGACGGGGTCTTCGTCGCCGACGAGTGGACCGAGCACAACGGCCACGTCAACGGGCTCTACCGGATCCACTGCACGATGACCAAGCACGGCGACCAGGTCACGTTCGACTTCACCGGGACGAGCCCGCAGACCAACGGCTTCGTCAACTGCAGCTACGGCGCGACGATCGGCAGCGTCGCGTCCGCGGTCGTCCCGATCCTGGCCTGGGACGTCCCCTTCAACGAGGGTGTCATGACCGCCTTCGACGTGATCACCGAGTCGGGCTCGCTGATCGACCCGGTCCCGCCGGCGCCGATCAGCAACGGGCACCTGACGACCGGTGCGCGCGTCAGCCGTGTCGTCACCAAGTGCATGAACCAGGCCATCGAGTCCGCCGCCGACGAGGTCATCCGCAACCGCACCCAGGGCATCTGGGCGGACTCGTGGACCGGAGGGATCTCGGCGGGCACGGTCACCGCGTCCGGCGAGTACTTCGTCTTCTTCAACATGGACGGCGGCGGCATGGGCCAGGGCGCCCAGCCGTACTCGGACGGGCTCGACTGCTCCGGGATGATGACCCAGATCAACAACACGCTGCCCGACGTCGAGATGAACGAGATGCTCTACCCCGTCCTCTACCTCTGGAAGCGCCTCAACGGCGCGAGCATGGGCCACGGGATGCACCGCGGCGGCGTCGGGCACGAGTTCGCGTGGAAGCTCCACGGCGCCGAATCGGTGGTGCAGACGGTGTTCGCGCCGACCGGCCAGGTGCCGCCCGACGGCTACGGCGGCGGGCTGCCCGGCGGCGGCAGCGGCCACGCGATCTGGCGCGACACCAACGTCGCCGACCTGCTCGACGGCGACCGCTGGCCCACCGAGGACGGCCTGACCACTGGGAACCGCCAACAGCTCGAGGTCAACGAGCAGGACCTCACCGTCGGCCCGCGCGACGTCTTCGTGCAGTGGGTGGCCGGGGGCGGCGGGTACGGCGACCCGCTGCTGCGCGACCCCGAGGCCGTCGCCCGCGACGTGGCCGACCGCTACGTCAGCGCCTCGACCGGTGCCGACGTCTACGGCGTCGTGCTCGTCGAGGGCCGGGTGGACGCCGCCGCCACCGAGGCACGGCGCGCCGAGCTGCGCCGGGCGCGACTGGGCACCGACCCGGCGCGGGCGGTCCCCGCCGACGCCGTGCGCACCGGCGCCGACGCCTGCACCCCGCGGCGCTCCGCCTCGGGCTGGGCGTGCCCCGTCTGCACCGCCCCGCTCGGCGACGGTGACACGTGGGCCGAGGGCGCCCGCACCACCGAGTCGGCCGCCGACGCCCGCCTCGCCGCATACGGCGTGCGCGCCCGTCCGCACCCGGACCCGCAGCTCATCCGCCTGGAGGAGACCGTCTGCCCGCACTGTGCGACGCTCTTGGACGCGCGGCTGCGGGTGGACACGACCGAGGCGGTGGTGAACCCGTGACGGGCTGGGCGCTCGACGCCGGCGACGGACCGCGGCCCCTGGCCGGCGTCGTCGTCCTCGACATCACCCGCGTCGTGGCCGGGCCGTACTGCTCGATGATCCTCGCCGACCTCGGCGCGACGGTGATCAAGGTGGAGAACCCGCGCGAGCCCGACTACGCGCGCGAGTTCCCGCCCAAGCTCACGGCGGACGGTGGTGAGGAGTTCAGCGCCTTCTTCGCCCAGTTCAACCGCAACAAGTTCGCGATCACCCTCGACCTGCAGACCGACGACGGCAAGGAGATCCTGCGCGAGCTGGCCGCGAAGGCCGACGTGCTCGTCGAGAACTTCCGGGCCGGGACGATGGACAAGCTCGGTCTCGGGCCGACAGCGCTCCACGAGATCAACCCGCGGCTGGTCTACACCGCGATCTCCGGGTACGGGCAGACCGGCCCGTACCGGCGCCGCCCGGCCTACGACAACAGCGCGCAGGCCACGGGCGGGCTGTGGTCGATGAACGGGTTCGCCGACCGGCCGCCCGCCCGGGTCGGGACGATCATCGGCGATCTCGCGGCGACGATGTACGGCGTCATCGGGACGCTCGCCGCCCTGCGGCACGCCGAGAGGTCGGGGGAGGGGCAGCTCGTCGACATCTCCCAGCAGGACTCCGTGCTCTCGCTGACCGAGAACGCGGTGGTCAGCTACACCGTCGACGGCAAGGTCGCCGCCCCGCTGGGCAACCAGCACCCGTTCGTCAAGCCCTACGAGCTGTTCCCGTGCAAGGACGGCTACGTCTTCTTCGGCGGCTACACCGACAAGTTCTGGGCGATCACGTGCGGGATGTTCGGCGCCGACGACGTCGCGACCGACCCGGCCATCGACACCATGGCCAAGCGGTTCGACCCCGAGACGTACGAGGCGAAGGTCCGGCCGATACTGCTCGACTGGTTCTCCACGCGCACCCAGGCCGAGCTGGAGGGGCTGGCCGGCGACCAGGTGCCGCTGAGTGCGGTCAAGGACATCGCCGGAGTGGTGGGCGACGAGCAGATCCGGGCGCGCGACATGGTCGTCGGTGTCGACTACCCGGACTTCGGCCACCTGGAGATGTTCGGGACCCCGATCAAGCTCGGCGCCACCCCGGCGGAGCCCCGCGGCCTCGCGCCCGGCGTCTCCCAGCACACGGACGTGCTGCTGCGGGGCATGCTCGGCATCGACGACGAGCGACTGGCCGGGCTGCACGAGCGGGGAGTGGTGTGAGTGACGATCACGCTCGAGAAGGTCGACGGCGTCGCGACGATCTGGATCGACCGCCCGGACAAGCTCAACGCGCTGACCCTGGCGATGTACGACGACCTCGCCGACGCCTTCGCCGAGGTCCGTGACGACGACGCGCTCGCCGTGGCCGTGCTGACCGGCCGCGGCGAGCGCGCGTTCTGCGTGGGCGCCGATCTCACCGAGTCCATCCCGGCGCTCGCCGAAGGCCGGTTCGACATCTCCCGGTGGGACGGCGCGCACCAGAAGCACACGCGGCTGTTCAAGCCGGTGATCGGCGCGGTGAACGGGCTCTGCCTCGGCGGCGGTTTCGAGATCCTGCTCTCGACCGACCTGCGCGTCGCCGCCGACCACGCGCAGTTCGGCTTCCCCGAGACCGGGGTCGGTGTCGTCCCGGCCGGCGGCACCCTGGTGCGGCTGACCCGCCAGATCCCGCACGCCTGGGCGATGCAGCTCCTGCTCCTCGGCGACCGCGTCGGGGCCGACGACGCCCTGCGCTTCGGGCTGCTCAACGCCGTGGTGCCCGCGGGGAAGGTGCTCGAGACGGCGCACGAGTGGGCGGGTCGCATGGCGCGCCTGTCCGGCAGCGCGCTCGCGACCACCAAGGAGTCGGTCCTGCGGCTCGGCGACCTGCCCCAGGACCAGGCCTTCGCGGTCGAGGCCCTCTACGGACAGCGCGCGTTCACCTCGCCGGACGCGGTCGAGGGGCTCGCGGCGTTCGCGGAACGGCGCGCGCCGCGGTTCCCGTCGCGCGGGCCATGACCGACGAGGCGCTGGACGTCGGGGCCGTCCTCGACCTGCTCGACGCCGCGCTCGCCGACCCGCACGGCGGCGCGGCGCGGATCGCGCGCAGCCTCGAAGCCACCGACCTCGGCGCGGAAGCGGCGCGCACCATCGCCGACCGGGTGGCGGCGCTGCAGCGGGAGCTCGCGCAGTCGCGGCGGCGGGAGAACGAGCTCTCGGCGCTGTTCACCAGCGCGCGCGAGCTCGCCGAGCTCCGCGACGTCGACCTCCTGCTGCACCGGCTGGTGCTCCGCGCGCACGACCTCATCGGCACCGACGTGACCTACCTGTCGGTGTACGACCCCGACCGCGACGAGCTCCGGGTGCGCGCGACCGCCGGCACGGTCACCAGCGAGTTCGAGCGCCTGATCGTGCCGCCGGGCGTCGGGCTCGCGGCCCGCGTGGTGCGGACCCGCGCGCCGCAGTGGGCCGCGCGCTACGACACCGCCGACGTCCCGCACACCGACGACATCGACGACGCGGTCGCCGGGGAGGGGCTCGTCGCCCTGCTGGGCGTCCCGATGATCGCGGGCGGTCGGGAGACCCTCGGGGTGCTGTTCGCCGCCAACCGCTACGAGCACGGCTTCCGGCCCGACCAGGTCGCGCTGCTCTCGGCGTTCGCCGACCACGCCGCCGTCGTCCTCGAGACCGCGCGGCTGCTGGCGCAGACCACGGCGTCCGAGACCGACGCCCGCCGCGCCCGCGACCGGCTCGCCGGCCACGTCGAGGCCATGGAGCGGGCGAGCGTCGTCCACGAGCGCCTCACCGGGATCGTGCTGCGCGGCGGCGGGGCCGACGAGGTCTGCGACACGCTCGCCACCGCGCTGGCCCGTCCCGTGACGATCCTCGACCGCGACCACCACGTCGTGTGCGGCGCGGGGACCGACGCCCCGCGGACGGCCGACTGGCCCGACAGCGTGCGCGACGCGCTGGGCACGAGCCGGCGGACGGGGCGTGCGGTCGTCCTGCGCGAGGGTGCGCGGCCGCCGGACATCGAGGTCGTCGCCGTCGTCCAGACCGCCGACGCCGCGCTCGGCGCGCTGCTCGTCGGTCCCGGCGACGTGGGCATCGGCGCCGTCGAGACCCGCACGATCGAGCGCAGCGCGCAGATCACCGCGCTGCTCACCCTGCGCCAGGACGCCCTGCTCGAGGGCGAGCAGCGCGTCCGCGGCGACCTCGTCGTCGACCTGCTCAGCGCGACGAGCACGAGCAACGCCGAGCTCGCCGCGCGCGCCCGCGCCCAGGGGATCGACCCGCAGGGCCTGCGCACCCTGGTCGTCCTCGACGTCCCGCCGGAGCACCGCCGCCACGCCCTGCGGGTCCTCTCACGCGACCCCGGGCAGCTCGCCGGGGAGTACCTCGGCACGCTCGTCGCCCTCACGGCCACCACCGACCCCGAGAAGGCCGCGGCCGAGCTCCGCCGGCAGGTGGCCGGGGCCGTCGGCGGGGTCCTCGCGGTCGCCGCGCCGCCCGCGGACGCGCTCACCGAGCTGGCGGCGCGCTTCGCCTCGGCGCGCAACTGCGCCCGGCTGCTGCCGCACCTCGGGATCGCCGACGGGGCCGTGAGCACCGTGCCCTACCTGCCCTACGAGGCCGTGCTCGGCGCCGCGGACCACGGCGCGATCACCGCCTTCGTCGACGCGCTGATCGGGCCGGTCGTGGCCTGGGACGTCGCGCGCGGCACCGACCTCGTCGCGACGATGCACCACTACCTCGACGAGCAGTCCAGCCCGACCCGCGCGGCCCGCTCCCTGCGCGTGCACACGAACACGGTCCTCCAGCGCCTCGAGCGCATCGACGCCCTGCTCGGCGACGACTGGAAGGAGGGCGACAAGCGCTTCCGCGTCAGCCTCGCGGTCCGCCTGCGCCGCATCACCGCGATCGCCGACGAGGCGTAGCGGTCACTCCACCTCGGTCAGCACCTGCTCCAGCGGCCGGCGCGGCGTCGGGCGCAAGGGCTCGCCGAGCGGTTCCGGCCAGCCGAGACGCAGCACGCACACCGGCGGGCGGTGGGCGCCGACCAGGTGGCGGAGGCGTTCGCGGGTCTGCGACACCCCGAGGACCTGGGTGATCGGCGTCGACCCCAGGCCCTGGGCGGTGGCCTCGAGCAGGACGGCGCTGAGGGCCTCGCCGGCGCGCAGCACCGACACCGGGCTGTCGTCGACCGCGGTGAGGATCGCCAGCACCGAGGCGTCCCGGCGGTCCGCGCCGCCCCGCGGCTGGCGCAGCGTCCCGGGCGGGAACCACCGCAGCACGAGGTCGCGGTACGAGGGCGGCGGACCGTCGAGCCGGGCGTGCGCGGGGATGCCGTCGTGGGCCCCGGCGTAGCGGTGGGTCCAGTGCTCCAGCTCCTCGACGTAGCCCTCCTGCCGGGGCTGGCGTTCCGCGGCCTCGGCCATGGCCTCCGCGACGAGCGCCCGGTGGGTGCCGAACGCGAGGTGGAGCACGCCGCCGTGGGGCCGGGCCGCGTCGTCGAGGGACTGCATGACCGTGGTGGGCACCGACCGGCCGGAGAACCGGCGACGGTCGGTGTGGCGCCGGTCGATCGCCGCCGCGTGGCGATGCGCCCACGGGTCGGGCTCACCGGTGGCCGGGCGGATGCGCACCCGGGCGAGCGGCCGCCCGGAGAGGTCCTCGGGCTGGTGGCGGACGCTCGCGTGCCAGCCCCGGTCGGCGAGGGCGACCCGCAGGTGGTGCAGCGCGCACCCGCAGCCGAGCAGCACCCCGTGGCCGCGCTCGTCGGTGAAGCGCAGCCGCCGCGTCCGGTCGACGAACAGGTCGAGGTGATCGCGGCCGAGGACCCAGCGCCACGGCTGGGCGTTGTGCTCCGACGGGGCACGCAGCGCGCGGGTGAGGGCGTCGCGCAGCACCGCGCGCTCGGTCGTGGTCGGCATCCCCCGAGTCCAGTCCCGCCGGCGGGCGGCGGCGAGGGCCGGACGTCCCTGCCGGGTGGGCGCGGGGTCCCGGGCCACTGTCCGGTTCGTCGGTAATCTGATCGGACGTGAGGATCCTGGTGCTCGTGGTCGGCGTGTGCGTCCTGCTCGCCACGGTCGTCGTCGTGGCCGCCAACGTCGTCGTGGTCCGCCGCACCGACGAGCTCGTGACGTCCGAGGCGTCGGCGGTCCGGCCCGCGCAGGTGGCGATCGTGCCCGGGTCGCTCGTGCGCTCCGACGGCACGCTCGGGGGCGTCGTGCGCCAGCGTGTCGATGCGGGCGTCGCGCTCTACCGCGGCGGGCGGGTGGAGAAGCTGCTGATGTCGGGCGACAACGGGCGCCCGGACTACAACGAGCCGGACGCCATGCGCGACGCCGCCCTGGCCGCGGGCGTGGCGCCCGAGGACGTGTTCACCGACTACGCCGGCTTCGACACCTGGCACACGATGCGCCGCGCGCACGACGTCTTCGGGGTGACCTCGGCGGTGGTGGTCACGCAGGCGCCCGCGGCGGCCCGCGCGGTCGACCTCGCCCGCGCAGCCGGCGTCGACGTGCAGGGCTTCGTCGCCGGCGACCGCGGCCGTGCCGGGCGCGAGGTGCTGGCCAGGGTCCGCGGTATCGGCCAGGCGACGTTCCGGCCCGACGTCCTCGGCGGTCCCGCGATCCCGATCACCGGCGACGGCCGCGTGTCCTGGGCCGAGGTGCCGGTCCGTTAGGACCGGAGGACGACCTGCTCGGGCGGGGGCTCCGCGGCGAGCGCCGCGACCTGGTCGGCACGGCGCTCGCGCACGGCGCGCTGGTTGACGTAGCCCTTGTCCGTGATCTCGCCGGCGTCCAGGGCGGCCGGCTCGACGAGGACGAGGAGGCGCTCGACGCGCTGGGACGCACCGCCGCCCTCGTCGGCGAGGCGGCCGAGCGTCGCGGCGAGGTCGGCGCGGAGGTCGTCGGTCGGGACGCCGTCCGGGCAGCGGTGCGCGTGGTCGGGGTGCAGCCAGACCAGGGCGCTGACGGCGTCGGTGCTCTCGCCGCAGAGCACCGCGTCGGTGACCAGCCCGAGCGACGCCGAGAGCAGGCGCGGGCGCAGCGTGCCGACGCTGACGAACGTGCCGGAGGAGAGCTTGAAGTCCTCGGCGATCCGGCCGCGGAACACCAGCCCGGCGCCCGGGTCGTCCTCGTCGACGAGCGCCACGGCGTCGCCGGTGGGCAGGTAGCCGTGCTCGTCGCACGGGTCGTCGGTGCGGCGGTGGTAGCCGGGCGTGACGTTCGGGCCGCGCACGCGCAGCTCGAGCTTCCCCGCCGTCGGCACCAGCGCGAGCTCGACGCCGGGCAGCGGGACGCCGAGGCAGTCCGAGCGCGTGATCGGGAAGTGCGCGGTCGTGGCCGCGGGCGAGGTCTCGGTCATGCCCCAGGAGGTGGTCATCCGCATGGCCGACCCGTGCTTCCCGGCCAGCGCGGTCAGCCGGTCCCACAGTCCCTGGGGCAGCGCGGCCGCCGCGAAGAAGCCGAGCCGGAGGCGGTCGAGGAACGCGCGGGCGGCGTCGTCGTCGCGCTCGAGGTGGGGGAGCAGCGCGGCGTACCCGGCGGGCACGTTGAGGTAGATCGTCGGGCGGGCGTCCGCCAGGTGCGCGACCGACCGGCCGATGAGGGCCGGCGCGGGGCGGCCGTCGTCGATCCAGAGGGTGCCGCCGTTCGACAGCACCATGTTCGTGTCGTGGTTGCCGCCGAAGGTGTGGCTCCAGGGCAGCCAGTCCAGCAGCACGGGCGGCTCCTCGGCGAGGAACGGCCAGGCCTGGCGCATCTGCTGCTGGTTGGCCGCGAGCATGCCGTGGGTGTTGACCACGCCCTTCGGCGTGCCGGTGGAGCCCGAGGTGAAGAGGATCTTGGCGACCGTGTCGGCGGTCAGCGCGGCGCAGCGCGCGTCGACCTCCGGGGTGGGGTCGGCGGCGAGCCCGCCCGGGGACACCCCACCGGGGACGGCCCCGAGCACCGGGCGCCCGCCGGCGACCGCGGCCACGGCGGCGCTGAACGCGGCGTCCTCGGCCACCACCAGCCCGGGGTCGACGAGATCGACCATGGCACGCAGCTTGGCGTGGTCGCTGCTCTGCAGTGCGTAGGCGACGCTGGTCGGCACCACCGGCGTCCCGAGCGTCATCGCGGCGAGCGCGACGGTGAGGTGCAGGGTGCTGTTGCCGGAGAAGATCATCACCGGCCGGTCCGCGAGCCCGGCGTCGAGCAGCCCCTGGGCGAGCCGGTCCACCGCGACCCGCATCTCGCCCCACGTCGTGCGGGCCCATCCCTCCCCGGACGGCTCCGCCACGAGGAGGCGGTCGGGGTGGGCGGCGGCGTGCGCGCGGAAGTCGTGGACGATCGAGACGGCGTGCGGTGCCAGGGGGTCGGCGGAGCGCAGCAGGACGCGGCCGTCGGGGGTGTCCTCGCGGACGATGTGCGGCGTCGCGAACGTGGGCAGGGCCGGGGCGCGGGTCATGTGTCGACCTCCACGACGAGGGCGGCGCCGGTGTCGCCGGCGGCGCATCCGGTGAACAGGCCGCGACCCCCGCCGCGGTCGACCAGGGTCTCGACGAGCTCGGCGATCGAGCGCAGCCCCGTCGGGCCCTGCGGGTGCCCGAAGACCAGGCTGCACCCGCGGACGTTCATGTCCTCGAGCGCGATCCCCGTCTCGCGGGCGAGGTAGAGGTCGTTGACGGCGAACGGGTTGTGGGTCGTGACGGCGTGCAGGTCGCCGAACCCCCACCCGGCGTCGGCCAGGGCCGCCCGCGCGGCCGGGACCGGCGCCTGCGGCATGTGCGCGGGCGCCACGCGGGCGAACCCGCTCGCCACCAGCCGGACGACGCCGCCGCCCCGGGACCGGGCGTGGTCGACCGACGTCACCACCGCGCCCGCGCACCCGTCGGCGGGGTGGGTCTGGGAGGCGAAGGTGTGGATGCCCTCGGGGGTCGCGGGCGGGAGCTTCGCCGCGGTCCCGGCGTCGACGGGCCGGACGCCCTCGTCGGCGGCGAGCTCCACCGCCGAGCGCCGCCCCGGGATCGCCACCGGCACCAGGTACCGGTGCTGGGAGGCCAGCCCCGCGACGTACTGCTCGCTGCGCAGCACCGCCACGGCGTCGGCCTCGTCGCGCGTGAACCCGGACTCGGCGGCGACGGTCTCGCCGGTCGCGAGCATGCCCTCGCCGGTGCCGGGGTCGCGGGCGAACGCGTCGAGCACCCAGTGCGACGTCACCGGCGCGCCGCCCTGCCGCGCGGGCGCCGGCCACGACAGCGTCGGCCCGTTGCTCGTGCGGTCGGTGGCGACGACGAGCTGGGGCCCGCCGGTCAGCGCCGCGGCGTGGAGCGCGGCCACCGACGTCGCGCACGCCTGGCTGACCATCGGCCCGGTCACCCCCGGCATCCCGAGCCGCGCCGCCAGCGTCGGTGCGCCGTAGAAGACGTCCGGGGCGGGCACCGTCCAGCCCAGCACCAGGCCCGCGAGCTCGGCGGGGTCGAGGGCCCGGTCGGCGAGGGCGCGGGTGGTCACGGCCGCGGCGAGGTCGAGGCTCGACGTCTCCGCGAGCGTGCCCTGCCACTTCGCGAACGGTGACGACCAGAGCGCGCCGAGCGGGACGGCGGCGTCGTCGTAGCGCACGTCAGACCCCTCCCCGGACCGCCGCGACCCAGTCGGCGACCGTCGTGGTGTCGACGTCGGCCGGGCATTCGCCGTCGGTGAGGACCAGCCCGGTGGCCGGTGCCGGCGCGTCCAGGGCGACGCGCACCGGGGACACGGCCATGACCCGGTGGAAGCGGCACATGTTCGCGATCGTCCTCTCGGCACCGGGGTCGGCGGGACCCTCGAGCACGATCCCGTCCACCCCGGCGTCGAGGAAGGCCTTGACGTCGTCGAGGTCCGCGCGCAGCACCGCGACCAGCACCGCGTCGTCGCCGGCCGAGACCCGCAGGCGCCGTGTCGCCTCGAGCGCGGCCTCCCGGTGCCCGTCGGCACCGGCGAGCGACGGCAGCGTCACCGCCACCCCGTCGGGACGCACGGCGTCGAGCAGGTCGCCGAGTCCGTTGGCCAGCTGGGTGGGGTCGGTCAGGAACGCCTCCCACGGGCGTTCGGCGATGCGGGCGGCCAGGTGCGGCGCGAGCGGGACGGCCAGCGTGTGCCGGCCGCCCCCGCCCGGACCTCCTCGCCCCGCCGCGATCGCCTGGGCCTTCGCCCGGGTCGAGAGCGCCACGCCTACATCCGCATGAGCGGGGTGACGACGGCCGCGTCGGGCCAGGACCCGTACAGCCCGAGGATCTCCTCCGGCGGCTTGCGCGTCGACCAGTCGGCGTGGAAGTCGTCCCAGGTCCGCCCGCCGGCGATGCGCGCGCGCATCCGCTCCGCCCGCAGCTCCGCGGTGCCGGACAGGTCGACACGGCCGGTCTGGGCGTTGAACCGCACGCCGTAGACGTGCGTCGCCGCCCACTCGGAGATCATCCCGTCGGTGAGGTCGCGCTCGACGGCCTCCGGGTCGCGGTCGAGCGGGTCGCCGTAGCCGGTGCCCCCGGTGGAGATCCCCAGTGTGATCACCTGGTCGCCCGTCACCGGCCGCGCGGTGCGGGCGTAGCTCTCCGAGACGATCCGGCCGCCGTACTTGCCCTCGAGCAGGGAGGCCAGGTCGAGCCGGCCCTCGTCGCCGGCGCGCAGCAGCTCGGGGATGTCGACGTCCTCCATCGTCAGGCCCGGGCAGGTGCACTGCGAGTAGCCGCCGAACAGCGGCTGCGGGGTCTGGATGATCGAGTTGTCGGCGATCGACATGAAGACGACGAAGGGCGCGTGGTGGGCGACCCACAGCTGCGCGGTGCCGACGCCGCCGCGGTACTTCCCGGCCCCGCCCGAGTCCTCCCAGTGCTGGGAGAACGGCACGAGCATCGGCAGCTCGTTCTCCATGTTCTCGACGTCCGGCGCGCGCCCGAACGCGCACCACGGGAAGCCGTAGGCGTTGATCCCGTCGGCGGTGGAGCGCCCGCCGGAGCCCTCGGTGTTGATCGTGTAAGCGAGCATGTCGGCGAACGGCATGCCCCACTGCGAGACCCCCGCGAGCACCGAGGCGTTGCCGCCGTTGCCCAGCGCCGCCGACACCTGGCGCCACTCGGCGGTGCCGAAGCGGGCCCGCCCCACGCAGTTCGCGATCGCGCTCATCGCCCCGGTGGCGGCCATGACCGCACAGCTGGTGGCGGCGTTCGGGGCCGGGGAGAGCATCGAGTTCTCCGGGAACACGAAGTCGATCGGCTGGAACGTCGCCGACGAGATCGGCAGGTCGTGGAAGACGTACTCGTAGATGTAGTTGGCGAGGTGCCCGATGACGGCCTGCGGGTGCGCGTTGTACGACGAGCCGTTCTCGGGGCTGGTGCCGGTGAAGTCGACCTCGAGGTGGTCGCCGCTCTTGGTCATCGTCATGTAGCAGTTGCGCAGCAGCCCGTTCTCCATGCCGGCGGCGTCGGAGAACGTCGCGCAGCGGTAGGTGCCGTCGGGCCAGGACGAGAGACGCTTGCGCGAGCCCGCCTCGGCCTCCATGAGCATCTTGCGGAACAGGCCGACGACGAAGTCCCGGCCCTCGCGGGCGAACATCTCCAGCAGCCGCACCCGGACGCGGTCGGCCGTGGTGCACCGGGCCCGCAGGTCGACGGTCACCGAGGTCTCCGAGCGCAGCCCGAACGCGGCGAACATCTCGATGACGTCGTCGCGCAGCACGTGGTTGTGCCCGATCTTCATCGGCGGCAGGTTCATGCCCTCGTCGAAGCGCGACTTCGCCGACACCGGCATGCCGCCGGGCTCGCACGCGCCGGTCTCGGTGGTGTGGGAGAGCGCGGCGGTCCACGCGACCAGCTCGCCCTCGAAGAACACCGGCATGATCGCGACCTGGTCGGGGTTGTGGATCCCGCCGTAGAGCGCGTCGTTCGTGTACCAGATGTCGCCGTCGGCGATCCCCGGGTTCTGCCGGAACCGGGCGAGGATGAACTTGATGACGATCGGCGGGATCACCGCGTGCAGGTAGGTGCCCGCCGAGGCGTTCACCAGGTCGCCCTGCGCGTTGAAGATCGCGACGATCGAGTCGCCGGCGACACCCATCTGCGAGCGCGACGAGCGCATGAACACCTCGTAGCCCTCGTCGAGGATGTCCGCGGTGCGCTGCACGCCGATCTCGTACGCGCCGGTCGCGACGGCGTCGAGGCAGGACAGCTCGTCCTCGCTGGGCGCGCTGACCTTGAGCGCGGCCAGCTTCTCGGCCAGGGGCGGGAAGCTCATGCCGGGGCTCCTTCCAGGACGGGGGTGGGCGCCGAGGTCTCGACCGGTGACGCGTGCTGCAGCAGCCCGAGGCCGTGCTCGTCGATCGCCAGCACGCGCCCGGGCGGGACGACGATGGTGGTGAACTCCGCCTCGACCAGCCCGGGTCCCTCGACGCGGTGGCCGGGGGTGAGCCGGTCGAACGCGAACACCGGGGTGTCGACGCGCCGGGCCAGCTCGGGCCAGTAGGCCTCGCGGCTGGTGGTCCGGGCGGCCGACGGGTCGGCACCGCCCAGCTCGTGCACCGGCAGCTCGAGCTTCTCCTGGGGCACGGTGGCCTTGACGATGATCGACTCGATGTACGCCCCGCCGGGCTTGTTGACCACGTGCGGGCTGAACGCCTCCGAGTACTCCTTCTCGAAGGCGTCGTAGACGGCGGCGGCGTCCGCCTCGCTGTGGATCTCCAGCAGCGGCGAGGACACCCGCTTCACCTGCACCTGCCCGCCGTAGAGCATGTCGAGCTCGACGGTGAACACGGCCTCGTCGGGGTCGAGCCCCTCGGAGGTCAGGTCGGCGCGCGCCTGGGCGACCATGTCGCGGATCGGGGCGTTGTAGGCCTCGTGGTCCGCGGTGAGCTCCTGGGTCATGCCGTTGAGGAACAGGATCCGCTTGGACTGCTCGTACACGTGCATGACGTCCATGACCGAACTGCCCAGCGCGGAGAACACCGGTGCCTGCGGGAAGATCACCGCCGTGGGTACGTCGGCGCCGTAGCCGGCGACGTGGGTGGGCCCGCCGCCGCCGAAGGCGAACAGCACGAAGTCCTCGGGGTGGTAGCCGCGCAGGTGCACCTCGCGCTGGATGGCCGAGGCCATGGTGCTCTCGATGACCTGGCGGATCAGGGCGGCGGCCTCGTCGACGGACACCCCGAGCGGCTCCGCGATCTTCACCCGGATCGCCTCGGCCGCCTTATCGCGGTCTAGGGGCATGCGGCCGTTGAAGTAGCCGTCCGGGGCGATGTAGCCGAGCACGACGTCGGCGTCGGTGGTGGTCGGTTCGGTGCCGCCGAGGTCGTAGCAGACCGGCCCGGGGTACGAGCCCGCCGAGCGGGGCCCGACCTCGAGCCGGTTGCCGAGCAGCTCGTTGACCCAGGCGATCGAGCCGCCGCCGGCGCCCATGGTGGTGGCCTGCAGCATCGAGATGCCGACCATCCAGCGGTCGATGATCGGGCGGAACTCGTAGCTGCGCACCGATGCGTCGACGACCATGCCGAGGTCGAACGAGGTGCCGCCGACGTCGGAGGCGATGACGTTGCGGAACCCGAGGGCCTGGCCGATGTGGTAGCTGCCCATGAGCCCGGCGATCGGTCCGCCGTTGTAGGTGCGCGACGCGGTGGTCTTGAAGATCTCCGCCGAGCCGCCGGTGTTGTGGGTGAGCAGGAAGCTGCCCCGGTAGCCGTGCTCGCGCAGCTGGTCCCAGGTCTGCTCCATCTCGGCCTTGATGGAGCTCTGCAGGTACGCGTCGAGCACCGCGGTCATCGTGCGCTCGTACTCGCCGACCTTGCCCACGACCTCGTGCGAGAGCACCACGGGCAGGTAGCCGACGTGGTAGCTGCGGTACTCCTCGCGGATGATCTCGCGGATCCGCTTCTCGTGGGCCGGGTTCGCGAACGACCACAGCAGCGACACCGCGATCGCCCGCGCGCCGCCGTCGACCAGCCTCCGCAGCTTGCGGCGCACGTCGTCCTCGTCGAGCGGTCGCAGGACCTGGCCGAACGAGTCGACCCGCTCGCGGATCCCGGCGATCATGTCGCGGGTCACCAGCGGTTCCGGCTTCCTCTGGATCGCGAGGTTGCGGCGCTCGGAGATGCGGGTGCCGTCGGTCCACTGCGCGCCGCGCCCGATGAGGATGGCGTCCTCGTGGCCCTCGGTGGTCAGCAGCCCCAGGCGCGGGCCCTTGCGCTCGATCAGCCGGTTCATCGCGACCGTCGTCGAGTAGCGCACCAGCTCGATGTCCGGCAGCAGCTCGTCGATGTCCTTGCCGAGCTGCTCGGCACCGTCGGTGAGGACGTCGAGGAAGCCGACGGACAGGTCGTAGGGCGTCGTCGGCGCCTTGGCCGTGATCCGCCGGTCGTCCCAGGTGAGGACGAGGTCGGTGAACGTCCCGCCCACGTCGATGTCGACCGTCCGACCCATCAGGCCACCTCCAGCTTGCCGGCCCCGTCGACGCGCAGCTCCCCGGCGTCGAGACGGCGCTTCAGGGCGTCGATGTCGATCTCGGTGTCGTGCGTGACCGGGTGGCCGGGTGGGAGGTACTCGGTCTCGACCTGGCGACCGCAGCCCGGGCAGTGGAACTCGATGATGCGGACCCAGGTGGGGTCGGGGGCGAAGGTGAACCGGCCGTCGATCAGCGGCGGGTGGACCTCGCTCGGGTCGCGCTCGGTCAGCAGCAGGCCGGTCTTGTAGTTGTCGCGGGCGGCCGCGATGTCGTGCCCGCACGAGTGGCAGTGCCACCGCTCGGTGCCGACGTCGAGGTCGAGGTACTCGGCGACGTGGATGCGGGTCATGCCTCTCCTCCGGTTCGTGTGGCGACCGCGTCGCCGTGCTCGTCGACCTGCAGCGACCAGCCGGGGCCGACCAGCCAGGTGAAGGCGCCGCCGTCGACGAGCAGCGGGCCGTCGAGGCGCTGCCCGGCGATCGCGGACCAGTCGTGCACCGGCAGACCACCGCGCTCGCCGGCAGACACCGCGCCGCTCCGCGGGGGCGCCTGTCTCCGCAGGCCGGGCAGGGTGACCCGGGCGGTGAGCCGGATGAGCTGCGGGGGACCGACGAGCGCGGCGTCGACGTCGCCCTCGGCGTGGTGGCGCGTCCCGTCGGCGTCGCGGACCTCCCAGGCCAGCCGCGCGGCGTCCGGGTCGAAGCCCTCGCCGCGCAGGTCGCGACGGGCGCCGTCGGCGAGCTTCGCGGCGGCGTCCCGCGCCTCGTCGAGGCCGCCGACCGCCGACTCGTACACGTGCACGACGTCCGAGATCGCCGAGCCGTACGCCGAGAGCACGTTGCCGAACCCGAACAGCCGGACCGTCGAGGCGCCGAGCCGTTCCGCGACCCCGGTGGCGACCAGCGGGCCGTTGCCGCCGAGGGCGTAGACCGCGGCGTCGGCGGCGGTCCACCCGGTCTCGGCGGCGGTCGCGCGGGCGAGGTCGGCTGCGGTGTCGACGGCGGTGTCGACGATCCGCCGCGCCGCGTCCTCCGTGGACAGGCCCAGCGGCGTGCCGACGGCACGGTCGATCGCGGTGCGCGCGGCGTCGACGTCGAGCGTGCGCCGGCCCTCGAGGAACGCGGTGGGGGAGAGGTACCCGAGCACGACGAACGCGTCGGTGGTCGTCGCGTTCCGCCCGCCGAGGCCGTAGCAGGCCGGGCCGGGCGCGGCGCCCATGGAGTCCGGCCCGAGGGTCACGGTCGTCCCGTCGGTCCGCGCCACCGAGCCGCCGCCGAGCGCGATCGAGCGCAGCAGCGGCAGGTTGGTCCGCACGGGGATGCCGAACAAGTGGCCCTCGTCGCGGTCGACGACCCGGCCGTCCTCGACCGCCGAGACCTTCGCGGTGGTGCCGCCGACATCGATGGCGAGCACGTGCGCGTCGCCGAGGCGGGCGGCCTCCGCGGCGCAGGCGTGGGTGCCGAACAGCGGCCCGGACTCGATGGTGTCGAAGGCGGTGGTCTTGCCGATGCGCGCCACGCCACCGTTGATGTGGCCGACGAGCACGTTGCCGCGCCACGAGTGCTCCTGCTTGAGCGTCTCCTCGGCGCGGTAGAGCGTGGTCGCGAGCGAGGGGTGCACGTAGGCGTTGATCAGCGAGACGAAGGTGCGGGTCGCGTCGTCCGGGCGCAGGAGGATCTCGCTCGCGGGCAGCGCGGGGATCGAGCCCAGGTAGTGGTCGGGGTACTGCGCGTCGATCAGCGCGACGATCTTCTGCTCGGCGGACCCGTCCTCGAAGGCGCCGCGCAGGCTGATGTTGATCCGCCGGATGCCCTGGTCGAACAGGCCCTTGACCGCGGAGCGGATGTCGTCGTCGGAGGCGTCCGGCGCGATGCCGGTGATGTTCTCCCGGGCGATGAGCGGCCCGACGACCGTGGCCGCCTCCTCGGGGCCGGTGTACAGGTCGTCCTCGTGACCGGCGGAGACGAGCAGGCCGAGCTTCGGGCCGCTCTTCTGGGCGAGCACGTTCGACGTGATGGTCGACGACCAGCGGATGAGCGCGACCTCGTCGAGCAGTTCGCGCAGCGTCGCCGCCCCGACCCGCCGGCGGGCGGTCTCGAGCACCTCCCCGAAGGCGAGGGTCACGTCGTGCGGGGTGGTCTCGACCTTGACGCTGAACACGCCGGAGAAGCCCGCCGAGAGGGCGTCCCCGCTGATCAGGCCGTCGGTCATCGTGCCGCCGGTGTCGACGTCGATGGTCAGCACGGCATCGGGCCCTCCTGTGATGCAGCTCATGTGATGGCCGCTACACCGTGGCGGGCGCCGGACACCCCCGGACAGCGTGAGATCACCCCATTCGCGGTGCGGGGATCACGCAGGTAGATCGTTGCCGCGGGGGCCCGTCCGCGTGCCATGCTCAGGTCGGAGGCGACGGGTGAGGAGGCGACATGGTCGACGTCGCTGACGGGCCGCGCACCCGTGCCCGGCGTCCCGCCACGGCCCTGACCAGCTTCGTCGGGCGCGAGAGCGATCTCGAGCGCCTCCGCGACGAGCTCGGCGCGCGCCGGCTCGTGACGCTGACGGGCCCGGGCGGGGTGGGCAAGACGCGCCTCGCGGTCACCCTCGCCGCGGACGCGGACGGCCCCGCGTACGTGGTCGAGCTGGCCGCCGTCACCGACCCGTCCCAGATCGCCCCGGCGGTCGCGACGGCGCTCGGCGTGCCCGACCAGTCGAACCGCGACGCCGTCGACCGCGTGATCGACCACCTCACCGGCGCGCCCGCCCTGCTCGTCGTGGACAACTGCGAGCACCTCATCGAGGGCAGCGTCGGGCTGCTGCGCCGCCTGCTCGACGCGCTGCCCGACCTCACGGTGCTCGCCACCAGCCGGGAGTCCCTCGGCCTGTGGGGTGAGCAGGTGCACCGGCTCGCGCCGCTGCCGGTGCCCGGTGACCTCGACGCGGCGGGCAGCCGGTCGCTCGACGACGTGCCGGCCGTGCGGCTGCTCGTCGACCGGGCCCGCAGCGTCCTCCCGGAGTTCGCGATCACCCCGGCGAACCGCGCCGCCGTCGTCGAGCTCTGCCGGCGCCTGGACGGCCTGCCGCTCGCGATCGAGCTGGCCGCGGTCCGCCTGCGCACGTTGCCGGTGGCCCAGGTGGTCGAGCGGCTCGGCGGGCGGCTGCACCTGCTCAAGGCCCCGGTGCGCGACGCCGAGCCGCGGCACCGGTCCCTGCACGCGCTCATCGACTGGAGCTTCGACCTCTGCGGCCCCGACGAGCGCCTGCTGTGGGCGCGGATGTCGGTGTTCCCGGCGTCGGTCGACCTCGAGACCCTCGACGGCGTCTGCGGCCACGGCGAGCTGGCGGGCGATCGGCTGCTCGAGGCGCTCGACGGGCTCGTCGCGAAGTCGGTGGTGCTGGCCGACCGCGACGGGGAGTCGGTGCGCTATCGCCAGTTCGTGCCGCTGCGCGAGTACGGCGCCGAGCAGCTCGACCGCTCGGGCGAGACCGAGGACGTCCGGCGCCGCCACCGCGACCACTTCATCCGCCGCGCCGAGGGCATGATCGCGCGATGGTGCGGCCCCGACCAGGCCCGCGACCTCGCCCAGCTGCGCGCCGACCACCCCAACCTCATCGCCGCGCTCGCGTTCTCGGCCGACACGCCCGGTGAGGCCGTCGCAGGTGCCCGGCTGGCCGCGCTGCTGCGCTACCACTGGATCGCCGGCGGCTTCCTGACCTACGGCCGGCGCTGGCTCGAGCGCCTGCTGCGCCGGCTCGACGCGGGCACCGAACAGCGGGGGCACGCGCTGTGGGTGGTCGCGTGGGTCGCGCTCATCCAGGGCGACCCGGCCGAGGCCCGCGTCTGGCTCGAGGAGTCACGGCACATCGCCGCCGAGCGCGGCGACCTCGCCATGCAGGGGCACGCGGCGCACTGGACGGCCCTGCTGCACCTCTTCGAGGGCGACCTCGACGAGGCGATCGGCTGGTACCGGCAGGCAATCCCGCTGCACCGCCGCGGGGAGCTCGGCGGTCCGGAGCTCACCGCGGCGTTCCAGCTCGCGATGGCGCAGACCTACGCCGGGCGCTCGGACGAGGCGCTCGCGACCGCGGCCGAGGTGGTCGAGCGCGCCACGGCCGCGGGCGAGCTCTGGAACCGCGGCTACGGCCGGTGGATCGCGGCCATCAGCCACCTCCACCTCGGCGAACTGGACCGCGCGCGCGAGGCGATCCTCGCGACGATGCAGATCGAGCGGGACTTCCGCGACGGCGTGTGCACGGCGCTGAGCATCGAGGTCTGCTCGTGGATCAGCGTCGCGAGCGGGCGCGCGGCCGACGCCGCGACGCTCTCCGGGCTCGCCCGCTCGGTGTGGCGGCGGCTGGGCACGTCGCTCGCCGCCTTCGGCCCGCACGCCTCCGCCGAGGGGCAGGAGCACGCGACGCGGATCGACGCGGCGCTCGGCACCGCACGGGCGGAGGCCCTGCGCGCCGAGCACGCCGACGTCGACCTCGCGGACGCCGTGCGGCTCTGCATCACGCTCACGGGCAGCACGTCCGCGCCGCCCGACCCGTGTCCCCGGGACACGGGTCCCCTGACGTCCCGCGAGCGCGAGATCGCCGCGCTCATCGCCGACGGCCGCAGCAACCGCGACATCGCCGACGAGCTCGTGATCTCCCGGCGCACCGTCGACGGACACGTCGAGCGCATTCTGCGCAAGCTCTCCTTCACCTCGCGCACCCAGATCGCGAGCTGGGTGGCGAGCCGGGGTCAGCGCGACGGTGTCCCCGGGGTGAACGTCACCGGCAGGGCGGGCAGGAAGGCGTAGTCGCCGCCGCCGAACACCCAGGCCGGGTCGTCGAGCTCGACGCGCAGGTCCGGGGTGCGGCGCAGCAGCTCCTCGAGCACGACGCGCATCTCCATGCGGGCCAGCGCCGCGCCGGGGCAGTTGTGCACGCCGAACCCGAACGCGAGGTGCCGGTTGCGGCCGCGGTCGAGCCGGAAGGACGCCGGGTCGGCGAACACCTCCGGATCGCGGTTCGCCGCGGCCCAGCCGACGTAGACGTCGTCGCCGGCGGGGATCGCGGTGCCGGCGATCGTCGTGGTCGTGGTGGTGCGCCGGAAGAAGCCGTAGAACGGCGGGCGCAGGCGCAGGACCTCCTCCACCGCGGCTGGGATCGTCGACGGGTCGGCCCGCACGCTCGCGAGGATCTCCGGCGCGGAGAACACCTCGTACACCAGGCTCGAGATGCCCGACGTCGTGCTGTGGTGGCCGGCACCGAGGAAGGCGGCGAGCAGCACCACGAGGTCGTCGTCGTCCAGCGTGCGGCCCTCGACCTCGGCGTGCGCCACCTCGGTGAGGTAGTCGTCGCGGGGCTCGGCGCGGCGTTTGTGCACCTCGCGGACGGTGATCTCGCCGAACTGCGCCTGGCGGCGCCCGAACTCCTCGGGCTCGCCCATCGCGGCGAACATGGCAATGGCGAGCTCGCGGATCTCGGGTACGAGCTCGTCGTCGACGCCGACCAGCCGGCAGATCGCCTCGGCGGGCACGGGCTCGGCGAGCGACGGGACGAGGTCGGTGCGCCCGTCGGCGACGAACGCGTCGATGTGGCGGGTGACGTCCCCGCGCACCAGCGGCTCGAGCTCCCGGACGGTGTTCGGCTTGATGGCCCGGTTGAACAGCTGGCGCCACGGCTTGTGTCGCGGCGGGTCCATCTCCAGGGCCGGGATCGGCTTGCGCGGCAGCATCGGGCGCAGCACCTGGGGCTCCGAGGAGAACGTCCCGTGGTCGGCCATCGCGGCCTTCACGTCGTCGTGGTCGACGAGCAGGTGGAAGCCGTCGTGCTCGTCGCTGTGCGCCACCGGGCAGCGCGACCGCGCCTCCTCGAAGAGCGCCATCGAGTGCGCCGGCGTGGTGGTGTAGCAGCTCCAGCCGTCGAGACCGACCGTCGTGCTCTGCTCCGCGCTCATGACTAACTGTATGCACTTGATGTCGACGGTGG
The DNA here is from genome assembly GCF_037400335.1 of Actinomycetospora flava. Taxonomy (NCBI): domain Bacteria; kingdom Bacillati; phylum Actinomycetota; class Actinomycetes; order Pseudonocardiales; family Pseudonocardiaceae; genus Actinomycetospora; species Actinomycetospora flava. Next base: position 356,042 of record NZ_JBBEGM010000003.1, read on the forward strand.
TCAAGAAGGGGCCTGCACTGCAGGAACTGGATGCAGTTGTGGGTCCCGCTCAGTGGGACTCAGCCGGGGGAGGGCGGCGGGAACCGTGCCATCGTGCCCCTCGTGAACCGACTCGAGGTCCAGCCGCCCGACACGCGAGCCCTGGACGTCGCGCAGGCCGCCTTCGCCGGCCTCCAGCGCGGCGCCGCGACCGGTCGGTGGGGCGACTTCGTCGACCTCCTCGCCGACGACGTCCGCATCATGATTCCGGTGCCGTCGACCGAGCCCGGCGCGCCCGAGGGCGTGCTGCGCGGCAAGGACACCGCCGCGGCGATGTTCGGCACGCGCCACGAGGAGCAGGTGCGCGGCGCGCGCCTCGAGGGTCACCGGGTGGCGGCGAACGGCCCGCTCATGGTGGTCGAGGCGCGGGTGGAGGGCAACCTCGCCGGCGAGGACGTCGCCAACCACTTCGTGTTCGTCTTCGAGGTGCGCGACGGGCTGATCGCCTCGATGTACGAGTACGCGTCCTGGACCGCGAAGAGCGCGGAGAGCGGCTGGGGCGACCCGTCCTTCGCCCGCGACGCCTTCGACGCCCCCGTCCTCCCCGGTCCCGTCCCTGCCTAGCCCCACGTGCGTACTTTCCGGCCCTATAGGGCCGGAAAGTACGCACGATGGGCCGGTCAGAGCAGGGTGAGGGCGAGCGCGTAGACGGCGGTGCCGGCGGCCATGCTCAGCAGCGCGTTGCGCCGCCAGAGGTGCACGGCCGCCGTCACGGCCACCGGCACGAGCTCGCGCAGCGCGAGCAGCGGGCGGTCGACAGGTAGGTCGCGCAGGAGGTACACGACGAGCACGAGCATCACGCCCGCGGGGAGATGGCGGCCCAGGTAGGCCATCAGCGGCGAGGACCGCAGCGTGCGCATCACCGCGAACGGCGCGGCGCGCAGCGCGAGCGTGACCGTCGCGCCCACGGCCACGACCGCCGCGAGGTAGCCGACGCTAGGCACGGGACGGCTCCCCGCGGGCCGAGACCCGGTAGCGCACCAGCAGCACGGCCACGAACAGGCACATCGCGACCAGCAGCATCTCCCCGGGCGCGACGAGGCGGGCGACGAGGGCGCACGCGACGGCGAGCAGCGGGCCGGTGGCCTCCCGCCCGGCGCGCACGGCCTCGACGGCGAGCACGACGAACAGCGCGGTGAACACGAAGTCCAGCGCCGGGACGTGCAGCGAGAACCGCGCGCCGGCCAGCGCGCCGGCGAGCCCGCCGCCGACCCAGGACACGTGCATGATCGCCTGGCCCGCCACGATCCGGCGCCCGGTGAGTCCGGCCGCCGGCCGCGACGTCGCGAGCGCGTAGGCCTCGTCGATCAGCGCGAACACGGCGTACCCCCGGGCGAGGCGCCCGCGCACGAGGTGCAGCGGGAACGACAGCCCGTAGAACGCGTGCCGCCCGTTGACGAGCAGGGTGGTGACGGCGATCGCCGCGAGCGGGGTGCCGGCCACCGCCAGGGCCACGAGCAGGAACTCCGCCGACCCCGCGAAGACGATGCCGCTGAAGATCGGCGCCCACCACCACGCCAGCCCCGACCCGACGACGAGCAGCCCGAAGCTGGTGCCGAGCAGGGCCATGCCGGCCGCGACCGGCCCGACGTCGCGGGCGGCGGCGAGGAGGTCCGCGCGGAGGTCGGGCCGGGGGATGAGCACCCCGCAACCGTAGGCCGGACAGCGAGCCATCCGATGGCGAAGTGTCGCCGTCAGGAGCGGCACGGAGCATCATTCGTGCGTGGACGCCATCGACCGCGCAATCCTCGACGTGCTCCGCGTCGACGCCCGCATCGCGAACGTCGACCTCGCCGACCGGGTCGGCCTCACGCCGGCACCGTGCCTGCGCCGGGTCCGGCGGCTCGAGGACGACGGCGTGATCACCGGTTACCGCGCGTCGATCGACCCGAAGCTCGACGGGCGTGCGTTCGAGGTCCTGGTCAACGTCGACCTCGTCAGCAAGCATCGCGACGTCTTCCTCGCCTTCGAGGAACAGGTCTCGGCGTTCGAGGAGGTCATCGAGCTGCGGCGGATGTTCGGGCTGCCCGACTACTTCATGCGGGTGGCGACACGCGACCTCGAGGCGTACGAGTCCTTCATGACGGAGCGGCTCGGCCGGGCGACCGGCCTGGCGAAGATCGACTCGCACCTGACGATGAAGACGATCAAGTGAGGAGCGGCCCCATGGCCACGCTGGACACCGAGGAACAGGCCGTCGTCGACACCGTCCGCGAGTTCGTGGATCGGGAGGTGCGCCCGCAGGTCAACGAGCTGGAGCACGCGAACACCTATCCGGAGAAGTTCATCGAGCAGATGAAGCAGCTGGGCATCTACGGGCTGGCGATCCCCGAGCCGTGGGGTGAGGCGCCGGTGTCGATGCCCTGCTACGCGCTGGTCACCGCCGAGCTCGCCCGCGGGTGGATGAGCCTGGCCGGCGCGATGGGCGGGCACACGGTGGTCGCGAAGCTGCTCGTGGAGTTCGGCACCCAGGACCAGCAGGACCGTTACCTGCCGCGGATGGCCAGCGGGGAGCTGCGCGCCACGATGGCGCTCACCGAGCCCGGCGGCGGTTCGGATCTGCAGGCGATGACCACCACCGCCCGCGCGGGCGGGGACGGCTATGTGGTGAACGGGTCGAAGACGTGGATCTCCAACGCGCGCCGGTCGGGGCTGATCGCGTTGCTGTGCAAGACCGACCCGGCCGCCGAACCCCAGCACCGCGGGGTGTCGATCCTGCTGGTCGAGCACGGCCCGGGCCTGGAGGTGTCCAAGGATCTGTCGAAGCTGGGCTACAAGGGGGTGGAGACCTGCGAGCTGACCTTCACCGACATGGCCGTCCCGGCGGACGCGCTGCTGGGCGGGGTGGAGGGGAAGGGCTTCGCTCAGATGATGAAGGGCCTGGAGACCGGCCGCATCCAGGTCGCCGCCCGCGCGCTCGGGGTCGCCACGGCGGCGTTCGACGACGCGCTGCGCTACGCCCAGGAACGGGAGGCGTTCGGCAAGCCGATCTGGGAGCACCAGGCGATCGGGCACTACCTCGCCGACATGGGCACCAAGATCACCGCGGCGCGGCAGCTGATCCTGCACGCGGCCGAGAAGTACGACGCGGGGCAGCGCAGTGACATGGAGGCCGGGATGGCGAAGCTGTTCGCCTCGGAGATCGCGATGGAGGTGGCGCTGAACGCGGTGCGCATCCACGGCGGGTACGGCTACTCCACCGAGTACGACGTGGAGCGCTACTTCCGCGACGCGCCGCTGATGATCGTCGGTGAGGGCACCAACGAGATCCAGCGCAACGTCATCGCCTCCCAGCTGGTCAAACGCGGCGGCCTCGACCGCTGGTAGCCGACGTCACGCTTGAGTCGGCCGCGACGGCATCGTTTCTCCTGGGTCCTCGACGCCCCCGAGGGATCGAGGAGAGGACACCATGAGCGACCTGCTGGCGATCGAGGACCTGTTCGCCCTGCCCGAGAAGGCCCGCCCGCGGATCTCGCCCGACGGCACCCGGCTGGCCTACCTGGCGCCGTGGAAGAACCGGCTCAACGTGTGGGTGCAGGACCTCGGGCCGTCCGGGGACCTGCTGGGCGAGGGACGCTGCGTCACCGCCGACGAGACCCGCAGCGTCACCCACTACGCCTGGACCGACGACCCGCGGTGGCTGCTCTACACCCAGGACGACGGCGGCGACGAGAACCACCACCTGTTCCGCGTCGACCTGGACGGGGCGGGTGGGGACGACCCGGCGCCGGCCGTCGACCTGACGCCCTTCCCCGGTGCGCGGGTGCTGGGCCAGCACCAGCCTCCCGGGCGTCCGGGGACCGTGCTGCTGCAGATCAACCACCGCCGGCTCGACGAGATGGACGTCGTCGAGATCGACATCGCCACCGGCGAGCTGACCGTGCTCGCGGAGAACCCGGGCATGGCGTGGGTGGTGACGCCGGAGCGCGAGCTGTACGCGCTGCGGACCGCCGAGGACGGCACCCTCGAGCTGACGCACGCGCGGACCGGCCGGCTCGTCACGACCTTCGACGGGCTCGACCACCCGCTGGGCGTCGCCCCGTTCGAGCTCAGCGCCGACGGCGCCGGGGTGTGGGTCGGCTCCTTCACCTGGTCCGACCGGATGCGCCTGGCCCGGATCGACCTCGCGACCGGCGAGGAGACCGAGGTCGACGGGCACCCCGAGCACGACCTCGACGCCGTGCGCCGCGCGGTGCTCCAGGCCGAGTCGCCGCTGATCCGCGACCGGCACACCGGCGAGCTGCTCGGGGTGCGCTACCTCGGCGAGAAGCAGGCGATCCGCCCGCAGGACCCGCAGTTCGCCGCGGTCCTCGCGCGGCTCGAGACGCTGTCGGACGGCAGCGTCGGCGAGCTCTCGCACGACGCCGAGCGGCGGCGCTGGGTGGTGACGTTCGGCCACGACCGCGAGCCCGGCGTCGCCTGGTTCTACGACCACGCCACCGGGGAGGCCCGCGAGCTGTTCCGCCCGTACCCGCACCTCGACCGCGAGGCGCTCGCCCCGATGACCCCGGTGACGGTCCCGGCGCGCGACGGCCTCGCGCTGCCGTCGTACCTGAGCCTCCCGGTCGGGAGACGAAGCGAAGCGGAGCTCGACCCGGCGATCGGGGTGGAGTCGACCGGGCTGCCGCTGGTGCTGCTGGTGCACGGCGGGCCGTGGATGCGGGACGCGTGGGGCTTCGACCCGGAGGTGGCGCTGCTCGCGAACCGCGGGTACGCGGTGCTGCAGGTCAACTTCCGCGGGTCGGTGGGCTACGGCCGTGCGCACATGCAGGCCGCGATCGGCGAGTTCGCCGGCGCCATGCACGACGACCTCGTCGACGCGGTGACCTGGGCCGTCGAGCAGGGGTACGCCGACCCCGCCCGCGTCGCGATCTCCGGCGGTTCCTACGGCGGCTACGCGGCCCTGGTCGGCGTCACGTTCACGCCGCACCTGTTCGCCGCCGCGGTCGACTACGTCGGCGTGTCGGACGTCGTCAACCTCGTGCGCAGCTTCCCGCCGTTCGTGCGCCGCGAGCTCGTGAACAACTTCCACCGCTATGTCGGGGACCCCGACGTGCCCGAGCAGGAGGCCGACATGCGGGCGCGGTCGCCGATCCACCGGGTCGACGCCATCCGCACCCCGCTGCTGGTGGCGCAGGGCGCCAACGACGTCCGCGTCACCCGCGACCAGTCCGACACCGTCGTCGCCTCGCTGCGGGAGCGCGGGGTCGACGTCGAGTACCTGGTCAAGGACAACGAGGGCCACGGCTTCCTCAACCCGGAGAACCAGATCGACCTGCACCGGGCCACCGAGCGCTTCCTCGCCCGGCACCTCGGGGGCCGGTCCGGGGAGAGGTGAGCGGTCAGGCCGGGGCGGCGACCTCGCGCGGGCCGTCGGCGGTGCCGTCGAGGCGCCGCGTGAGCGTCTCGGTCATCGCCCAGCTGCTGCCCAGCGAGATCAGGGCGAGCAGGACGGTGAAGCCGGCGACCGCCAGGAGGCTGCCCGTCCAGAGCACCAGGATGCCGCAGATGGCCGGGGCGAGCCCGCCGACGATCGAGGCGAGCTGATAGCTCAGCGAGGCTCCGCTGTAGCGCAGGTGGGTCGGGAAGAGCTCCGCGAAGTACGCCGACTGCGGCCCGTAGACCGCGCTGCGGCAGGCCTGCACGACCAGCCCGCCGAGGATGAACAGGGTGACGACGCCGGTCTGCACCAGCAGGAAGTACGGGATCGAGAACAGGGCGAGCAGCCCCATGCCGGCGAGGAACAGCGGGCGGCGCCCGAGCCGGTCGGACAGCAGCCCGAGCAGCAGGATCATCGGGATGTCCGAGGCGGACAGGAAGGTGTTCGCCCCGAGGATCTCGCTGCGCGCGTAGCCGAGCTCGGTGGTCGCGTACGAGACGAGCCAGACCGAGCTGATGTAGAACGTCGCGTTGGTGGCGACGAACGAGCCGGCCGCCAGGAAGATCAGCTTCGGGTGCTCGCGGAGCACCTGGAGCACGGGCATCCGGCTCGCCTCGCGCGTCTCCTGGTCGCGCTGGAAGACCGGGCTCTCCGCGACGGTCAGCCGGATCCACATCCCGACGGCGATGAGCACCGCACTCGCGAGGAACGGGATGCGCCAGCCCCAGGACATGAAGGCGGCCTCGCTGACGGTCAGGTCGAGCACCAGGAACGACCCGGTGCCCAGCACCAGCCCGAGCGGCACTCCGACCTGCGGCCAGCTGCCGTAGAAGCCCCGCCGGTGATCGGGGGCGTTCTCGACGGCCATGAGCGCGGCGCCGCCCCACTCGCCCCCGACGCCGAAGCCCTGCGCGAAGCGCAGCACCACGAGCAGGACCGGCGCGAGCACGCCGATCGTCGCGTACCCGGGCAGCAGGCCGATCCCGACCGTCGCCACGCCCATGAGCAGCAGCGAGTAGACGAGCATCGGCTTGCGCCCGACGCGGTCGCCGAAGTGCGCGAACACCGCGCCGCCGATCGGCCGGGCGATGAACCCGGTGGCGAACGTGCCGAGCGCGGCGATCGTGCCGATCGCGGGGGAGACCGACGGGAAAAAGACCTTGTTGAAGACGAGGGCCGCGGCCGTGCCGTAGATGAAGAAGTCGAACCACTCGATCGTCGTCCCCACCAGGCTCGCGGCGGCGACACGGCGGGGGACGCGCAGGGACGCGCTGGCCATGGCGGGCTCCTCGTCGTCGGGGTCCTGCCATGGAACGGCGCGCCCCGGAATCCGGTCAAGGCATGACAAAGGAGTCGCCGCAGAACTGGGCCGACAGCACCACGTGACCGGCCGGTCACCGGGCGGTGCGCACAGCGCGGCGCTGCCGCGGACGTCGCCGCGGTGTCCCGGGGCGGCCGGCGCGCGTCCCGCCCCGGGGGAGCACGCGCACGCGGCCCTCCGCGGTCGCCGCCGACGCCGTCCCCGCGACGAGGGTGGGGACGATCATGGCCAGGCACCCGACGAGCGCCCTGGATCGTCTCGCAGCCCGACAGCGCCTACCACCGGATGGCCCTCACCGCGTGCCAGGCCGCCGGCTTCCGCCCGACGGTCGCGCACTACTGCGACGAGTGGGACACGGGCACCGCGCTGGTGGCCCACGGGCTCGGCGTCCACCTCCGGCCCCGGCTCGCCCCCGTGCACCGCGCCGACGTCGTCCGCATCCCGCTGAGCGGGCCGTCGGCGCCGGTCCGGCACATCGTGGCGGTCACGCGCGCCGGTGCCGCCGAGCAGCCGACCATCGCGCACGCGCTGACGTCGATCACCGAGACGGCGGCGGGGGTGCTGGGGGAGTGAGCGTCAGTCGGCGTCGATGTCGAACGGATCCGGCCCGGCGCGCCCGGTAAGCTGCTCGAGGATCGCGCTGAACCCGTGGCGCAGGTGGACCTCGGTGGCGGCGCCGGCCCGCTCGGCGTCGCCGTCCTCGACCGCGGCGAGGATCTCGAGGTGCTCGCGGTGCGACTCCTCGGAGCGTCGGGGGGAGCCGAGCATGAGATCCCAGGGGAACGCGCGCCAGCTGACCGCGATGCGCTCGGCCAGGGCGGGCATGCCGCAGCGGTCGTAGAACAGGAAGTGGAACTCGCGGTTGAGGTCGCGGGCGACGGCGGGGTCGGACCGGTCGGCCTCGAGCAGCCGGCGGGCCTGCGCGAGGTCGCGCCGCGAGACCCGCGACGTCGCCCGGCGCATCGCGTACGCCTCGGTGAGCCGGCGGACGATGTACGTCGCCGTCACCTCGTCGAGGTCGACCCCGGACACCCGCACGCCGCGGTGCGGCTCGGAGATCACCAGACCCTCGGCCTCGAGCTGGCGCAGCGCCTCGCGGACCGGGGTGATGCTCGCGCCGAACTGGCGGGCGAGCTCGTCCTGGGGCATCCGCTCGCCACGGGCGAGGTCGCCGGACAGGATGCGGCGGCGCAGCTCGTCGACGATCTGGTCGCGCTTCGTCGGTTGCACCGCGGTCATCGAGCTGCTCCACACCCTCCCGGAGAGCGGATGGTCCGCCCTGCCTCGATCGCCAGAGTAGGTCAAGCAGTGCGGTCAGATCGCGCGCCCGCCGTCGACGGGCAGTACGACGCCGGTGAGGAAGCGCGCGGCGTCGGACGCGAGGAAGACCGCGGCGTCGGCGATGTCCTCCGGCTCGGCGAGGCGCCCGAGCGGGATGCCGGCGATGAACGCCGCGCGGGCGCGTTCGGGGTCGTCGGGACCGAGGAAGCTCTTCAGCATCGGGGTGTCGGTGGCGACCGGGGCCAGGCAGTTCACCCGGATGCCGTCGGGCGCGAGCTCGAGGGCCAGGACCTTGGCGAGGTGGTTCACGGCGGCCTTGCTGGCGGCGTAGGCCCCGAAGCCGGGGCGGGCCCGCTCGCCCATCACCGACCCGGTGATCGTCACCGCGCCGCCGCCGGCACGTCGCATCGCCAGCACGGCCGCGCGCACGCACAGCCACTGGCCCCTGACGTTGACGTCGAGCACGCGGCCGAACTCGTCGGGGTCGGCGTCCATGGCCGGCGTCGGGGACGTCGCGAGCCCGGCGTTGCACGAGAGCACGTCCAGGCGCCCGAACCGCGACTCCGCCAGCGCCACGACCGCGTCGACCTGCGCGGCGTCGGTGACGTCCACGGTGCCGGCGACCGCGGCGTCGCCCAGTTCCTTCGCCACCCGCTCTGCGCCGTCACCGTCGCGGTCGGCGACCACCACCGAGGCGCCGGCGTCCACGAACCGTCCCGCGGTCGCCCGGCCGATGCCCGAGGCTCCGCCGGTCACCACCGCCACCCTGCCGTCGAGTGCTCCCATGACGGGAGTGTGCCTGATTGACTTCAATCATGCATCTTCCACGAATCATGCATGATCTGTTGACGCCCGGCAGGACTCGTTCCTACGGTGCACGAGCACTGTGTGGTGCCGATCACGCCCGCACGGTTCCCCGGAGCATCCTCGAACGGCGGTGGCGCGATGACGGCGACCCTCGAACCCTCCGCAGGCGTCGGGCGACGCCGCCGGACCCTGCCCTGGTACGCGTTCGGCCTGGCCAACCTCGCGGTGGTGGTCGTCCTCAGCCTGGTCAGCTGGTACCTGGTGGCCGACCCGGAGTGGAGCGCGAGCGGCATCTACCCGCAGCCGCTCACGGCGTGGATGTTCTGGACGATCATCGCGTTCGTCTGGGCCGCGTTCACCTTCGAGCTCTCGCCGTTCGCGCGGCTGCGCCAGCCGTGGAAGGGGCTCGCGGTCGCGGTGGTCACCGGCGGGCTCGGCGCGCTGATCACCTGGCTGCTCGCCGCCGGATGGGGCTCGGTGGACGCCAGCTTCGACGGGGCGCGCGCCGAGGGCGCCGGGTTCATCCTCGGCTCGCTCATCGTGCTCTACAGCTTCGTCGTGTACGTGATCTCCGCGGTGAACTGGGGCCACTGGCCGTGGACGCGCAGCGGCCTGCAGCAGCCGTGGCTCGGCGCCGCGTCGTTCGGCGCGCTGGTCATCCCGGTGGTGGTGCTATACATGGTCTTCGCGGTGCCGTCGATGGCGATGTGGGCGCCGCCGGACGCCGCGCTGCTCGACCCGTACACCCAGATCGGCTTCTTCTACTGCGTCGTCGTCTCGGCGATCCTCACCGGCGCCGTGCTGGAGAACTGGCCGTGGCGGCTGGCCGGCAGCCCGGGCCGCACGGCGCTCGCGGCGCTGGTCGGGAACCTGGTCATCGGCTGGATCCTCTACGAGGCGCTGGTCGGCGTGACCCACCTGGTGCTGGGGTCGGCGAACGTGGCGGCGATCGGCGAGACGCTGCCGATGTTCGGCGCGCAGGTCGGTGTGTGCTGGGTGTTCTGGATGGTCATGTGGCCCAACGCCTTCGGCAACCGCCCCACCGGCGGGCGCCTCGGCGTCGTGCTGGTCGGGCGCACGCTCATCACGTTCGTGCTCGCCGTACTGACGTTCGCCCTGTACTACTACGTCCTGGCGGGCGTGGTGCTCCACGAACCCGCGGCCGCCGACGGCGCCACGGTGTCCGGCAGCGCGCTGGTCGGCATGGACTGGCTGATCATCTGGGCGCTCTGGTACGTCGTCGCCGGCGAGTCCTGGGGCCTGCCGCGACCGCACGCCGCCGTCGAGGAGGAGACGTCGTGAGCCGACCCGACTACATCGTGGTGGGCAGCGGTTCGGCGGGCAGCGTGCTCGCCCGCCGGCTGCTCGACGCCGAGGCCGGCTCCGTGCTGGTGCTGGAGGCCGGCGGGTCCCACGACGACAACCCCGCCGTGCACGACCCCACGGCATGGCCGTCGCTCTGGGGCACCGAGGTGGACTGGGCGTACCGCACCGTGCCCCAGGTGCACACCGCGGACCGGGTCCACGACTGGCCCCGCGGCCGCGTCCTCGGCGGCACCAGCTGCCTCAACGCCATGCAGTACATCCGTGGCCACCGCGCCGACTTCGACGCGTGGGCGGCCGCGGGCAACACCGGCTGGGGCCACGACGACGTGCTGCCCGTGTTCATGGGCCTCGAGGACCACCACGAGGGCGCCTCGGCGCTGCACGGCGCCGGCGGGCCGATGCACGTGTCGATCCTGCGCGACCGGGACGCCAACCCCACCTCGACCGCCTTCGTCGAGGCGTGCGTCGAGGTGGGGTACCTGCGCAACGACGACATCAACGGCGCCACCACCGAGGGCGCCGGGTGGAACCCGACCTCCATCCGCGACGGCGTCCGCCAGGACACCTGGACCACCTTCCTGGCCCCGGTCGTCGGGCGGCCGGGCCTCGAGGTGCGCACGGGCGCGCGGGTCGCGCGGCTGCTCGTCGAGCGCGGGCGCGTCACCGGGGTCGAGCTCGACGACGGCGAGCGCCTCCACGCCGAGCGCGAGGTCGTGCTGTGCGCGGGCGCGATCGACTCGCCGCGGCTGCTGCTGCAGTCGGGCATCGGGCCCGCCGACGAGCTGCGCGCCGTCGGCGTCGACCCGGTCCACGACCTGCCCGGCGTCGGCCGCAACCTGCACGACCACCTGCTGCTCGGCGTGGTCTACGAGGCCACCGAGCCGCTGCCCGCCGGACGGAACAACCTCTCGGAGAGCGTGCTGTTCACGACCAGCACCCGGGGCACGCCGGCCCCGGACATCCAGGTCGCGCTGGTGCACGTCCCGTTCCACTCGCCGGAGTTCACCGCGCCCGCGAACAGCTACACGATCGCGCCGGGCATCGTGGCGCCGCAGAGCCGCGGCAGCGTGCGCCTCCTCGACGCCGGGCCGGGCGGGGCGCTCGCCATCGACCCGAACTACCTCGGCGAGGAGGCCGACGTCGAGGGGCTGCTCGAGGGGATCGCGATGTCGCGCGAGATCGGGGAGGCCCACGCGTTCGACCGATGGCGCCGGCGCGAGGTCCTGCCCGGCCCGGACGTGACCTCGTCGGCGGCCCTGTGCGACTTCGTCGCCCGCGCGGCCAGCACCTACTACCACCCGGCGGGCACCTGCGCGATGGGCACCGGCGACGACGCCGTCGTCGACCCGGAGCTGCGCCTGCACGGGCTGGACGGGCTGCGGGTCGCCGACGCGTCGGTGATGCCGACGATGGTCTCGGTGAACCCCAACGCCACGATCACGATGATCGGGGCGAAGGCGGCGGCCCTGATCAGCGGTGTCGCCGCCTCCTCCGGGCAGCGCCTCGCGGCGCGCTGACCGTCAGGCGGCGCGGTCGAGCCGAACGTCCACCGTCACCCGGCCGTCGTCGGTCCGCCGGGCCACCCCGTGGCCCGGCTGGTCGACGCCGTCGAGGCGCACGGCGAGCGGGGCGCCGTCGCCGGTGAAGTTGCGCCACCAGTTCTTCCGGTCCGGGAACTCGACGCCGATGGTGACCTCGTCGCCGTCGCGCCGGTACGCGACCGGGAGCGTGAACCGGCGCCCGGAGCGGCGGCCGGTGTAGGTCACCACCGTCATCCACCCGCTCACCAGCGATCCCCACTGCGGCGACGCGACGAGTGGGCGGACCAGGCGGTTCACGGCCGCGGCGGCGGTCTGGAACAGGCTCACCTCCCGAGGCTACGCCGGACGATCAGGGGTAGCCCCCGGGATGCCCCGCAGCGCCGCCGCGCGGTCCGTGGCGACGATGTCCACGGGCTCGTTCGTGATCGTCGCGGCCTCCCTCGCGACCCTGAACCTCCTCGTGGTGTTCGACGGTCTCGTCGTCACCGTGGCCCTCCCGGCGATGGCGCAGGCGCTGGGGACCGACGCGCCCGCGACCTCCTGGGTGATCACGGCCTTCGCGGTGCCGCTCGGCGGGACGCTGCTGCTCGGCGGGCGGCTCGGCGACCGCGTCGGGACCCGGCCGTGTTTCGTCGGCGGCCTGGTGCTGTTCGCGCTCGGGCTGGTCGGTTCCGGGCTCGCGGGGACGTTCCCGGTGCTGCTGGCGGGCCGGGTGCTGCAGGGCCTGGGCGCGGGCCTGGCCCTGCCGAACACCTTCGCGCTCGCGAGCGCGATCCCCGCGCAGGGCCGGCGGTCGGCGGTGTTCGCCGCGAGTGCCGTCGCGGGCAGCAGCGGCAGCGCGGGGGCCGCGGTGGTGGGCGGACTGCTCGTCGACGGACTCGGCTGGCGGTCGGTGTTCCTGGTCGCGGTGCCGGTGGCGCTGGGGACGGCGGTGATCCTGTGGCGGCGGCTCCCCGCCGAGGCGCGCGACCCGCGGGTGTCGCTGCCGTGGACCTCGAGCGCCTGGTTCGTCCTGGCGGCGGCCGCCGCGGTGCTGGCGGTCAGTTCCCGGTCGTCTCTCGCCCTCGGGGTCGCCGTCGCGGCGCTCGCGGGGTTCGTCGTCACCGAGCGCCGCCGCGCGGACCCGCTGATCCCGCGCGGCGTGCTGGCGCAGCGCAGCCTGCGCGGCGCACTGCTCGGCATGCCCGGCCAGGTCGTCGCCTACAACGGCGTCGTCTACGTCGGACTGCTGTTCTTCCAGGTCGCGCGGGGTCTGCCGCCCTGGCTGGCGGGGCTGGCGTTCGCGCCCGTCGGGGTCGGCGCGATCGCCGGGAGCCGGCTGGCGACCCTCTGGCTGGCCCGCCGGGGCTGGCGGAGCGGTGCCGTCGCCGGGCTGGTGGTCGCCGCGGCGGCGCTCGCGGTGCTCGGGGCGGCGCCGGACGCGTCGTACGCCGCGGTCGTGCTCCCGGTCCTGCTCGTCCTGGGCGCGGCGCTCGCCCTGGCGGCGGTGACCCTCAACGTCGCGGCGGGCCTCGACAGCACCGACGGCGAGCGCGGCGCGGCGTACGGCGTCTTCGAGACCACGACGCACGTGTCGAGCGCGCTCGCGGTCGCCGTCCTCGCGGTCGTGATCGGCGCTGCGGCGACCTCGGGCGACTTCGCGCGGGGCTTCGCCGTCGAGGCGGCCGCGGCCGGGGTGTGCGGGCTCGCGGTCGCGCTGTACGGGGGGTCGCAGCGGCGGAGCTCGCCACGATGATCGCTCGAGGATGCCGTCAGGGCTGTCGGCGGTTCCGGACCGGGGGCGGCCGCCCAGCCCGGCGGCGGCGGCCCGGCCCGGGTGATCAGGGGCGTCCTGGTGCACCTGGACCGCCCGCGCGGGTGCACGACGTCGCCCGTGATCATCGCGGTGGCGGGCGGGCGCCCTCGCGAGAGGCACCTCGCGCAGGCTCGAGCGCGCGGAGACTTGCGGAGCGTGCCTCTCGCCCGCGCAGCGACAACCCTGGCGGCATCCTCGCGAGATCGAACTGGAGAGCACGCCGCAGCGGTGCCACGCTCACCGCCCATGAGGGGGGAGCGGTGGCGGCGCGGCGCCCTGCGGGTCGCCGCGGCGGCGCTGGTCGTCGACGGGCTCGGGTTCGGGGCATTCGGCCCGCTGCCGGTCGCGAGCCTCGCGCGGGGCGGCGGCATCCCGACCGTCGCCGGCTTTCCGACCTACGGCGGCGGGCCGCTCGAGGCCTACGTCCCCACGTCGATCCCGCTGCTGGTGGGGTTCGGGGTGGTCTGCGTGCTGCAGTTCGTCGCCGGCGTGCTCGTGTGGCGGCGACGGCCGGCCGGGGCGACGCTCGCGCTCGTCTCGGTGGCCCTGGGCGCGGTCTTCTGGTGGGGGTTCTCGCTGCCGGTGGGGCCGGTGCTCGGGGTGCTCGCCGTCGTCGGGGTGCTCGCCGGATGGCCGGCGCTCGGTCAGCCGGCGAGGTGACGGCGCAGGAAGGCGACGGCGTCGTCGAACGCCGCGCGGGCGGCGTCGGGGTCGCCGCGCCAGAGGTGGTCGGCGCCGAGCACGAGGTCCAGCTCGACGGAGGCGCCGACACCCTCCAGCGCCGAGGCCAGCCGCTCCGACTGCCGGGCCGGGACGAGGCGGTCGGCGGTCCCGTGCCGGACGAGGAACGGCGGCGCGCCCGCGTGGACGTGCGCGACGGGGCTCGCGCGGCGGGCGCGCTCCGGGTACGCGGCGGCGGGCGCGCCGAGCAGCAGCGCCTCGCGGGAGTCGGCGGCCGCGGTGTCGACGGCGCTGATCCCGCCGGCCTCGGCGTCCTCGACGAACGTCGTCAGGTCGGCCGGCCCGTACCAGTCGACGACGGCGCGCACGTCCGGGTCGGCGAGCCCGAGCAGGGCGGCCAGGTGCCCGCCCGCCGACTCGCCCCACAGCGCCACCCGCGAGGCGTCGACCCCGAGCTCCTCGCCGCGGGACCGCAGCCAGGCCAGCCCTGCTGTGACGTCCTCGAGCTGCGCGGGGAACAGCGCCTCGCCCGAGAGCCGGTAGTCCAGCGACGCCACCGCGAACCCCGCCTCGGCGAGCCGGGCGAACGGCGAGGGTGACCAGTCCGCGTACAGCGGTCCGAACGAAGCTCGCGTGCCCGCCCGCCAGCCGCCGCCGTGCAGGAACACGACCAGCGGGGCGACCCCGGCGGGTCGGTGCAGGTCGAGCAGCAGCGGCCGGAACCCGGGGACGACCGCGTACTCGTGGGTCTCAGTCGATGAGCCGGACATCGTGGTGGAACTCGTTGCGGAAGCGGCGGGCGGCGTCGCCGAGCTGCTCGGGCGAGGGGATCACCGGCGCGCCGGGCGGCGCCGTCGCCTCCGTGCGCTCGCCCGCGGCGGCGAAGAAGCGCTCGAACCCGCCGGTGCTCACGCCCAGGGTGCGGGCGCGCAGCGACTCCACACGGAACGAGTGCTTGAGACCCGCGGGCACGTAGCCGAAGTCGCCGGTGGTCAGCACGCGGTCGAGGATCGCGCCGTCGGTGTCCTCGATCCCCACGCGCACCTGGCCGTCGAGCACGTAGAAGATCTCGTGGACGTCGTCGTGCGCGTGCACCGGGATCGCCCGCCCGCGCGGCGCCTCCATGGTGAACACGCCGAACTGCCCCTCGGTCTCGTCGCCGGAGAGCAGCACGGTGAAGAGCTGGTCGAACAGGTGGGCACGTTCGCCCTCACCGGCGGCGAGCACGAACGGGGCGGGGCGGCCCGGCAGGTCGTCCCGGGGCTTCTCGCCCGGCCTCACGAACTCCGCGGTCATCGGCGCTCCTCTCAGCCGCGCAGGCGGGGGAGGACCTCCCCGGCGAGCAGGTCGAGTGTGCGCTCGCGATCGCCGGGCTCGGAAGCAGGGGCGACGACGACCGACTCGGCCCCGGCGTCGCGGTACTCCGCGAGCCGCGCCGCGACCTGCTCGGGCGTGCCGTGGGGGACGCAGGCGTCGACGATCCGCTCCATGTCCTGGCCGTAGGTCGCGGCGAGGACGTCGAGCGCGCGGCGGCGGGCGAGCGCGGGATCGGGGTCGACGGCGGTCCAGGCGAAGTAGGCGCCGGTGACCTCGGCGGGGTCGCGGCCGTGGCGCTCGGCCTCCTCGCGGGCGGTGCGCAGGCCGCGGGCGACGCGGTCGGGGCTGCCGAGGTAGGGCATCCAGATGTCGCCGGCGCGCCCGGCGCGGCGCATCGAGGCCTCGGAGCGCCCGCCGACCCACACCGGCGGGCGGGGTCGCTGCAGCGGCAGGGGGTCGAGGGTCGCGGGGGTGCCGTCGACGTCGATCGCCTCGCCGGCGAACAGGCGCACGAGCACGTCGAGCCCCTCGTCGGTCCGCTTGCCGCGCTCCCGGACGGGGACGCCGCACGCGGCGAACTCCACCGGGTTCTCACCGCCCACCCCGACCCCGAGCTCGAAGCGCCCGCCCGAGACGCGGTCGAGGGTCGCGGCCATCTTCGCGGCGAGCGGCGCCGGATAGAGCGGCAGCAGCGTCACCGCGCTGAGCAGGCGCACGCGGCTCGTCACCGACGCGGCCGCGGCGAGCACCACGAACGCGTTGGGCGTCGGGCTGCCGAACAGGACGTGCTCGCCGCTCGCGACGATGTCGAAGCCCTGCTCCTCGGCGCGCCGCGCGGTGGCGGGGACGTCGGCCGGGTCGTCGGTCGGTGGCAGGACGAGCCCGACCCTCACGCGTCGAGCTCCGCTTCGCTCCGTCTCCCGGCCCGCCCCAGCACCGCGTGCGCCATCTTCAGGTGCACCTCGTCGACCATCTCGCCGTCCACGACCCCGACCCCGGACTTCCCGGCCTCGATCACGACGCGGGCGTGGGCGATCTCGTCGTCGGTCGGTGTGAACGCCTCGTGGGCGAGCGCGACCTGCGAGGGGTGGATGCAGATCTTGCCGTCGTAGCCGAGGTCCCGCCCGGCGGCGGCGTCGGCGCGGAACGCCTCGGCGTCGTGGGCGGCGACGACCGCCTGGTCCAGCAGACCCACCCCGGAGACCGCGCCCGCGAGCACCACCTCGCTGCGCGCGTGCAGCACCTCGAGGCTCCCGGGCGTGCGCCGGCCGCCGACCGAGGCGATGTAGTCCTCGGCGCCGAAGTACGCGGCGAGCAGGCCGCTCATGAGCTCCCGGCACCGCGCGATGCCCCGCGCGCTCTCGAGCCCGCCGATCACCGGCAGGTCGAGGCGCGAGCGCAGGTCCGCGAGCTGCTCGGGCGACTCGAGCTTGGGCAGAACGACCCCGTGCGCCGCCGACTCCGCGACCGCGGCGACGTCGTCGGCGTACCAGGGCGTCGTGGGGCCGTTGACGCGCACGAAGACCAGCGAGCCGGAGTCGGGGGCCAGCTCTGCGACGGCCTTCACCGTGGCCTCGCGCGCGGTCTCCTTGTCGGCGGCCGCGACGGCGTCCTCGAGGTCGACGGCCACGGCGTCGGGCGCCCAGCGGGGCACCTTGGCGACCATGTCGGGCCGTGCGCCGGGCACGAACAGCAGGCTGCGCGGGACCCTCACGCGGGCCTCCGGTGCATCAGACCCGTGCGCTGGCAGGTGCACACGACCTCGTCGCGCTGGTTGCGGGCGCGGTGGGCGAACACCACGATCCCCGCGTCCGGGCGCTTCCTCGACTCCCGTGCCGACACGATCTCCGTCTCCACCCGCACGGTGTCACCGTGGAACACCGGCGCCGGGAACGCCACCTCGTCGAGCCCGAGCTGGGCGACGATCGTCCCGAGCGTCAGCTCCGGCACCGACAGCCCGACCACCAGCGCGAGCGTGAACATGCTGTTGACCAGCGGCCGCCCGAACTCCGTGGTCGCCGCGTAGGCGTGGTCGAGGTGCAGCGGTGCCGGGTTCATGGTCATCGTGGTGAACAGCACGTTGTCGGTCTCGGTGACCGTGCGCCGCGTGGCGTGCTCGACGACGAGGCCCTCGGTGAGGTCCTCGAACCAGAGTCCACTCATGCGGTGATCATGCCTTCACCGCCGCCGACAGCGTGTCCAGGCTGCCCGGGTCCTCGAGCGCGCTGATGTCGCTGCGGGCCTCGCCGTGCAGGAGCACCTCGCGCATCAGCCGCCGCATGATCTTGCCGGTCCGGGTCTTCGGCATGGCCGCGGTGACGATCACGCGGTCCGGCCGGGCGATGCCGCCGATGGTGTCCGCGACGAGCGCCCGCACCTCGTCGGGCACCTCGTCGGCGCTCCCGCCCGTGACGGTCACGAACGCGATCGGCACGGTGCCCTTGGTGGCGTCCGGGATCCCGACGACGGCCGCCTCGACCACGCGCGGGTGGGTGGTCACGACGGCCTCGATCTCCATCGTCGACAGCCGGTGCGCGGCCACGTTGATGACGTCGTCGGCGCGCCCGAGCACCCAGAGGTGCCCGTCGGTGTCGACGACCGCCTCGTCGTTGGTGGCGTAGCGCCCGGGGAAGCGGCCGAAGTAGGTGCTCAGGTAGCGCTCGTGGTCGTCCCACACGGTGCGCGCGAGCGTGGGGAACGGGCGGGTCATGACGAGGTTGCCCTTGACGCCCGCCGGCACCTCGGCCCCCTCCTCGTCGACGACCGCGAACGCGTGACCGGGCACCGGGGTGCCCGCCGAGCCGGCCTTGAGGTCGTCGACACCGGTCACCGGATAGGTCCAGGTCGACCCGGTCTCGGTCTGCCCGTAGGCGTTGACGATCGGGACGCCGTAGGTCTCGGTGGCCCAGGTGAACGTCTCGCCGTCGAGCGGCTCGCCCTGCACGGTGATCAGCGCGAGGCGGGGGAGCGGGTGGTCCGCGGCGAGGTCGTCGCCGAACTTGCGCAGCATCCGCAGCACCGTCGGCGCGCAGAGGACCTGGGTGACGCCGTGGCGCGCGCAGACGTCGTAGAAGCGCGAGGGCCCCGGGGTGTCCAGCGCGCCCTCGTAGCAGGCGATCGTCGAGCCGTGCGCGAGCCCGCCGATCACGGCCTGGATCGGGAAGGTCAACCAGCCGACGTCCGCGGCGACCCAGTAGACGTCGCCGTCGACGGGCCCGGCCTGCCAATGCACGTTCGCCCAGGTGCCGAGCAGGAAGCCGCCGACGGAGTGCACGACGCCCTTGGGGCGGGACTCGGTGCCACTGGTGAAGATCAGGAACGCGGGCTCGTTGGGGTCGAGGGGCACGGTCGGCGCGCCCTCGGGGTGCTCGGCGAGCAGCGCCGCGTAGGAGACCTCGCCGGGGGAGAGGGCCACGCCCCGCTGCGTGCGGTCGACGACCACGACGCTCTCGACGGTCGGCGCGTCGGGGAGCGCGGCGCGCAGGGTCTCGAGCAGCTCGACGGGCTTCCCGCGCCGGTAGATCGCGTCCGCGACCACGACCGCCTTCGCCCGCGCCGCGGACAGCCGGGAGGCGACGGCGTCGCGCCCGAACCCGGAGAACAGCACCGTGTAGATCGCGCCGATCCGGTTGCAGGCGTGGATCGCGGTGAACGCCTCGACGAGGTTGGGCATGTAGACCGCGACGACGTCGCCGTGCCCGATCCCCAGCGACACCAGCCCGCCGGCGAGCCGGTTCACCTCGTCGGCGAGCTCCGCGTAGGTCAGCGTGCGCGTGTCGCCGGGCTCGCCCTCCCAGACGACGGCGGGCCGGTCCGGGGTCGACTCCGCCCAGCGGTCGACGCAGTTGTCGGCGACGTTGATGCGCCCGCCCTCGAAGTACCGGAAGTCGCCCAGCTCGCCCGAGCGCACCGTCTCCCAGGGGGTGAGCCAGCGGTGCTTCTCGGCCACCCACGCCCAGTACTCGTCGGGGTCGCGGTCGTGCCGGGCGCGGGCCTCGGAGAGCTCCGCGGCCCGGTCGGGTGAGCGCCACCGCTCGTCGAGGGACCGCAGCGGCGCGGAGATCAGGGCAGCGAGGGTGTCGCGGTCGTCCATGATCGTCTCCAGGATCGGCGACTAGACAGGGCTGACGGGGTGGTGACGGCGCCCGCGGGTGCGGGTCCAGCCGTCGGCGTGCCGCAAACGCGTGACGAGCTCGCCGCGCAGGTCCTCGCCGGGCACGACGGCGTCGACGACGAGCTCGTCGCCCATGCGCAGCAGGTTGATCTCGGCGCGGTGCTCCTCGACGCGCGCGGCGACGAAGGCCTCGCGCTCGTCCGGGTCGGCGATCTCGGCGATCTTGCCGGCGTACACCGCGTTGACCGACGCCTCCGGGCCCATCGCGCCGATGAACGCGCTGGGCAGGGCGAGCGTCGCGCGGGGTTCGAAGCCGGGCGCGCACATGGCGTAGAAGCCCGCGGCGTAGGCCTTGCGCAGGACGACCGTGAACTTCGGGACCTCGGCCGACGACATCGCCGTGATCATCTTCGCGCCGTGGCGGATGATGCCCTGGCGCTCGACGGCGACGCCGACCATGAACCCGGGGACGTCCTGCAGGAACAGCAGCGGGACGTTGAACGCGTCGCAGAGGCTGATGAAGCGGGCGGCCTTGTCGGCGGAGTCGACGTGGATCGCGCCGCTGCGCACCCGCGGCTGGTTGGCGACGAGCCCGACGACCCGTCCTTTCAGGCGGGCGAAGCCGACGACGATCTCGGGTGCCCAGTCGGGCTTGATCTCGAAGAACGAGCCGCCGTCGACGAGCCGGTCGATCACGGCGGTGACGTCGTAGCCGACGGTCGGGTCCTCGGGGACGAGTCCCTCCCAGCCGGTGGCCTCGGGCTCGCGCGGTGCGGCGTCCGGTGGCGGGGCCTCGAAGTGCGCGGGGAGGTACGAGAAGAGCAGGCGCGCGGCGGCGATCGCCTGCCAGTCCTCGTCGAAGACGGCGTCGCCGCACCCGGAGACCTCGGCGTGCATCCGCGCGCCGCCCATCTCCTCGGCGGTGGTGCGCTCGCCGGTGACCTTCTCGGCCACCCGCGGCGACGCGAGGTACATCGAGGCCGCCCCATCGACCATCCCGACCCAGTCGGTGAAGGCCGGCATGTAGGCCCCGCCGGCGGCGGACGGCCCGTGCAGGCAGCAGATCTGGGGCACGCGCCCGGACAGCGCCACCTGCAGGTGGAAGATCTTCGAGGCGCCGCGGAGGCCGGGGAAGAAGCCCATCTGCTCGGTGAGCCGACCGCCCGCGGAGTCGACGAGGTAGAAGACCGGCAGCAGGTCGCGGTCGGCGCGCTCGAGGATGCGGATCTGCTTCTCGCACGTCCGCTCGCCCCAGGAGCCGGCCTTGACGCCGAAGTCGTGGGCGATCACCGCGACCGGGCGGCCCTCGACCGTCCCGACACCGGTGACGACGCCGTCGGCCGGCATCCCGGGCCGTGTCGTCGAGGCGAGCACGCCGTCCTCGACGAAGCTGCCCGGGTCGAGCAGCACGTCGAGCCGCTCGCGCACGCCGAGCTTGTCCGGCCAGCGGCTGGTGTCGCCGCCCTCCCGGGCCCGCGCCGCGGCCGCGAGGACGTCCTCCCCCGAGGGAGGTGCCGGCGCCCCGGGGGGATGGGGCGCCGACACCTCCCACGCGGGAGGCACGCCGTTGGCCGCGGCCGTGTCCGTCACGGGAGACGGAGCGTGTCGGAGCTCGACCCATGGTGCGGGACGAGCCGCTTCGCGAGGATCTCCAGCTGGATCTCGTCGGTGCCGCCGCCGATGCGCAGGATGCGCACGTCGCGGTGGTGGCGCGCGACCGGCGTCTCCTCGAGGTAGCCCGCGCCGCCGAAGAGCTGCACGGCCTCGTCGACGATCCACGCCGCCGCCTTGGCCGCGAAGTACTTCGCCGCGGCCACCGAGCGGTCGGCCTCGGGGTGGCCGCGGTCGAGCCGGTCGGCGGCCTTGTAGGTCATGACGCGCGCGGCCTCGAGCTCGATCTCCATCGCGGCGAGGCGGTGGCGGATCGCCTGGCGCGCGGTCAGCGGCTCGCCCGCCACCTCGCGCCCGCGGACGTACCCGGTGACGGTGTCGAGCGCCTCGGCGGCGTGCCCGAGCCCCATCGCGGCGAGCGCGACCCGCTCGAGCTGGAAGGCCGCCATGATCTGGTGGAAGCCGCGGCCCTCGACGCCGAGCACGGCGTCCTCGCCGAGCTCGACGCCGTCGAGCACCACCTCGCGGGTGTCCGACGAGTGCCAGCCCATCTTCGGCAGCGGGGCGCCGAGCGAGAGCCCGGGCGTGCCGGCGGGCACCACGAACGTCGTGATGCCGCGGTGGCCGCCGTCGGGGTCGGTCTT
Organism: Actinomycetospora flava; assembly: GCF_037400335.1. Lineage (NCBI taxonomy): Bacteria > Bacillati > Actinomycetota > Actinomycetes > Pseudonocardiales > Pseudonocardiaceae > Actinomycetospora > Actinomycetospora flava. Next base: position 377,899 of record NZ_JBBEGM010000003.1, read on the forward strand.
GGCGCCGACCACGAGCACGTCGGCGAGGCCGGCGTTGGTGATGTACATCTTCTGGCCGTCGAGCACCCAGCCCGTGTCGGTGCGCCGCGCGCGGGTGGTGATGCCCGCGACGTCGGACCCCGCGCCGGGCTCGGTGACGGCGATGGCCGCGATCGCGTCGCCGGCGGCCAGGCGCGCGACCCACTGCTCGCGCTGCTCGGGCGTGCCGTGGCGCACGAGGTGCGGGGCGGCCATGTAGGCGCTGACCAGCGCGCTGACCGCGATGCCGCCGCAGGCGCGGGAGAGCTCCTCGGCCAGCACGGCGACCGCGGTGGCCTCGCCGCCCCCGCCCGCGGACCCGCCGTACTCCTCGGGGGTCAGCAGGCCGAGCAGGCCCGCGTCGCCGAGCTCCTTCCACAGGCGCTCCGGCGGGCGTCCCGCGCGCTCGGCCTCCGCCACGACGGGGCGCACGCGCTGGTCGGTGAAGGCCCGGCACGTGGCGCGGAAGTCCTCGTGCACCTCGTCGAGGTCGTACGGCACGCGGCGTCTCCCTTGCTTCGACCGACCGGTCGGGCGAAAGTACCCCACATCACACACGTTCGGTCAAGGCGTGCGAGGGGAACCGGGGACGCGATGGCGACACGGGGGACCGGGGCGGGATCGGCGATCGGCAGCCGCGCCGACGAGCAGCGGCAGCGGATCCTCGACGCCGCCGTGGCCGTCTTCAGCAGGCGTGGGTACGGCGCGGCGTCGATGAACGACGTCGCGGCGCAGGTCGGGCTGTCGAAGCCGACGCTCTACCACTACGTGCGGACCAAGCAGGACCTGCTCGTCGCGGTGTACGAGGAGGTCCTCGACGAGAGCCTGCGCAGCGCCCGCGAGATCGTCGCCGGGGCGCCCACCACGCGGGAGGCGGTGCGCGCGCTGATCGTCGAGCGGGTGCGCTACACCTGCGAGCACCGGGACCTGCTGACGATCTGCTTCCACGAGGAGTCGGCGCTGCCCGAGGAGCTCGCCGCGCCGATCCTCGAGCGCCGCCGCGAGTTCGAACGGGTCGTGCGCGACGCCGTCGAGGCCCACCTGCACGAGACCGGGCGGACCCTGCCCATGGCGCTCGGCGTCTACGTCAACACCTGCCTCGGCGCCGCGAACTGGACGTACAAGTGGTTCGACCCCGCCGGCCCGCGGTCGGCGCGCGAGCTGGGTGAGGACGTCGCCGGGGTGCTGCTCGGGATCCTCGACGGCTGATGTGAGCGAAGATCGGGCCCATGGCGCCGACGTCCGCTCACATCAGGCCTCGTCGAAGGCCGGGGCGCGCTTCTCGAACCCGGCGGTGACGGCCTCGACCTGGTTGGGGCTCCCGATCAGCGCGCCGATCTCGGTCTGCTCAGCCGCGAAGCCGGTGGCGAGGTCGACCCGCCCCGCGCTGTCGAGCAGGCGCTTGGCGGCCCGGACGGCGTGCGGGCTGCGGCCGGCGATCTCGCGGGCGAGGGCGAGCGCGGCCTCGCGGGGCTCGGGGTCGGTGCGCGTGCAGAGGCCGAGCGCGGCGGCCTCGGTGCCGCTGACGACCCGCGCGGTCAGCGTGAGCTCCTTGGCGACGTCCCGCCCGACGAGCTCGGGGAGCACCTGCGTCCCGGTCATGTCCGGGATCAGGCCCCACTTGACCTCCATGACCGAGAGCTTCGCGTCCGGGGCGACGATGCGGATGTCGGCGCCGAGCGCGATCTGCAGCCCGCCGCCCAGTGCGTTGCCCTGGATCGCGGCGATCACCGGCACCTCCAGCTCCGCCCACACCCACGCCGCCCGCTGCCCGGTCGCCCGCGCGGGCCCGTCGGACGGCGGGAGCTGCGCGGACGCCGAGAGCCGCTCCCCGTTCGCCATCGCGCGGAACGACCCGAAGTCCAGCCCGGCGCAGAAGTCGGGCCCGTCGCCGGAGAGCACGACGGCCCGCACGCCCGGGTCGGCGCGCAGCTGCTCGCCGGCGCCGACGATGCCCTCGAACATCGCCGGGTCCAGGGCGTTGCGCTTCTCCGGTCGCGACAACCGCACGTCGGCGACACCGTCGACGACCTCGACCCGGACGCGCTGCTCATCACTCATGGCACGGGGGTGTACCAGCGATACGGCATCGCTGGCATCTCACGCCGGGATCGCCACATCCTCGCTGCGCGACACGCCGACGAAGGGCGCCCCGGCGATCAGGAGCGTCTGGTCCACCGCAGGACGCGCGACGACGTCGATGACGCGCTCCTGACCACCGCGACGCCCTTCCGTCCTCGCTCCGCCCGCTGGCATGCTCGCTGAACGATCGTTCAGGAGGAGGTCGGCGTGGACTTCGCACTCCCGGCGGAGCTGACCCAGCGGCTCGCGGCGCTCGACGAGTTCATCGAGCAGGAGATCCGGCCGCTGGAGGAGCAGGACGACAACCGGCGCTTCTTCGACCACCGGCGCGAGTACGCCCGCACCGACTTCGAGAACGGCGGCGTCCCCCGCGCGGACTGGGAGGAGCTGCTCGGCGAGATGTTCCGCCGGGCCGACGCCGCGGGCTGGCTGCGCTACGGGCTGCCGAAGGAGGCCGGCGGGTCCGACGGCACCGACCTCGACATGGCGGTGATCCGCGAGCACCTCGCGCACCGCGGGCTCGGGCTGCACAACGACCTGCAGAACGAGTCGTCGGTGGTCGGGAACTTCCCGTTCGCGCACATGCTGCTGGCGTTCGGCACCGACGCCCAGCGCGAGGAGTTCCTCGAGCCGATGCTGACGCGCACCGCGCGCCTCGGCTTCGGGCTCACCGAGCCCGACCACGGCAGCGACGCCACGTGGATGGAGACGCGCGCGGTCCGCGACGGCGGCGACTGGGTGATCAACGGCGCGAAGCGCTGGAACTCCAACATGCACTCGGCGACCCACGACGTCGTGTTCGCGCGGACCTCCGGCGACGACGGCGCCGCGCGCGGCATCACCGCGTTCTTCGTCCCCGTGGACACGCCCGGCTTCTCGGTCGACTTCCACTGGTGGACGCTGAACATGCCCACCGACCACGCCGAGGTGAGCCTGCGCGACGTCCGGGTCCCCGACGAGGCGATCTTCGGTTCCGAAGGTGAAGGGTTGAGCGTCGCCCAGACCTTTGTGCACGAGAACCGCATCCGCCAGGCCGCCTCGGGCGTCGGCGCCGGCCAGTACTGCATCGACCGCAGCGTCGACTACGCCCGCGAGCGGCACACGTTCGGCGCGCCGCTCGCGACGCGGCAGGCGATCCAGTGGCCGCTGGTCGAGCTGCAGACCGAGGCCGAGATGCTGCGCGGCCTGGTCCGCAAGACGGCCTGGGAGCTCGACCGCCGCCCGCACATGGAGATCAGCGACCGCGTCTCGATGTGCAACTACCGCGCCAACCGCTTCGTCTGCGACGCCGCCGACCGGGCGATGCAGGTGCACGGCGGGCTGGGCTACTCGCGGCACACCCCGTTCGAGCACATCTACCGCCACCATCGCCGCTACCGGATCACCGAGGGCGCCGAGGAGATCCAGATGCGCAAGGTCGCGGGCTACCTGTTCGGCTTCGCCGGCCCGAACAAGCGGTGAGCGCCCCCGGGAACGTGGCGGACCTGGGCGCCCGGCTCGCATCGCGCCTCACCGACGTCTCCGGCACCCCCGTCACCGTCGAGGGCCTGCGCCGCCTCACGGCCGGCGCCAGCCGGGAGACGTGGTCGTTCACCGCCGGTGGGCGTGACCTCGTCCTGCGCCGCGACCCGCCCGGCGCCGACCGCCCGGACGGCATGGCCCTCGAGGCGGCGGCGATCGGCGCCGCGGCGGCCGCGGGCGTCGCGGTCCCGCCGCTCGTCGACAGCGGCACCGACGCCACGACCCTCGGCTCGCCCTACCTCGTCACCGGGCACGTCGCCGGCGAGACGCTGGGTCCGCGCATCCTGCGCGACGAGCGCTACGCGACCGCCCGCGCCGGGCTGACCGCCGAGCTCGGGCGCACGCTCGCCCGTATTCACACGATCCCGCCCGACGCGGTGCCGGGCCTCGCGCAGGCCGACCCGGTCGACGCGCTCCGCACCATCTGCGACGCCATCGACGAGCCGCTGCCGACCGTGGAGATCACCCTGCGGTGGCTCGACCGGCACCGCCCCGAGCCGGTCGCCGACACCGTCGTCCACGGCGACTTCCGCCTCGGCAACCTCATCGTCGACGAGACCGGGCTCGCCGCCGTGCTCGACTGGGAGCTCGTCCACCGCGGCGACCCGCGCGAGGACCTCGGCTGGCTCTGCGTGAAGTGCTGGCGCTTCGGCGCCGCCGCGCCCGTCGCCGGCCTCGGCACCGTCGACGAGCTGCTCGACGGGTACGCGGAGGTCGCCGGCGAGCGACCGGACGAGCAGGCCGTGCGCTGGTGGCAGATCCACCGCACCGCCTGGTGGGCGCTGCACTGTCGGGAGATGGCCGAGCGGCACCTGTCGGGCGCGGTGCCGTCGGTCGAGCTCGCGGCGATCGGGCGCCGGGTCGCCGAGCAGGAGCACGACCTACTGCTGTTGCTGGGGCTCCCCGCCGGCGACGCGCACCGCGAGGTCGCTCCACCCCGCTCGGACCTCCACGGCCGTCCCTCCTCGGCCGACCTCGTCGACGCCGTCGCGGCGTTCCTGCGCGAGGACGTCCGGGCGGTCGCCGACGAGCGTGTCGGCTACCTCGCGCGGGTGGCCGCCAACGTTCTCGACGGCGTCGGCCGCGACCTCGCGCTGGGCCCGGACCAGGAGCGTCGCCACCGCGAGCGCCTGGCCGCCCTCGGCCTGCACGACCAGGCCGGGCTCGCCGCCGCGATCCGCGCCGGGACGGTCGACGACACCGACCCCGCCCTGCTCGCCGCCGTGCGCGAGGCGGTCACCGACAAGCTGGCCGTCGCCAACCCCCGCTACCTGGAGCAGCCCGGATGAGCACGATGCGGACGGTGACGACGGACCTGGCGTTCCCCGAGGGCCCGATCGCCCTGGGCGGGGGCGACGTCCTCGTCGTGGAGATCCGCCGGGGCACGCTGACGCGCGTGGCACCCGACGGCACCACGACCGTCGTCGCCGAGCTCGGCGGCGGCCCCAACGGCGCGGCGATCGGCCCGGACGGCGCGGTCTACGTGTGCAACAACGGCGGCTTCACCTGGCACGACCGCGACGGCATCACCGCACCCGGCCACCAGCCCGACGACTACACCGGCGGGAGCATCCAGCGGGTCGCGCTCGACACGGGCGAGGTCACCGACCTCTACACCGCCTGCGACGGCCGGGCGCTGCGCGGACCCAACGACATCGTCTTCGACATCGACGGCGGCTTCTGGTTCACCGACATCGGCAAGAGCCGCGAGCGCGAGCGGGACACGGGCGCGCTGTACTACGCCCGTCCGAACGGGTCGTCGATCACCGAGGTCGTGCACCCGCTCACCCAGCCCAACGGGGTCGGCCTGTCACCCGACGGAGCCCGCCTCTACGTCGCGGAGACCGTCACCGGCCGGGTGTGGGCGTGGGACGTCGCCGGACCGGGACGCCTCGCGCGCGCCGCCGAGCCGGTGGGACCGCGCGGCGCCGCGCTCCTGCACGGCCTCGGCGGCTACCAGATGCTCGACTCGCTCGGCGTCGACGGCGAGGGCAACGTGTGCGTCGCGACGCTGATGACGGGCGCGATCAGCGTGATCGCGCCCGACGGGACGCTGCTGCGGCAGGTCCCGGTCCCCGAGCACGACCCGTACGTCACCAACATCTGCTTCGCGGGGAGCGGGCGCCGCACGGCCTGGGTCACCTCCTCCGGGCGCGGCATCCTCTACTCGCTCGACTGGGACGTTCCGGGGCTCGACCTGGCGTTCACGGCATAAGGAGAGAGCGCATGGCCTGGGATTTCTCGACCGAGCCGGAGTTCGAGGAGCAGCTCGCGTGGATGCGGACGTTCGTCCGCGACGAGATCGAGCCGCTCGAGACGCTCGACCTCGACGGGCCGACGCTGAAGCGGGCGACGGCGCCGCTGCAGGAGGAGGTCAAGGCGCGGGGGCTGTGGGCCGCGCACCTGTCCCCAGAGCTGGGCGGGGGCGGGTTCGGCCAGGTCAAGCTCGGGCTGATGCACGAGATCCTCGGGCGTTGCGTGTACGCGCCGGCGGTGTTCGGCAACAACGCCCCCGACTCCGGCAACGCCGAACTGCTGGCGCTGGGCGCGAACGACGACCAGAAGAAGCGCTGGATGGAGCCGCTGCTCGACGGGGAGCTGCGCAGCGCGTTCTCGATGACCGAGCCGAACGCCGGTGCCGACCCGACGCTGCTCACCACGCGCGCCGAGCGCGTCGGCGACGAGTACGTCGTCAACGGGCACAAGTGGTTCACGTCGAACGGGTCGGTCGCCGACTTCCTCATCCTCATGGCCGTCACCGACCCGGACGCGGCCCCGCGGCGGCGGGCGTCGATGTTCGTCGTCCCGGCCGACACCCCGGGCGTGGAGGTCCTGCGCGACATCCCGACGATGGAGCATCCCGAGGAGCAGGAGCCGCGGCCGGGCGGGCACGCCGAGGTGATCTACCGCGACGTGCGGGTGCCCGCCGAGAACCTCATCGGCGCCGAGGGCGACGGCTTCCTGCTGGCCCAGAAGCGGCTCGGGCCCGGGCGCATCCACCACTGCATGCGCTGGCTGGGGCAGTCGCAGCGCGCCTTCGACATGCTCTGCGAGCGCGCCGTCTCGCGGTACACCCACGGCTCGGTGCTCTCCGAGAAGCAGATGGTGCAGGACTGGATCGCGACCTCGACCGCCGAGATGACCGCCGCGCGGCTGATGACGCTGCAGGCCGCCTGGAAGATGGACCAGGGCGGCACCGAGGCGGCGCTCACCGACATCGCGATGATCAAGTTCTACGGGGCGACCGTGCTCTACAACGTGATCGACCGGGCGATCCAGGTGCACGGCTCGCTGGGCTTCACCACCGACCTGCCCCTCGAGGGCATGTACCGCCACGCCCGCGCCGCGCGCATCTACGACGGCCCCGACGAGGTCCACAAGGTCACCGTCGCCCGCCGCGTCCTGCGGGGCTACGAGCCCCGCGAGGTGCCCACCGAGCACGTGCCGACGCGGCGCGAGGAGGCGCGGCGGAAGTTCGCACACCTGCTGGACGCGGCCGCCGTGGGGGGCTAGAAGTTGTCTCCAACCGATCGAAGGAGAACCCGGCGATGATCGCTGTGGGAGAGAAGATCCCCGACGTGCCGTTGACGACGGTCGACGCCGCGGGCACCACCGAGTCCGTGCGCTCCGGCGAGCTCTTCGCGACGGGCCGCACGGTGCTCTTCGGGGTGCCCGCCGCCTTCAGCCCGACCTGCAGCGACGCGCACCTGCCGGGCTTCGTGGCCAAGGCCGGCGAGATCTCGGGCAAGGGCGTCGACCGGATCGTCTGCACCGCGGTCAACGACCCGTTCGTCATGGGCGCCTGGGCGAAGGACCAGCAGGTCCACGGCGTCGTCATGCTCGCCGACGGCGCGGCGCTGTTCGCGAAGGCGATGGGCCTGGAGCTGGACGCCACCGACTTCGGGCTCGGGATCCGGTCGCAGCGCTACGCGGCGGTCATCGAGGACGGCACGCTGAGCTGGATCGACGTCGAGGACGCGCCGCCGGACCACGAGAAGACCACCGCCGACGTGGTGCTCAGCAAGCTCTAGGAGCAGTCGACGATCCGCAGGGCGATCGCCGTGTACCGGTCCACCAGATCGGGCACGGCGAGCCCGCGGTCGTGCTCGTACCCCGGCTCGTACCCCGGCTCGTACCACTGGGCGATCGCGTTGCACGCCGCGACGACCGCGCGACGTGCGTCGCCGGGGTGCTCGCAGCGGAAGGCCCCGCGGGCGACGCCGTCCTCGACGAGGTCGGCCCACAGCCGGGACGCCGCGGCGCGCATCCCGTCGAGGCGCTCGCGGTTGCCGGGCTCGAGGTTGCGCCACTCCGCGGCGGCGATCGTGCTCTCCACCTGCCGGCTGATCCGGTACTCGACGGTCGCGCGCACGAGCGCCGCGAGGCGGTCCGCGGGGTCGTCGCCGGCGTCGCGCAGCGCCTCGTCGCAGCGCCGGAAGTACTCCTCGGTGCTCTCCTCGATGAGCGCCGCGAGCAGATCCTGCTTGCTCGAGTGCCAGTGGTAGAGCGCCGAGAGCGACAGCCCGGCGCGCGCGGCGATGTCGCGGATCGAGCTCCCGTGGTAGCCGCGCTCGGCGAAGCTCTCCCGAGCGGCGCGCGTGATGGCGTCCCGGCCGCTCCCGCGCGGCACCGCCGGGGTGCTCATCGCGACAGCGTAGTGGCCCGGTGAACGATCGATCGATAGGTTCCGGGCGTATCTGCTGTCCGGGGACGGAGCCGCATCCATGGACCCCACCGATCAGGCCGACGTCCTGCTCACCCGCCGCGACGCGGGCGTGCTGACCCTGACGCTGAACCGGCCGCAGCGCCGGAACGCGCTGGACATGGCCTCGTGGCACGCGCTGCACGACCAGCTGTCGGCGGCGCGCGACGACGACGCGGTGCGCGCGGTCGTGATCACCGGGGCGGGCGGGGCGTTCTGCGCGGGCGCCGACCTCTCCGGGCCCCGCGAGGGCCACCCGCTGGACCGGATGCGGTTCATCAACGACGTCGCCCTGCTGCTGCACGAGCTGCCGAAGCCGTCGATCGCCCAGGTCGACGGCGTCGCGGTGGGGGCCGGCTGGAACCTCGCGCTGGGCTGCGACCTCGTCGTCGCGACCCCGACGTCGCGCTTCTCGCAGATCTTCGCCAAGCGCGGGCTGTCGCTGGACTTCGGCGGGTCGTGGCTGCTGCCGCGCCTGGTGGGGATGCAGCAGGCCAAGCGGCTGGCGCTGCTCGCCGAGATGATCGACGCCGAGGAGGCGCACCGGCTGGGCCTCGTGACCTGGCTGGTCGCGCCCGAGGAGATCGACGGCTTCGTCGCCGACCTGACCGCGCGGCTCGTCGCGAACGCCCCCGTCGCGATCGCGCAGTCCAAGGCGCTGCTGCACGAGAACGCCGACCGGACCCTGCGCGACGCGCTCGCCACCGAGGCCCGCACGCAGGCCGTCAACTTCGCGACCGAGGACGCCCCCGAGGCGTTCGCCGCCTTCCGCGACAAGCGGGAGCCGACGTTCACCGGGCAGTGGGCGGTGACGTGAGCCTCTTCGACCTCTCGGGGCACGTCGCCCTGGTCACCGGCGGCAACTCGGGCATCGGGCTCGGCATGGCGCGGGGGCTCGCGCAGAGCGGGGCGTCGATCGCGGTGTGGGGCACCAACGCCGAGCGGAACGCGGCGGCGGTGTCCGAGCTCGAGGGGCTGGGCGCCGAGGCGCACGCCTGGCGCTGCGACGTCGGCGACGAGGACGCGGTCGCCGACGCCTTCGCCGGCGTGCTCGAGCACTTCGGCCGCGTCGACTCGTGCTTCGCGAACGCGGGCGTCCCCGGCTCCGGCGCGGCGTTCGTCGACACCTCGCTCGACGACTGGCGGCGGGTCACGCGCGTCAACCTCGACGGCGCGTTCCTCACGCTGCGGGCCGCCGCGCGGCACATGGTCGAGCGCGGGGGAGGCGGCGTGCTCGTCGGCACCTCGAGCGTGTCGACCGTGCACGGGGCGCCGCGCAACGAGGCGTACGCCGCGAGCAAGGCCGGGCTGACCGCGATCATCAAGGGCCTCGCGGTCGAGCTCGCCCGCCACGGCGTCACCGCGCACTCGATCGTCGCCGGCTGGACCGAGACGCCGATGGCATCGCCGACGCTGCACGACGAGCGCTTCGAGCAGGCGGTGATGAAGCGGATGCCGCAGCGGCGCTGGGGCGCGCCCGACGACTTCGCGCGCCTCGCGGTCTATCTGGCGAGCAACGCCGGCGGCTTCCACACCGGCGACGAGATCGTCGTCGACGGGGCTTACTCGATCTTCTGACGTGCGGCACCCTGGACCCGTGACGGCGGACGACGCACGGGCCCAGGGAGAGCAGGACGCCTCGGCGGCGGTGGCCGACCAGGAGCGCCGGCGCATCGCCGGCGCGGGGATGCTCACCGTGCACCCGGTCGAGGCGTGGGTGCCGCGCGCCCACCGCCGTGCCTACCTCGACGGCGCCGCGAGCGTCCTGGGCTACCGCCCGCTCGTCCTCGGCTGACCCCAGGTGCGCACTTTCCGGGCCCAGAGGCCCGGAAAGTGCCCACATGCGCGCGGGACCCTGGTCCCTCCCCGCGCGGACGATCACCTGCCAAGGTCTGATCATGCCGCTGGGACGCACCCCGCTGAGCCGCTCGCTCGCGGGCGCGCTCGTCGCGCTCGCGGCGGTCTTCGGCGTCCTGGGCCTGGTCACGGTGGCCCTCGTCCTGCCCACGCCCGGGCCGAGGGGGGCGTACGTCGGGCTCGTGGTGATCGCGTGGGCGTACGTCGCCGCCGGCGTGGTCGCCTGGTGGCAGCGGCCGAGCAACGCCATCGGCGCGCTGCTCGTGGCCGGCGGCGGGGCGTGGTCACTGGCCGCCCTCGCCAACACCCAGGTCCCCGAGCTGATCGCCGTCGGCGCCGTCGCCGCGACGACACCCGTCGCCGTCCTCGTGCAGCTACTCCTCGCGTTCCCGTCGGGGCGGCTGCGCGGGCCCGCGGCGCGCGTGGTGGTGGGCGCGGCGTGGGTGACGGTCCTGGTGCTCCAGGCGCCGGGGTACCTGTTCGTCCGCGAGCCGGCGCCCTACCACCTGCTGGAGATCGCCGACCGGCCCGACCTCGCCGCCCTCGGCGGCCTGGCCCAGCGCGTCGTCGGGGCGCTCGTGGTGGTCGCGACCGTGGTGCTCGTCGTCGGGCGGCTGCGCGCGACCGACCGGGAGCGCCGGCGCGTGCTGCTGCCGCTGGCGGTGTACGGGCTGCTCGCGGTGGTCATGGTGCCGCTGGGTGCCGCGGTCGCCGACCTCGTCGGCCTCGACCCGACCACGCTCGGGGTGGTGCAGATCGTCGCGCTCGCCGGCGTGCCCGTGGCGTTCGTGACAGGGCTGCTGCGCGGCGGGTTCGCACGCACCGGGGAGATCGAGGAGCTCGCGACCTGGCTGGGCGGGGCGGACGGGCGCCCCGGGCTCGCGCGGGCGTGCGCACGGGCCCTCGGCGACCCGACGGCCCAGGTCGTGTTCTGGCTGCCCGGCACCGAGCGCTACGTCGACGCCGAGGGCGAGCCCGCGCAGCTCCCCGCGGCCGGATCGGGGCGTGCGGCGGTCGAGGTGGAGCTCGGCGGCCGCCGGGTCGGGGCGATCGCCTACGACGCGACCTTCCTCGCCGACCCCGAGCCGGTCGCCGCGGCGGGCCGGGTGCTGGCGCTGGCCGTCGACCGCGAGCGGCTCGTCGCGGAGCTGCGCGCCAGCGACGTCGCGCTGCGCCGCTCGCGCCTGCGGCTCGTGGAGGCCGCGGACCGGGAGCGCCGGCGGATCGCCCGGGACCTGCACGACGGGCTGCAGGTCCGGCTCGTGCTGCTCGCCCTCGACGCGCAGCGCTTCGCCGACGACGTGGCGCCCGAGCTCCGCGACCGGGCCGTCGCCCTGCGCACCGGCATCGACGACGCGGCCACCGAGCTGCGCGGCCACGTGCACGCGGTGATGCCCGCGGCGCTGGTCGAGCGCGGGCTGGCCGCCGCGACCGAGGACCTCGTGGACCGCGTCCCGCTCCCGACGCGCCTCGACCTCGACCTCGAGGACGGCACGCTGCCGCCCGCGATCGAGAGCACCGCCTACTTCGTCGTGGCCGAGGGGCTGGCCAACGCGCTGCGCCACGCGCACGCCCGCAGCCTCGCCGTCCGGGTGGTCGCGACGCGCGGGACGGTGTCCGTCGAGGTCAGCGACGACGGGGCGGGCGGCGCCGTGAACGGGATGCGCGGGCTCGCCGACCGGGTCGGCGCGGTCGGGGGCTCGCTGGTCGTGGACAGCCCTGCGGGCGGGGGCACGAGGGTGAGCGTGGAGCTGCCGTGCGGATCGTGATCGGCGAGGACGAGGCGCTGCTGCGCCAGGGTCTGGTGCACGTGCTGGGCCACACCGGGCACACCGTGTGCGGCGCGGCCGCCGACGCGCCGGAGCTCGCCCGGCTGGTGGCCGAGCACGAGCCGGACCTGCTCGTCACCGACATCCGCATGCCGCCGGGCAACACCGACGACGGGCTGCGCGCCGCGCTGGCGCTGCACCGCGGTCCGGCCGCGACCCCGGTCGTCCTGCTGTCCCAGCACCTCCAGCGCCGCTACGCCCGCGAGCTGCTCGCCGAGCGGCCCACCGGGGTCGGCTACCTGCTCAAGCAGCGCATCGCCGACATCGCCACCTTCGTCGCCGACCTCGAGCGGGTCGCGGCCGGGGGCACGGTGCTCGACCCCGAGATCGTCGCCCTGATGGCCGCCCGCGCCCGGCTCGACGACGACGCGTTCGGCGGGCTCTCGCCGCGCCAGCAGGAGGTCCTGCGCCACATGGCCGAGGGCCGCAGCAACGCCGCGATCGGGCGGACGCTCGGCGTCACCGAGAAGGCCGTCATCGGGCAGATCTCCCGCATCTACGAGACGTTGGGGCTGCCGCCGACCGACGACGACCACCGCCGCGTGCTCGCCGTGGTCCGCTACCTGGCCGGGTGAGACGTTCTGTCCGGTTCGCGCAAGGGACCCAGGTCCCGCTCCGCGCGGGGGCTGGGTCCGTGTGATCACGGGCGCACCCGAGAAACGATCATCCGGTGTCAGCGCGCCGCCGGCCCCGACCGGTCACCGTCCCCGCCCGCCGGCCCGCGTCGGCGCCGGTCCTCGCCGCGCTCGTCGCGGTCCTCGCCGTGCTGTCGGCCTGCTCGGGGCCGCCGCCGGCCGGGCCGCCACCCTCCCCGGCCGCGGCACCGGCGCCCTTCGCGGCCCCCGCGGAGCCGGTGCTCACACCCGTGGTCGCCGACGTGCCGTACCCGCCCGTCCCGGTGCTGGGCGAGGACGAGCGCACGCACCTGGTCTACGAGCTGGAACTGACCAACTTCACGCCCGGGCCGGTGACCGTCGAGCAGGTCGAGGCGCTCGGTCCCGCCGGGGAGGTGCTCGGCACGCTCGGAGCCGCCGACGTCGCCTCCCGCCTCAAGCCGTCGGGCGGGGCGGCGTACGCGCCGAACCTCGCCGGCGGGCAGCACGGGATGCTGTTCGTGCACGTCGCGCTGCCGCCGGGCACCCCGGCGCCGCCGTCGCTTACCCACCGCCTCGTCGCGCGCGTCGGGGGCCAGGCCGTCACCGAGGAGAGCGTCGCCCCGACCACCGTCGACGCCCGCCGGCTCCCGGTCCTCGCCCCGCCGCTGGCCGGCGAGGGCTACCTCGCCGCCGACGGCTGCTGCGACGCCGTGCGGCACACGCGGGCCGCGCTGCCGGTGAACGGCTCCCCGGTGCTGGCCCAGCGCTACGCGATCGACTACGAGCGGGTCGGCCCGGACGGGCGCATCTACGCCGGGCCCAAGGAGGACCTGCGCAGCTACCGCATCTACGGCAACGAGGTGTTCGCCGTCGCGGAGGGCACGGTCGTCACGGCGCTGGACGGGCAGCCCGAGCAGGTCCCCGGGACCTATCCCGAGGACATCCCGATCACGCTCGCGGACGGCAACTACGTGCTGCTCGACGTCGGCAACGACTTCTTCGTGACGTTCGCGCACCTGCAGACGGGATCGGTGCGGGTCCGCCCTGGCGACCGCGTGCGGGCCGGCGACGTCCTCGGCCTCGTCGGCAACACCGGCAACTCGGTCGCGCCGCACCTGCACCTGCACGTCACCGACGGTCCGTCGTCGATCGCCTCGCAGGGCCTGCCGTACCTCGTGGACGAGTTCACGCTCACCGGGCGGGTGGCCAGCACGGCGTCGTTCGACCGCGCCGAGGCCGACGGCGTCCCCGTCGAGCTCACGCCCGGCATCGCCCCGACCCCGTTCCGCGACCGGATGGTGCTCGACCAGGCGATCGTCACCTACCGGCGGCCCTGACCTGCTCCGCCGGCCGACGCAACCTGGGTGCAACCTCTGCCGCTGATCTCGGTGATCGGCTTCACTGTCTTCCACGCCACAGGACCGCGGGCAGAGGCGGGCGGACGCCCCCGGTCGGCACGGAACGTCGCCCGCAGTGGAGGCAGCAGTGACGCAGACGGCGGAGAGCGGGCGCACCGAGACCGACCGGCGGGTGAGCACCTGGCTCACCGAGTTCGCCGACGCGCTCTCGGCCGGGGACGGCGACCGCACGGCGGCGCTGTTCGCGGACGAGTCCTACTGGCGCGACCTCGTGTCGTTCACCTGGAACCTGGTCACCGTCGAGGGGCCCGCGGGAGCCGCCGACCTGGTGCGCTCGGAGGCGGCGCGGCAGGCGTCGCCGGTGAGCTTCTCGGTGGACGGGACGCCGACCGAGTCCGACGGGATCACCGAGGCGTGGCTGAAGTTCGAGACCGCGATCGGGCGGGGCACCGGGCACCTGCGGCTGAACGCCGAGGGCAGGGCCTGGACGCTGCTGACCACGCTCGACGAGCTGAAGGGCCACGAGGAGCCGCGCGGTGAGCGGCGCCCGTTCGGCACCGAGCACGGCGCGAACCCGGATCGCGTCACCTGGCGCGAGCGTCGTGAGGCGGAGGCGGCGGAGCTGGGCTACACCCGCCAGCCCGAGGTCGTGATCATCGGCGGCGGCCAGGGCGGCATCGCGCTGGGCGCGCGGCTGCGCCAGCTCGGCGTCGAGGCGATCATCGTCGAGTCCAACGAGCGGCCCGGCGACTCCTGGCGCAAGCGCTACAAGAGCCTCGCCCTGCACGACCCGGTCTGGTACGATCACCTGCCCTACCTGAAGTTCCCGGACAACTGGCCGGTGTTCGCGCCGAAGGACAAGATCGGCGACTGGCTCGAGATGTACACGCGGGTCATGGAGCTGAACTACTGGGGCTCCACGACGGCGAAGAACGCGACGTACGACGAGGCCGCCGGCGAGTGGTCGGTCGTCGTCGACCGCGCCGGCGAGGAGGTCACGCTGCGCCCGAAGCAGCTGGTCTTCGCCCTCGGCGTCTCGGGCAAGCCCAACATTCCCGAGATCCCCGGCCGCGAGACCTTCCAGGGCGAGGTGCAGCACTCCAGCCAGCACCCCGGCCCGGACGCCTACAAGGGCAAGAAGGTCGTGGTCATCGGGTCGAACAACTCCGCGTTCGACATCTGCGGGGCGCTGTGGGAGGTGGGCGCCGACGTGACGATGGTGCAGCGCAGCTCCACCCACATCATCAAGTCGGACACCCTCATGGAGTACGGCCTCGGCGACCTCTACTCCGAGCGCGCCCTGGCCAACGGCGTCGACACCTACACCGCGGACATGATCTTCGCGTCGCTGCCGTACCGGATCATGCACACCTTCCAGAAGCCGACGTACGACAAGGCGCGCGAGGTCGACGCGGACTTCTACCGGCGGCTGACCGACGCCGGCTTCGACCTCGACTTCGGCGACGACGACTCCGGCCTGTTCATGAAGTACCTGCGCCGCGGCTCGGGCTACTACATCGACGTGGGCGCCGCCGACCTCGTCGCCGACGGCAAGGTCAAGCTCGTCCGCGGCCAGATCAGCGAGCTGAGCGAGAAGGAGGTCGTGCTCGCCGACGGCACCCGCCTCGAGGCCGACCTCGTCGTGCTGGCCACCGGCTACGGCTCGATGAACCAGCGCGCCGCCGACATCATCGGCCAGGAGATGGCCGACAAGGTCGGCAAGGTCTGGGGACTCGGCTCGGACACCACCAAGGACCCCGGTCCCTGGGAGGGCGAGCAGCGCAACATGTGGAAGCCGACGCAGCAGGAGGCCCTGTTCTTCCACGGCGGCAACCTGCACCAGTCGCGCTTCTACTCGCTCTACCTCGCGCTGCAGCTCAAGGCGCGGTCGGTGGGCATCCCGACGCCGGTCCACGCGCGCCAGGAGTCGCACCACACGGCCTGACGGTCACGGGCCAGCGCTGAACTGGACGAACGGACGGCGCCCTCGCGGAGAGGGGCATGCTGCGAGAGCGCCGTCCGTTCTCCCGGGACGCCCTCAGGCCCCCAGCTCGGCGCGGACCCGCGCCGCCGCACGCGAGAGCGCGCGCAGCTTCTCGTAGGCGCAGAACCGGGGCAGCGCCTTGAGCCCGCAGTCGGTCGAGAGGTAGACGCGCTCGGGCTCGATGTGCTCGAGCACCTTGTGGATGCGGTCGACGATCTCCTGGTCGGACTCGATGTAGAGGCTGCGGATGTCGATGACCCCGACCTGGACCTCCCGGTCCGGCGCCACCATCTCCAGGGCCTTCACGTCGCGCATGTCGCGCAGCGCGAAGTCGAGCGCGAACTGCTCCACGTTGATGTCCATCCACCGCTCGAGCACGCGTGGCAGCGCGTCCTCCACCGCGCGGAACGTGTTGCCGTAGCCGGCGCCGAGGCAGCAGTGCCACGCGATCTTGGCGTCGACGCCGTCGATCCAGGCGTTCATCACGTCGATGACCCAGTCGCTGTCGTCGTCCAGGGCCAGCTTCCAGGCGCCCAGGTCCTCGATCTGGATGAACGTCGCGCCGTGCGCCACGAGGTCCTTGAGGTCCTCGTTGAAGATCGGGACGAGGTCCTCGGCGAGCCGGCGGGCGTCGGAGTACGCGGAGTGCGGGTGGTCGTAGTCCACGTGGTAGGTCAGGTTCGGCGGGCCGGCGCCGACCGACACCTTCATCGGGCGGTCGGTCAGCAGGCGCGCCGCGCTGTGCATCTCGCCGAGGCGTCCCGGGATCCCGCGGCTCACGGTGTCGGTGACCGCCGTGCCGCCCCAGTTGTGCATCCAGGCGGCCTGGCTGAGGTCGCCGTCGGCGCTGGCCTCGATCTGCCGGGCCAGCGGGTTGGGCAGCTTTGCCTTGGTGAAGCCGCCGAGGCGCTCGTACCAGTACCAGACGAACGAGCCGATGGCGCCGCCGTAGTCGTCGAAGTGCATCTGGCCGTCGGTGACGATGTCGAGGCCGGCCAGCTCCTGGTCCTTGAGGCAGGCCGTGGTGGCGTCCCACCACGCGTGCCAGTTCTCCTCGAGCTTCCACCACTCGAGGATGTCGGCGCCCGCGAGGTTGTAGTGGGAGTACCACCGCGGCTTGGGATACGACCCGATCATCGTCGTCGGGAGGATGGTGTCGGCGACCTTGCGCATCATTGCTCTCCTCTCACGGGCTGGTGACGGTGGTCAGTCCTCGACGAGCGCGACCGCGCGGGTGGGCCCGCCGTGCGACCCCACCAACTTGAGCGGGAAGCCGACGAAGGTGAACCGGGTGTCGACGACCTGGTCGAGGTTGGCGAGGTTCTCGTAGTGGGTGATGTGCTGCTGCCGGCACATCATGTGGCAGGGGTAGCTGCGGCTGACCGGATTGTCGGGCGTGGGGCTGTCGACGCCGAAGGTCTTGATCCCCCGCGTGCGGATCCACTCGCTCCCGGACTCGCCGAAGCCGGGGAAGTCGGTGAGGTAGCGGGGCTCGCCCACGTACCGGTTCCACGTCGCGGTGTGGAACAGCACGATGTCGCCCGGGCGCACGTCGACCGACGACGCCTTCTCGATCTCGTCCAGGTGGTCGGCCGTGATGTCGGTGCGGGCGGGGATGTCCGAGACGTCCAGGCAGACCGCGTCGCCGTAGAAGAGGTCGAGCGACATCTGGTCGATCGTCTGGGCCGTCGGGTCCGGGTCGAGGTGGGAGAACGAGTCGACGTGGGTCGGCCCGTTGTCGTTGAGCAGGAACCCGGTGGTCTGGAAGGAGAAGCCGCCCTCGAACCGCGGCGCGGTCTCCTCGTGGGTCACGTGCTCGAACACCACCGTCTTGAGGTGGCCCGGGTAGACCTTCATCCCCTGGTAGATGTCCTGCGAGAGATCGATCAGTCGCATCGCTGCGCTCCTTCGGGATCAGTACATGACCACGCCGGCGGTGACGTTGAGGTCCTCTCCGGTGATCGAGGAGGACTGGGGCGCGGCGAGGAAGACGCAGGCGTCGGCGACCTCCTGCGCCCGCACCAGCCGCCCGAGCGGTGACGAGTCGGTGAACGCCCGCCGGGCCTCCTCCTCGCCGACGCCGCGTTGACGGGCCTGCTCGCGGATCACGGCCTCGATGCGCGGCCCGTCCACGGCGCCGGGACAGACGGTGTTGGCCCGCACGCCGAACGGGCCGAGCTCGGTGGCGAGGGTGCGGACGAGCCCGATCACGCCGGTCTTCGCCGCCGCGTACGGGGTGCGGCCGGGCAGCGGCCGCTTGCCGGTCATCGACGAGATCGCGATCAGGCTGCCCGACCGCTGCGCGATGAGCGCCGGGACGAAGCGGCGGAAGGTGAGGAACACGCCGTCGAGGTCGGTGGCCAGGCACTCCCGCCACTCGGCGAGGCCGATCTCGTGCAGGGCGAGGGTGGGGCCGGCGATGCCGGCGTTCGCGACGACGGTGTCGACCCGCCCGAAGCGCGCCTCCACGGCGTCGCCCAGCCGCTGCACCGAGGCCTCGTCGGCGACGTCGCACGCCACGGTGAGGACGTCGTCGCCCAGCCCGAGGCCGTCGATGTCCGCGAGCGTGCCGGCGAGGGTGTCCTCGTCGCGCGCGGTCAGGGCGAGGCGGGCGCCCTCGGCCGCCATCGCGACCGCGATCGCCCGCCCGATCCCGCGGCTCGCGCCGGTGACGACCACGACCTGGTCGTCCAGTCGCCCGGCCATCGCCACCTCCGGCGCACGTCGCTGTGACCCACGCCATCGTGCTGAGGTGCCGGGACGCCGCCTATGTGCTCACGACACAGGACGGCGGCCCGGTCTTGTGTCGCCGACTAGGGCTCGGCGCCGATCTCCTCGACGTCGCGGACGACCACGGCGAGCTGGAGCTGCAGCAGGAGCGACGGGCTGCGCAGCGGGTGGCCGAGGAGCTCCTCGATCCGGCGCAGGCGGTGCGCGACGGTGTTGCGGTGCACCACGAGGGCGACGGCGGTGGCCGGCGTCGAGCAGTCCTCGCGCAGCCAGGCCCGCAGCGTCGTGAGCAGGGCCGCCCCGTGACGCCGGTCGTGGCGCTCCAGGGGATCGAGCAGCCGCCGGGCGAAGGCCGACAGGCCGGGGGCGGGGCCGGCCTCGAGCACCAGGCCGTGGACCCCGAGGTCGGCGAGGTCGAGGATGCGGCCCTCGCCGGGGCGCCGCACGAGCTGGAGGGCGTTGCGTGCCGCCCGGTAGGACGCCGCGTGCCCGGCGGGGGAGGTGCCGGTGCCGGCGATCACGGCCGAGATCGGCTGCGGCGTGGTGACCTGCTCGAGCCGCGGGAGGAGGCGCCGCAGGTGGTCGCGGTCGGCGCGCCCGGCGGGCAGGAGCAGCACGAGGGCACCGTCGTGGATGCCGACGAGGGTGCGTCCCGCGCGGTCCCGCTCCTGCGCCGCCACGGCTTCGGCGACCTGGGCGACCCGCGGCAGCGTGTCGTACCGGTCCTCGCGCGCCGACGTGCCGACGTCGAGGACGACGACGGTGTGCGGGGCCTCGAGGTCGCAGCCGAGGGCGGCCGCGCGCCCGGCGAGCCCGGCGGGCACCTCGTCGCCGTCCTGGCGCAGGAGCTCGGTGAGGACGGCCTGGGAGAGCCGGGCCTCGACCTCGATGCCGTGCCGCTCCTTGAGGAGCTCGAACGCCGCGACCAGCGCGAACCGCTCGACGGTGCGCCGCTCGACCGCTTCCGGGGCGGACGTCGCGCCGGTGATCCACAGCCGGCCCGCGACCTCGCCCCCGAGGACGATCGGCGTCTCCCAGGCGGTGGTCGCGCCGTCCCCGGCGGGCGAGGGCCGCAGCTCGACGAGCTCGTAGCGCTCGCGCAGTGACGAGGGCCGGCGGCGTGCGCGCGGCGGGGCGTGCGAGGGCGGCGGCACGTAGACCGAGTCGGTCGCGTGGGCGAGCACGCTGCGGTCGACGCCCTCCACGGTGACCGACGCCCCGACGGTCGTGGCGAGCCAGGAGACCAGCCGGGGCAGGCCGACGTCGTCGAGCGCGAGCTCCAAGAGCCGCCGGTGCTGCTGCTCGGCGCGGTCCAGGACGCCCTGGTGCGCGCGGAGGGCGTCGTTGGCGCGGGAGAGCTCGTCGATCGCGTGCTGCTCGCTCTCCCGCAGCCGGGCGGTCTCGACGGCGACGGCCGCGTGCTCGGCGAGCAGCTCGGCGAGCTCGACCTCGGCCGCGCTGAAGTCGCGGGCGCGCGCCGAGTAGGTCACGAGCACGCCCATCGGCTCGTCCGCCGTGAGCAGGGGAGCGGCCAGCAGCGCCCGGTAGCCCTCGTCCTCGGCGAGACGGCGGAGGCGCTCGAAGTCCGGCAGCCCCGCGATGTCGGCGGCGGTGACCGTGACGCCCTCGCGCAGGGCGCGCGCCGCGGGGGCGTCGACCCCGGGTTCGGGGGCGTGCACCCGCAGCGGCACGTCGGTGTTGAGGCGGTCGACGTACGCCTCCGAGAGGCCGAACGCGCCCCGGACCAGCAGGCGCTCCCGTGGCGGGTCCGCGAGCATCACCGCACCGAAGTCGAACCCGATCAGCCGGCAGGCCTGCTCGGCGACGCGGCCGAGCAGCACCTCCAGCGGCTCGGCGGCCTTGACGGCGCGGGCGAGGTCGCTGATCGCGGCCGACCACGACCGCAGCGCCTCGGACACGACCGCTTCCGACGCCACCGCCTCCGCCGTGGCCACCCGTTCGCTCACCGCGCCATGGTCACCTGCCGACGGGCACCTCGGCGAGGTCGAGGACGACGTCGCCGCGCGTGGTGCGGCCGTCGGCGAGCACGATCCGCTGCGCGCTCGGGGCGAGCCCGGGCGCGCCGGTGACCAGGAGGTGGTCGCCGGGCCCGGTGGCGCGCAGGTCGAAGCCGCCCGCCGTGTCGCTGACCGCCCGCCCCGACTCGCGGCCCGCGGGGTCGACGAGGGTCAGGGTCGCGCCGGCGACGGCCGCGCCGCCGGCGTCGCGGACGACGCCCGCGAGGCCCGTGCTGTCGGCCGGGGTCGGCTCCGTCCGTGCCGTCTCCGTCTGGGTGCTCGGACGGCCGCCGCGCACCAGCAGCCCGCACACCACCGCGCCGACCGCGAAGAGGATCGCCGCCGCGGTGAAGGCCGCCGAGTAGCCGCTGACGGTCGCGGCCCCGGGGTCGCCGGGCGTCGTGACCAGCGCCGCGGCCGTGGCGGTGCCCGCGATGCTCGAGAGCAGCGCGGTGCCCACCGACCCGCCGACCTGCTGCATCGTGTTGACCGTCGCCGACGCCACCCCGGCGTCGGCGGGCTGCACGCCGAGCGTGGCGGTGTTGATGCCCGTCGACATCGCGGTGCCCATGCCCAGGCCCATGAGGACCAGGCCGGGCAGCACGCCCGCGGCGTAGGTGCTGTCGACGGTGAGCTGGGAGAACCACAGCATCGCCGCGGTGCCGAGCACGAGCCCGGTGATCACGAGCGGCTTCGGCCCGAAGCGGGGGAGCAGGGCGTTCGGCACCGTCGTCGAGGCGGTGACGATCGACGCGACCATCGGGAGGAACGCCACGCCGGTGAGCACGGGGGAGAAGCCCAGGTTGCGCTGCAGGTAGAAGGTCAGGAACAGCGAGACCCCGAACATCCCCGACGCCAGCACGAGCACCGTGAGATAGGCGCCGCCGCGGGTGCGGTCGAGGATCACGCGCAGGGGCAGCAGTGGGGCGGACACCCGGCGCTGGATCAGCACGAAGATCCCGAGGAGCACCACGCCCGCGGCGAGGAACGCCCACACGACCGGCGAGCCCCAGCCGTCGGTCTCCGCGCTGGCGAGGCCGAAGACGAGGCCGAACAGCCCGGCCGAGGCGGCGAGCGTCCCGCCGACGTCGAGCTGCGGGCGGCCCTGGCGCTGCATGCTCGGGAGCAGGACGAGCCCGCCGACCAGCGCGACGGCGGCGAACACCGCGTTGACGTACATGCACCAGCGCCAGTCGACGTACTCGGTGAGCACGCCGCCGAGCAGCAGCCCGATGGCCGCGCCGGCGCCGACGATGGCGCTGAAGATGCCGAACGCCCGCGCGCGCTCGCGCCCGCCCGGGAACGTCGTCGTCAGCAGCGACAGCGCGGCCGGCGCGAGCAGGGCCCCGAAGACGCCCTGGGCCGCGCGGGCGGACACGAGCATCACGAGGTCGGTCGCGGCGCCGCCGACCATGGACGCCACGGCGAAGCCGATCAGGCCGGTGACGAAGGCGCGCTTGCGGCCGAACAGGTCGGACATGCGGCCGCCGAGCAGTAGGAGGCTGCCGAACGCCAGCGCGTAGGCGGTGATCACCCACTGGCGCTGGGCGTCGTCGAAGCCGAGGTCGACCTGGGCCGAGGGGAGCGCGATGTTCACGATCGTGTTGTCGAGCACGACCATGAGCTGCGCCACAGCGATCACCGCGAGGATCGCCCAGCGGCGACCGCCGGGCGCGACGGGAGCGGTGCTGGTCACGGTTGGCACACCCGTTCTGTCGGGATTGGGGAGAATCGTCGGCCGTCGAGCCCTCGTCGGCGCGGCCTTTCTTCGACGCTATTTCCTCGAGCGCGGTTGATGTCCAGCCGATTCCCGGGCCGGAACGGGAATCGACCAGCGGTCGGTGGGGCACGCTGGCGACATGGAGTACACGAAGCTCGGGATGACGGGTCTCGACGTCTCCCGGATCTGCCTGGGCTGTATGAGCTACGGCGAGGCGAACGACCGCTGGCCGTGGGCGCTGCCGGCGGACCGGGCCGAGCCGTTCTTCCGCCAGGCGCTCGACGCGGGGATCAACTTCTTCGACACCGCGGACGTCTACTCGGCGGGGACGTCCGAGGAGATCACCGGACACTGGCTCAACCGGATGGCCGACCGCGACGAGATCGTCGTCGCGACCAAGATCTTCAACCGCATGCGGCAGGGTCCGAACGGCGCCGGGCTCTCGCGCAAGGCGATCATGACCGGCATCGACGCGTCGCTGCGGCGTCTGGACATGGACTACGTGGACCTCTACCAGATCCACCGCTGGGACTACGAGACGCCGATCGAGGAGACGCTCGAGGCGCTCCACGACGTGGTCAAGGCCGGCAAGGCGCGCTACATCGGGGCGTCGTCGATGTGGGCGTGGCAGTTCTCGAAGGCGCTGCACCTGCAGGACGTGAACGGGTGGAGCCGGTTCATCACCATGCAGGACCACTACAACCTGCTCTACCGCGAGGAGGAGCGGGAGATGCTCCCGCTCTGCGCCGACGAGGGTGTCGGGTCGATCCCGTGGAGCCCGCTCGCGCGCGGGCGCCTCACCCGCGACTGGGACGAGTCGACCAACCGTCTCGAGACCGACGAGGTCGGCAAGAAGCTCTACCGCGAGACCGACCGGCACATCGTCGAGAAGGTCGCCGAGGTGGCCGAGAAGCGCGGCGTCTCG
This sequence comes from Actinomycetospora flava, assembly GCF_037400335.1. Classification (NCBI taxonomy): domain Bacteria; kingdom Bacillati; phylum Actinomycetota; class Actinomycetes; order Pseudonocardiales; family Pseudonocardiaceae; genus Actinomycetospora; species Actinomycetospora flava. The sequence continues at coordinate 401,239 of NZ_JBBEGM010000003.1, forward strand.
CGCGCCCAGGTCGCGCTCGCGTGGGTGCTGGCGAACCCCGTCGTCGACTCGCCGATCATCGGTGCGACGAAGGAGCACCACCTCGCCGACGCGATCGCCGCCGTCGATCTGCACCTCGACGACGACGAGATCGCCGGCCTCGAGGAGCGCTACGAGCCCCGGGGCGTCGCCGGGCACCGCTGAGTACGGTCGCGCCGTGTCCTTCGCCGTCGCGCTGCCGATCGCCGACCGTCGGGTGGCCCACGACTTCTACCGGGCCGCGTTCGGGCTGGAGACGGTCGGCGAGCCCGGGGACGACGGTCTGCCGGAGCCGCTGCAGTTCGCCCTCGGCGCCGGCGCGGTCCTCGTCCTGGTGCCGCGCGGCGGCTTCGGCTGGGTGGCGGCCGGCAACGAGGTCGCCGGGGCGGGGACGAGCGAGTGCCTGCTCTCCCGGCTCGTCCCGACCGCCGCGGACGTCGACCGCGTCACCGAGACGGCCCGCGCGGCCGGCGCGACGGTGCGTGTGGAGCCGGGTGACCCGGGGTGGGGGTACAGCAGCACGCTGGCCGACCCCGACGGGCACCTCTGGATGATCCAGATCGACCCCTCGGCCTGACGCGCCGGGGGAGAAGGGCACTCAGCCCGGCGCCGCCCCCGACGCGACCTGCTTGCGCAGCTCGCCGACCTCGGTCGCCGAGAACCCGTGCGACGTGAGCCACGTGCGGACCGCCTCGCCGTCGGGGTGGCGGGTGGGGACGACGTTGTAGACGTAGTTGAGCTGGCGCCCGGCGGCCTCCCGCTCGAGGTTCTCGAGCACGAACGCGCCGACACCGGTGCCGCGCACCCCCGGCGCCGCGATGATCAGGATCTCCGCGTCGCCCCAGGTGTCGTCGAGGCGGCCGTAGCCCACGGGCGCGCCGCCGTCGTCCTCCACGCGCCACCACGCGTCGCCGAGCGGCCGCCCCACCTCGGGGTGCCCGAGGCCGAAGAGCGTCGGCGGCAGGTCGCCCAGCGCCGCGGCCTTGTCCTGGTCCCAGCGCGGGTCCTGCTCCGCGATCCACCGCCACGTCATCGTGTCCTCCAAAGTTCTACAGCTCTATGCATTCGCGTCGAAGTCTCGTAGAGTGTGGCCCGCACGACAAGGAGGGACCACCACCGTGACCGTTCTCGAGGACGCTCCCACCACCGGGCAGGCCCCGGCTCCGGAGTCTGTACCCCAGGTCGACTTCGACACCTCTCCCGAGCAGTACCGCCACTGGCGTCTCGAGGTCGACGGCGAGACGGCCTGGGTCTACCTCGACGTCGCCGAGGACGGCGGGCTCGTGCCCGGCTACGAGCTCAAGCTCAACTCGTACGACCTGGGCGTCGACATCGAGCTCTACGACATCACCCAGCGCCTGCGCTTCGAGCACCCCGAGGTGCGCAGCGTGGTGCTGACCAGCGGCAAGGACTCCAACTTCTGCGCCGGCGCGAACATCCGGATGCTCGCCCAGTCGAGCCACCCGTGGAAGGTGAACTTCTGCAAGTTCACCAACGAGACGCGCAACGGCATCGAGGACATGACCGCGCACTCGGGGCAGACCTGGGTGGCCGCGCTCAACGGCACCGCGGCCGGCGGCGGCTACGAGATGGCGCTGGCCTGCGAGACGATCCTGCTGGTCAACGACCGGTCCAGCGCGGTCGCGCTGCCCGAGGTCCCGCTGCTCGGCGTTCTGCCCGGCACCGGCGGGCTCACCCGCGTCACCGACAAGCGCCACGTCCGCAAGGACCGCGCCGACATCTTCGCCACCAAGTCCGAGGGCTTCCAGGGTCCCAAGGCCGTCGAGTGGAAGCTCGTCGACGAGACGGTCTCGCGCAAGCAGTGGGACGAGACGGTGCGCACGCGCGCGGCCGAGGCGGCGGCGACGTCGAGCCGGCCGACGGACGCCGAGGGTGTCGCCCTGCCCCCGCTGCGCCGGGAGGCCACCGACGACGCCATCACCTACCCCAACGTCCGGTGCGAGCTCGACCGCGACGCCCGTACCGCGACGATCACGGTGCTCGGCCCCGAGCCCGGCACGGTGCCCGAGTCGCTCGACCGCATCCACGCCCTGGGCGCCGACTTCTGGCCGCTCGCCATGACCCGCGAGCTCGACGACCTCATCCTGCGGTTGCGCACCAACGAGCTCGAGATCGGCACCTGGCTGGTCCGCACCCAGGGGTCGATCGAGGGCGCGCTGGCCTTCGAGCGCGTGATCGCCGAGCACTCCGGCTCGGACTGGCTGGTCAACGAGATCCGCCACTACTTCAAGCGCACGCTCAAGCGTCTCGACGTCACCAGCCGCAGCCTGATCGCGCTGATCGAGCCCGGCAGCTGCTTCGCCGGCGCGCTGCTCGAGCTGGCCCTGGCCTGCGACCGCCAGTACATGCTCGAGGGCATCTTCGAGGACGCCGACGAGGAGCAGGAGCCGGCGCAGATCGTCCTCACCGAGTCGAACTTCGGCGCGTTCCCCATGGGCAACGGGCTCACCCGGCTGCAGTCCCGCTTCTACGGCGACGACGGGCACGTCACGGAGCTGCACGGGCGCACCAACGAGCGGCTGACCGGCGCGCAGGCCGAGGAGGCCGGCCTGGTCACCGACGCGCCGGACGACATCGACTGGGAGGACGAGATCCGCATCCTGCTCGAGGAGCGGGCCTCGCTCTCGCCGGACGCCCTGACCGGCATGGAGGCGAACCACCGGTTCGTCGGCCCGGAGACCATGGAGTCGCGGATCTTCGGGCGGCTGACCGCCTGGCAGAACTGGATCTTCATCCGCCCGAACGCCTCGGGGGCCGAGGGCGCGCTGCGCCGCTACGGCACCGGACGCAAGGCCGACTTCGACAAGAAGCGAGTGTGACGACCCCATGACCTCCGCGCGCCCGAAGATCGACTTCGACGCCAAGATCCCCAACAACGTCGACCTCGCGTCCGACCGCAAGCTCCAGCGCGCCCTCGAGCGCTGGCAGCCGAACTTCCTCGACTGGTGGGGCGACATGGGCCCCGCCGTCGACACCAAGGACGTCTACCTGCGCACGGCGGTCGACGTCGGCCGCGACGGCTGGGCGCACTTCGACCACGTGCCGATGAACGAGTACCGCTGGGGCGTCTTCCTCTCCGAGCACGACCCGGACCGCAAGATCGCGTTCGGCGAGCACAAGGGGGAACCGGTCTGGCAGGAGGTGCCGGGCGAGTACCGCGCCGACCTGCAGCGCCTCATCGTCATCCAGGGCGACACCGAGCCCGCGTCGGTCGAGCAGCAGCGCTTCCTCGGGGCCACCGCTCCGTCGCTCTACGACATGCGCAACCTGTTCCAGGTCAACGTCGAGGAGGGCCGTCACCTCTGGGCGATGGTCTACCTGCTGCACGCCTACTTCGGGCGCGCGGGCCGCGAGGAGGCCGACCAGCTGCTGGCGCGCAACTCCGGCTCGGACGAGTCGCCGCGCATCCTCGGGGCCTTCAACGAGGAGACCCCGGACTGGCTGTCGTTCTACATGTTCACGTACTTCACCGACCGGGACGGCAAGTACCAGCTCGGGACGCTGAAGGAGTCGGGCTTCGACCCGCTGAGCCGGACCTGCGAGTTCATGCTCAAGGAGGAGGCCCACCACATGTTCGTGGGCACCACCGGCATCGACCGCGTCGTCACGCGCACCGCCCAGCTGATGAACGAGCACGACTCCGAGGAGGTCGCCGGCGCGGGCGGCATCCCGCTGGACATGATCCAGAAGTACATCAACTTCCACTACACGGTCTCGCTGGACCTGTTCGGCAACGAGTCGTCGACCAACGCCGCCAACTACTTCACCGCGGGCCTCAAGGGCCGCTGGCAGGAGGAGCGGCGCAAGGACGACCACGTGCTCACCGACGACGCGGGCGCGGTCGACGCGGTGCGCGAGGGCCGGATCACGACCACCGAGGTGCCGGCGCTGCTCGCGCTGAACCAGGACCTGCGCAGCGAGTACATCGGCGACTGCTCCAACGGCCTCAAGCGCTGGAACCGCATCCTCGAGAAGCACGGGATCGACGCGCGCCTCTACCTGCCGCACGTCGGCTTCAACCGCCAGGTCGGGGCGTTCGCGGGCCAGCGCATCTCGCCCGAGGGCAAGATGATCTCCGACCAGGAGTGGACGGCGAACGAGGGCCGCTGGCTGCCGACCGACGTCGACAAGACCCACGTCCGCGGGCTCATGCACCCGGTCCTCGAGCCCGGGAAGATCGCGAGCTGGATCGCGCCGCCGACCAACGGCATCAACGACAAGCCCGTCGACTTCGAGTACGTGCACTTCAACTGAGGACGCGCCTGCGGAGCCGGACCATCGACTCAGGACGCGGAGCCTGCGGAGCCGGACCATCGATTGAGCCTCTTCCCCTCGACCGTGGTGCGCGCCACGATCGGGCGACCGACCACCACCACGAGGACGGGCAGCGCATGGCGGAGTCGTTCAATGCCGCGGACTATCTCGTCGGGCGCCGGCTGGCGGCGGGCGACGGCGACCGGGAGGCGGTGCGGGCCCCGTCCCGGTCGCTGACCTACGCGGAGCTCGACGCGGAGATCGGGCGGGTCGCGGCCGGGCTCGCCGCGCTGGGCGTGCAGCCCGAGCAGCGGGTCGTGCTGTGCATGGTCGACGAGGTCGAGCTGTTCGCGGGGATCCTCGCGACGATGCGGCTCGGCGCGATCGCCGTGCCGGTGTCGACGATGCTGCGCGGCCAGGAGCTCGCGGTGCTCGTCGCGGACTCGCGCAGCCGCCTGCTGCTGTGCTCGGAGACGTTCGCCGACACCTCCCGCGCCGCGGTGCTCGCGGCGCGGGAGCGTGGCGGCGACGTCGCCGAGGTCGTCATCACCGGCGCCGACGCGTCCGGCTTCGGCGCCGACGTCGCCGCGCGGACGTGGGCGGAGATGCTCGCGGCGGGCGACGCGATCGGGGCGCCGCCGTCCTACGACACCTGGGACGAGTCGCAGGCCCTGTGGCTCTACACCTCGGGCACCACCGGCAAGCCCAAGGCCGCGATGCACCGGCACGCCGACATCCGCACGGTGTGCGAGACCTACGGCCAGCAGGTGCTCGGCATCCGGCCCGACGACCTGTGCCTGTCGGTGGCGAAGCTGTTCTTCGCCTACGGCATCGGCAACTCGATGTTCTTCCCGCTCTCGGTGGGCGCGGCGGCGGTGCTCGAGCCCTCCCGGCCGACGCCGGCGCTGCTCGCCGAGCTCGCGTCCCGGCACCGCGTGACCATGTTCTTCGGGACGCCGAGCTCCTACGGCCCGCTGCTCGCCGCGGCGGAGTCCGGCCAGGTCGACCCGGCGGCGTTCGCGACCGTGCGCCGCGGGGCGTCGGCGGGCGAGGCGCTTCCGGCCCGGATGGTGCACGGGATGCGCGAGCGCTACGGCGTCGAGGTGCTCGACGGGATCGGGTCCACCGAGGCGCTGCACATCTACCTGTCGAACAGGCCCGGCGAGGTCGTCCCGGGCACGTCGGGCGTGCCGGTGCCCGGCTACGACGTCGAGATCCGCGGCACCGACGGTCGCCCGGTGCCCGACGGCGAGACCGGCACGCTCTACGTGCGGGGCGACTCGATCTGCACCGGCTACTGGTGCCGCACGGCGACCAACCGCCTCATGTTCGAGGGGGAGTGGCTGCGCACCGGCGACACCTACGTCCGCAACGCCGACGGCACCTACACCTGCCTGGGCCGCACCGACGACGTCCTCAAGGTCGGCGGCATCTGGGTGACGCCGGCTGAGGTCGAGGAGCGGCTGGTGGCGCACCCGTCGGTCGCCGAGGTGGTGGTGGTCGCGGTGCAGGACGCCGACGGGCTCGACGTGCCCGTCGCCTGCGTCGTGCCGCGCGAGGGGCACACGGTCGATCCCGAGGCGCTCGTGGCGTGGTGCCGCGAGGGCCTCGCGTCGTTCAAGCGCCCGCGCCACGTGATCGCGATCGACGAGGTCCCGCGCACCGCGACCGGCAAGGTGCAGCGCTTCCGGCTGCGCGAGGTGGCCGCCGAGGTCGTCGCGGCGGGCTCGCCGGCCCTCGAGGGCGCGCACTGATGGCGGGCGAGCGCAGCGAGGCGACCGACCCGCTGGCCACCGCCGACCAGCCGCCGACCCAGGGCGAGCCTTCGTACGAGCCGGTGGTGGAGCAGGGCGGCGACGTGCCCGGCACCGTCCTCGGCTCGGAGCACGAGGAGCCGATCGACGGCCCCGACCCCGAGCCCTCGGACTGATCTGCTCACATAGGTCAGCCGGCGAGGCGTTTGGCCGGGTCGGGCGGGGCCGCGTCGAGGTCGACGAGGGCGTCGGACCACGCGCCGAGCTGCTTGGTGACCGCCGGCAGGTCGTCGCCGATCCCGTCGACGACGGCCTGCTGCATCGCGTCCGTCCGCCCCTCGAGGTCGGCGCGGTGGCGCAGGCCGGCGTCGCTGAACCCGTCGCCGTCGAGCAGGCCGCGGGCCCGCAGCCCGGCGACCGCCGTGTCGATCTGCTCCGGGCTCCAGCCTCGCGACGGCGTGTAGGCCCCGAGCGGGTAGCCGCTCCACAGCTCGGTCAGCACGTTCATCTGCACCGGGTCGAGCCCGTCGACCGCGCACACCGCGAGGTGCGAGTCGCCGCGGTGCTCGCGCAGCACGTGGCACGCGTGGACGAGGGCGGCGAGCGGGTCGGACGGCCACGGCTCGGCGGTCAGGCCCGTGAACAGCGGGCGCGCCGTGTGGTCGGCCGCGTCGATGCCCCGGCGCAGCGCGCGCACGATCCCGCCCGCCTCGTCGTCGACGTCGCCGAGCAGGCGGCGCAGGGTCGCGCCGGGCGCGTCGATGCGGACGCGGACGACGTCGGACAGCGACGCCGCCGCGACGCCGGCCTCGTACTGCGGGCCGACGAGCGCGGGGGCGAACACGCCCAGCGCCGCGACGGCGACCGCGGTCGGCGGCGTCCCGAGCGGCGCCGTGCGCTCGCGGACGTAGGCGGCGAAGTAGTCGTCGAGACCGACGGCCGCGTAGCCCTCGGCCGCCTCGGGCGACCAGATCGACAGGCAGGCGACCGCCTCGATCGCGTCCCGCAGGCCGCGCGCCGGAGTCGGGTCGCGGCGTGCGGGCGGGTCGGCGGGACGGGGTCGGTCGGGCGGCGCGAAGAACAGGCCGCGCATGGTCCAGTAGTCCACTCCGGGCTCCTCAGCGGTCGGCGGGTTGCACGTCGTCCAGCGCGTGCCAGACGAGATCGGCGGACGCCGGGTCGGGGGCGCTGAGCACGCCGTGCACCCGCGCGACCTGGGCGACGAGCTGCTCCGGCGCGCACCCGTGGACCGCGGCCTCGCTCTCCAGCACGTCGACCAGCAGGTCGCGGACGCCCGTCGCGCGCCAGCGGGCCACGGAGCGGCCGAGCGTGCGCGCCGCCCAGCCGAGCAGGTCGAGCGCCTGCCAGCCGGGATCACGGCGCGCGGCCGCCCAGGCGTCCAGCGCCATGCCGCGCGTGAGCGGCACCGGCAGGACGACCTCGGCGTCCACCTCCGCGGCGCGCAGCGCGAGCAGCAGACCCGACACCTGACCGCGCGCGGTCACCCACTCGCCGTGGGACCCGGGGATGCTGCCGTCGGCGCTCGGTCGGTCGCGCTGCGTCGGCAACGGCCCCGCTTCTGCGCCGTCCGGTATTTCCGTGTCCCCCATTTGCCGGTCACTCCGCCCTTGTCCGGTACGTCCCGTCACGCGACGGTAGGCAGGTCCCGGACCCCGAGCGTCGGGACGGCACCCCGAGGAACACCCCGAGAAACGGACGCCATGGGCCGGCTCCTGGAACGCGATCGTGAGCGGGCCCGGCTGCGCGACCTGGTGGACGGGACGGTCGGCGGCCGCGGTGCCCTGCTGCTGGTGGAGGGCGACGCCGGGATCGGCAAGACCGGGCTGATCCGCGAGGCCTCCGCGCTGGCCGCGGCGGCCGGGGTGCGGGTGCTGGCCGCGCGCGGCGCGGAGCTGGAGGGCGAGCTGGCGTTCGGGGTGGTGCGCGGCCTCCTGGCCCGGGCCGCCGCCGACCGGTCCTGGCCGGGGGCCGCCGCCCTGGCGGGCCCGGTGCTGCACGGCGACCGCGCCGACCCTGCCGACCAGGACCTCTTCGCCACCCTGCACGGCCTGTACTGGCTGGTCGCCGAGGTCAGCGACCTCGGTCCGCTCCTGCTCGTCGTCGACGACGCGCACTGGTGCGACCCGCCCTCGCTGCGCTTCCTCGCCTACCTGGCGCACCGGCTCGGGGACATGCCGGTCTCCCTGCTGGTCGCGACCCGCCCGGACACCGACGCGTCGCGGACCGCGCTCCTCGCAGCGCTCGCCGCCGAGTCGTCCGACGGCGCCCTGCGACCGGGACCGCTGGGGGAGGAGGCGGTGCGGGTGGTCGTCGTCGACACGCTGGGCGAACCGGACCCGGGCTTCGCCGCCCAGGTGGGGGCGGTGACGGGCGGCAACCCGTTCCTGGTGTGCGAGCTGCTCGCCGAGCTCGCCCAGCGCGGGGTGGCGCCCCGCGCCGACGCCGTGCCCCGGCTCGCCGCGACCGTCCCGCGCGAGGTCGAGCGGTCGGTCGGCCGGCGTCTCGCACGGCTCGGTGACGCCGCGACGGGGCTGGCGCGCGCCGCCGCGGTGCTCGGCGACGGGGTGGAGCTGCGGCGGGCCGCGGCGGTGGCCGGTCTCGGGCCCGACGAGGTCGTGACGGCCGCCGACGCGCTGGTCCGGGGCCGGCTCGTGGAGCACACCTCGCGGGTGACGTTCCGCCACCCGCTGGTGCGCTCCGCGGTGACCGCGACGCTGGGGCCCGCCGAGCTCGCGTCCCTGCACCGCCGCGCCGCGGTCGTCCTCGCCGCCGACGGGGAGCGCGGCGACGTGCTCGTCCCGCACCTGCTCGCCGACCGGCCGCGCGGCGACGGCGACGTCGTCCGGGCCCTGCGCGAGGCCGCGGCACGCGCGACCGGGCGGGGTGCCCCCGACCTGGCCGTGCGCTACCTGCGCCGCGCGCTGGCCGAGCCACCGCCGGCGTCGGAGCGGCCCGCGGTGCTGTTCGACCTCGGGGTGGCGGCGATGTGGGCGGGCGACCCGGAGTCGCTCGACGTGCTCACCGCGGCCGCCGACGAGGCCGACGACGGGGCCGGACGAGCGCGGGCGCGCCTGTTCCGCGCCCGGCTGCTGTTCGAGTACGGCCGCATCCCCGACGCCGTCGCGACGTGTGAGCAGGGGATCGCCGAGCTCGGGGACGCGTCGCCCGACCTGGCGCGCGAGCTGGAGGCCCAGCTCCTCACCGCCGCGATCCAGGACCACCGGACGCGCCCGGTCGCCCGGCGGCGTCAGGCGGCGCGCGGGGAGGACCCCGTCCCGGTCGGCCCGACCCAGTGCATGCTCACGGCGAGCGCCGCGGTCGAGGAGATGCTGCTGACGCGCTCACGGGAGCGCGCGCTCGCGCTCGCCGAGGGCGCGCTCTCCGGAGGCCACCTGGTCGACGACCGCACCCTCGTCACGCTGCCGAGCGCCCTGCTGACCCTGGCCATCTGCGGGCGCCCGGCGAGGGCGCGGCGGATCTGGGACGCGGTCGTCGACCGGCGCCGGGCGCGGGGCAACCGCTTCGGGGTGGCCGGCGCCGCGTCCTTCCGGGGCCACGCCGCCCACCTCGCCGGGGACGTCGCCTCGGCGGTCGCGGACCTCTCCCTCGGGCTGGAGCTGGCCGCGGAGCTCGAGAACCTCATGATGCGGGCGTACGCGAGCGCGTGGCTGGTGGAGGCCCTGGTCGACGCCGGGGACCTGGACGGCGCGGCGGCGACGCTCGCTCGCGCGGACGCCCTGGTGGACCAGCCCCTCTACGCGGCGAACTATCTGCTCGCCGCCCGTGGACGCCTGCGCCTCGCCCAGGGGCACGCCGACGAGGCCGTCGACGACCTGCGCGCGGTGGCGGGCCGGCTCGACGCCTGGGGCGCGGGTGACCCGGCGCCGTGCGCGTGGCGCGCCTCGCTCGCGCTGGCGCTGCGGGCCCGGGGCGACGAGGGGACCGCGCGCGACGAGGCGGCCGCCGCCGTGGACGCGGCGCGGCGCTGGGGCGAGCCCGCGGCGCTCGCCGAGGCGCTGCGGGCGGCGGGGCTGGCCGCCGCGGGAGCGCCGGGGATCGCGCTGCTCGAGGAGGCGGTCGAGGTGGCGGACGCCGCGCCGCTCGCCCGGGCGCGCGCGCTCGTGGACCTCGGGGCGGCGCGGCGGCGGCGCGGTGACCGCGTCACGGCGCGCGAGCCCCTGCGCGACGGGCTGGACCTCGCCCTCGCCGCGGGCGCGGGCGGCGTCGCGCGGCGGGCGCACGACGAGCTCGTCGCCACGGGGGCGCGGCCACGGCGTCTGCGCAGCTCGGGGGCCGAGGCTCTGACGCCCACCGAGCGTCGCGTCGCCGACCTCGCGGCGGGCGGGGCGACGAGCCGCGCGGTGGCGCAGGCGCTGTTCGTCTCGGAGAAGACGGTCGAGACGCACCTGGGCAACGCCTACCGCAAGCTCGGCATCACGGCCCGCTCGCAGCTGGCCGGCGCGCTGGCCGGCGGGGAGCCGTCCCTCAGCTCGCCTGCGGGTACCAGGCGCTGACCTCGAGGTCGAGGTCGGCCAGGTCGGGGTGGGCGAAGAGCGCGGCCTCGTTCGGGCTCAGGCGCTGGGGGCGTCGCCCGCCGGTCGGGCAGCCGTCCTCGTGGCGCAAGGGGTACAGCTTCCACACCCGCACGGACTCGCAGTAGTGGCACTCGCCGGTGATCATCGCGGTTCTCCGGGCACGTCGGCGCTGGGGGAGCGGTCCCCGCACGCCGACGCTGGGCGCGGGGCCGCCGCCAGTGTGGTGCCCGAACGTGCCTCCGCGATCCCGTTCCGTGACCGCCCCCACCGTGTGACGTGCACCCTCCGTATGTGAGCGGTTTCCGCCCCTATAGGGCAGGAAACCGCTCACGTGAGGGTCAGCGCTCCAGGTCCGCCAGCGCGGTCTCGGCCTGGAGGTTGATCATCTCCGGGCCGGTGACCTCGTCCGGGTCGGCGTCGGCGCCCATGTCGCCGGCGCGGTAGCGGGTCCAGACGCCGGCGTGGATGCACGCGGCCCGCCAGCGGGCGAACGCGAGGTAGTAGGCGATGTCGACGTCGCCCAGGTCGCGGGCCTTGGTGTAGCGCGCGATGAGCTCCTCGCGCGTCGGGTAGCCGCCCGCCGGCGTGGGGCTCGACAGCGCCTCCGGGACGGTGTCGCCCGGCTCGCTCCACGACACGAGCAGGTGCCCCATGTCGCAGAGCGGGTCGCCGATGGTGGCGAGCTCCCAGTCGAAGACCGCGACGGCGTTCCCGTCGGCGTCGTAGGAGATGTTCCCGGGGCGGAAGTCGCCGTGGACGATCCCGACCTCGCCCTCGGGGATCCGGGCGGCGAGCGCGTCGTGGGTGGCGTCGATGGCCGAGAGGTCCTCCATCGCCGACGAGTGCGCCTGCCGGTGCCAGCGCTTGAGCTGGCGGGCGACGAAGTTGCCGGGACGCGCGAGGTCGTCGAGCCCGACGGCCGCGGGCTCGACGTGGTGCAGCGCCGCGAGCACGTCGATCGTCGAGGTGCCGACGTTCCGGCGGGCGGCGTCGGGCACCTGCTCGCCGGACTCCCGGTCGTTGAGCACCTTGCCCGGCGCGAAGTCCATGACGTAGAGGTCGGCGCCCCAGACGTCGTGGTCGTCGCAGAAGGCGCGCGGGGTCGGGACCGGCACCTCGGTGGGGTTCAGCGCCGCGAGGAAGCGCCACTCGCGGCCCATGTCGTGGGCGGTCTCGAGCACGCCGCCCAGCGGTGGGCGCCGCAGGGCCCACGCGTGCCCGGCCTCGTCGGTGACGCGGAACGTGAGGTTCGACCGCCCGCCCGCGATGCGGTCGAAGGACAGCGCGCCCTCGACCTCGTCGACGTGCGCCCGGAACCACGAGACGACGGCCTCGGGCACCTCCTCGGCGCTCACCGCGCACCGCCCGGGAGCAGGACGATCTTGCCGACCTGGGTGTTCGACTCGAGGTGGCGATGGGCGTCGACCACCTGGTCGAGACCCTCGAACACCCGGTCCACCTGCGGGGTGAAGGCGCCGTCCCGCAGGCCCGCGCCCACGAAGGCGCCGGCGCGGCGCAACCGCTCTGCGTCGTGTGTCATCGCGAACAACGTATAGGCCCGCATCCACAGATCGGGGAGCGTCTCGGCCGGGAACGGGGTCGGCTGCCCCGAGAGCAGCCCGTGGATCGTCAGGATCCCGCCCTTCGCGGTGGCGCGGGCCAGGTCGGCGACGCCGGGACCGGCCACGGCGTCGAAGACGTGCTCGCAGCCGCGCCCGTCGGTGATCTCCAGCACGCGCTCGACGAGGTCCTCCTCCCCGGTGGCGACGACGTGCGCGGCGCCCGCCGCCTCGAGCTGGGCGGCCTTGCTGCTCGAGCGGCTGGTGGCGATCGGGACCGCGCCGACCCGGTTGGCCACGGCGAGCGAGGCGAGCCCGACGCTCGAGGTCGCGGCCGTGACGAGGACGTGGTCGCCGGCGCGCAGCCCACCCGTCTCCACCAGCCCGCCGTAGGCGACGAGGAACGGCATCCACACCGCGGCGCCGTCCACCCAGCTCGTCGTCTCCGGCAGCGGCACGACCGCGCGGGCCGGGACGACGGCCCGGTCGGCGTAGACGCCGTAGTCGTTCATCGAGAACGCCGGGACGACGCTGACGCGGTCGCCGACCGACCAGCGCGTCACGCCCTCGCCCAGCGCGGCCACGGTGCCCGAGCACTCGTAGCCCAGGCGGGCGGGCAGACGCGTCTCCTCGATGTAGGTGCCGCGGCGGAACATCGACTCCGCGCGGTTGAGCCCGATCGCCGCGACGTCCACCGCGACCTCGCCGGGGCCCGGCTCGGGGTCGGGCTCGTCGGCGACCCGCAGCACGTCGGGCTCGCCGAGCTCGGAGAACCGCACCGTCCTCGTCATGGCCCGAGAGCTTGCCGTCCGTTCGATCACGGCGCGAGGGGTGTCGGAGCGGCCGCGGCGGGTCTACCGTGACTCGTGACCGGTTGAGGAATCCGGTCACGAGTCGAGGAGACGCCGGTGGGTCGGGTCGCGCAGATGCTGGACGCGGCGGGCGACCTCCTGCTCGCCCACTCCTACCGGCGCGTCACCGTCGACGACGTCGCCCGCCGGGCCGGCGTCGGCAAGGGCACCGTGTACCTGCACTTCGCGAGCAAGCTCGAGCTCTTCGCCGGGGTGCTGGTGCGCGAGTCGGTCGACGTCACCGCCGAGCTGCTCGCCGCGCTGCGGGCCGACCCCGCGCAGGCCGCGCTCGACGCGACCATGCGCACGTCGTTCCTCGCCGTCCAGCACCGGCCGCTGACCCGGGCGCTGTTCGCCGGGGACGTCGAGCTGCTCGGCGCCATCGCCACCGACACCAAGACCGGCCTCGAGATCGTCACCGACAAGTCCGAGTTCGCCCGCGAGCACTTCGCGCTGCTGCACCGGCACGGCCTGCTCGCCGACGACCCGGCGACGACGCCCGACCTCTACTACCGGCTCGGCGCCGCGTGCATCGGCTTCTTCCTCGACCACCTCGTCCCGGCCGGCGCCGGGATGGACGCGACGGCCCGGGCCGACGCCCTCGCCGCCGTCGTCCGGGCGGGCTTCACCCCGCCCGGCGAGCCCGACCCGGCCGCCCTCGCGGCGGCGGCCCCCGGGCTCGCCGCGCTCTACGAACGCACCCTCCACCACCTCACCGCGGCCCTCCCGGAGGAGCCATGACCACCACCGCTCTCGACCGCGACCTGCCCCCCGACGTCGCCGACCTGCCCGCCGTCCTCGACTGGCTGGCCGCGCTGCGCGCCGACGCGCCCGTGTGGCGCGACCGCTACGGCATGCACCACGTGACCCGCGCCGCCGACGTCGACGTCGTCCTGCGCGACACCGCGACGTTCAGCTCCGACTTCTCGGCGGTCATGCCGCAGGCCCAGGAGATGAGCAAAGGCATGCTCACCCGGCTCGACCCGCCCGAGCACGGGGCGCTGCGCCACCTCGTCAGCGCGTCGTTCACCCCGAAGCGCGTCGCCGGGCTGGAGCCGCGGATCCGGGAGCTGACGCGCGAGATGCTGCCCCCGGCTCCCGCGTCCTTCGACCTCGTCGACGCCCTCGCGTTCCCGCTGCCCGTCACCGTCATCGCCGAGATGCTCGGGCTGCCCGCCGCCGACCGCGGCCGCTTCCGGCAGTGGGCCGACGGCCTGTTCTCGCTGCAGGTCGACGACCCGAAGGAGGCGATGAACGACCCGCGCGTGGCCGACGCGATGGGGGAGATCACCGGCTACCTCGGCGACTGGTGCCGCGCGCGGCGCGCCGAGCCCACCGACGACCTCATCTCCGCGCTGGTCACCACCGAGGTCGACGGGCGGGTCCTCGACGACGAGGAGGCCGCCAACTTCTCGATGCTGCTGCTGTTCGCCGGGCACATCACGACGACGCTGCTGCTGGGCAACGCGGTGCGGGTGCTCGACGCGCACCCCGGCGCGTGGGAGGCGCTGCGGGCCGACCCGTCGGCGATCCCGGGGACGATCGAGGAGGTCCTGCGCCTGCGCCCGCCGTTCCCGATGACCGCGCGCGCCACCACCCGCGACGTGGACATCGCGGGCGTCACCGTGCCGGCGCGGTCGGTGGTCATGCCCTGGCTGCTCTCGGCCACCCACGACCCCGACGCGCACCCGGACCCCGAGCGCTTCGACCCCGCGCGCCCCGGCATCGGCGGCGGCGCCCAGACGGCGTTCGGCCACGGGATCCACTTCTGCCTCGGCGCGCCACTGGCCCGCCTCGAGGCGCGCGTGGCGCTGGAGGAGATGACCGCCTGCTACGCTGGGCTGACCGTGGGCGCGGGGGAGCAACACCCGTACACGGGTCGTGTGCTCGGCACCCGGCGCCTGCCTGTCGTCGCGACCTGAACGGGTGACCGCGCGCTCCAGTGACCGAGCGTCGATTACCCATCACGATCAGTCACTATGTGGGCGTGTCCCGCGTCGCGCTCGCCCGCTTCGTCCTCGGTGCCGCGGTCGCCGTCTGCGCGGCCGGCGCCGTGCTGACGATCGCGACCGCTCCCGTCCCGGACGCACCGGCGCCCGCGCCCGATCCGGCCGCCGCGCTCGCGGGCCTCGACGCGCGGCCCGAGGGGGAGCGGGTGGTCGTGGAGCGGGTGGTCGACGCGGTCACCTTCGACGCGCGCCTGCCCGACGGCGGCCCGATCGTGCGCGTGCGCGCGCTGGGCGTGCAGCCGCCCGGCGCGTGCTACGGCGAGCAGGCCACCTCGTTCGCGTCGCGGGTGCTCGACCGGCGCGCCGTGCGCCTCGTCGGCGGGCCCGGGCCGGCCACCGACCGCTTCGACCGCCGCCTCGCCGCGGTCACCCTCGACGGCGGCGGCGACTACGGCGTCCTCGCCGCCGAGGCCGGCATCGCCCGCGCCTACCCCGCCGACGCCGCCCCGGACGCCATGCCCCCGATCCGCGCCGCCCAGGACCGCGCCCGCCTCGCGGAGCGCGGCGTCTGGGGCGCGCCGTGCCGCGGTGCGAGCACCCCGAACGAGCCGGCGACGGAATCCGCGGGCACCTCGCGCACCACCACCAGCTCGGCGACCACGACCGGCGGCTCCTAGCTCGCGGCGTGTACCAGCGATGCGGCATCGCTGGCATGTGACGCCAGGATTGCCACATGCTCGCTCGCGCGACACGCCGAGCGGTGTTCCAGCCTGGCGGCCACGCTGACGTTGAACGTCAGGAAAACCCCCAGCTCGCTCGCGCGACACGCGCCGGGGTAGTCGCGGCGCGAGGGTGACCCTCGCTGCCTGCGAGGCACCCAGGGAGTCCCTCGCACCTCGCGGCGCGCCGAGGACCCCGGGAGCGAAGGCGTCCCTCGCTGCCTCCCACGCAGTCAGGGTGACCCTCGCTCCACCACCCCGCCGAGCTCCACCACCCCGCCGAGCTCCACCACCCCGCCGAGCTCCACCACCCCGCCGAGCTCCACCACCCCGCCGAGCTCCACCACCCCGCCGAGCACGGGCTCCCGCGCTCAGACCACCTTGCCGGGGTTGAGGATCCCGTGCGGGTCGAGCGCCGCCTTGACCGCCCGCTGCATCGCCAGCACCTCCGGGGCCTGCTCGCGTTCCAGCCCGTCGCGTTTGAGCAGCCCGACGCCGTGCTCGCCGGTCACGGTGCCGCCGAGGGCGAGGGCGTCGGTGAGGATCTCCTCGAACGCCGCCTGGGCGCGGCGGCGGGCGGGCTCGTCGCCGATCGGCGTGATGAGCAGCGGGTGCAGGTTGCCGTCGCCGGCGTGGGCGATGTTGGCGATCGTCGTGTCGTGGCGCCGCCCGATCTCCTGGATGCGCCCGAGCATCTCGGGGACGGCCGCGCGGGGCACGCACACGTCCTCGGTGAGCACCGGCCCGAGCCGTTCCAGCGCCGGGTACGCCAGGCGCCGCG
The DNA here is from genome assembly GCF_037400335.1 of Actinomycetospora flava. Lineage (NCBI taxonomy): Bacteria > Bacillati > Actinomycetota > Actinomycetes > Pseudonocardiales > Pseudonocardiaceae > Actinomycetospora > Actinomycetospora flava. The sequence continues at coordinate 417,701 of NZ_JBBEGM010000003.1, forward strand.
CGGCGAACAGCGCCTCGGCCTCCTCGGCGTCGGCGGCCTGCGCGGAGAACGTCGCCCCGGCGTCGGAGAAGTGCCGCAGCATCTCCGCGGCCTCGGCGTCCCCGGCCGCACCCGGCGCGTCGGAGCGGCCCAGCAGCACCACGTCCGCCTCGGCCGCGAGACCCATGTTCTTCCAGGCGTCGACGGCCTCGAGGCACGTGCGGTCGACGAGCTCGAGCGCCGACGGCGTCAGCCCCGCGGCGGTGATCGCGGCGACGGCGCGCCCGGCGTCGACGACGGAGTCGAAGTACCCGGCGACGGTGTGCTCCGGTGCGCGGGCGGGCCGCAGCTTCACCGTCACCTCGGTGATCACCCCGAGCGTGCCCTCGGAGCCGACCATCAGCCCGGCGAGGTCGAGCCCGGTGACGCCCTTGGCGGTGCGCCGCCCCAGCCGCACCAGCTCGCCGAGCCCGTTGACGATCTGCATCCCGAGCACGTAGTCGCGGGTGACGCCGTACTTGACGCAGCACACCCCGCCGGCGTTGGTGGCGACGTTGCCGCCGATCGTCGACCAGGGCGAGCTCGCCGGGTCCGGCGGGTACCAGAGGCCCTGCTCGGCGCAGACCGCGCGCAGGTCGTCGTTGACCACGCCGGGCTGCACCACCGCGAGCCGCTCGGCGCCGTCGATCTCGAGCACCTCGGTCATGTGCTCGGTCGACAGGACGACGCAGTCGGCGGTGGCGTTCGCCCCGCCCGACAGGCCGGTGCCCGCCCCGCGCGGGACGACCGGCGTGCGGTGCTCGAGGCAGGCGCGCACCACGGTCTGGATCTCCGCGGCCGTCCGCGGGCGCACGACGGCCAGCGGCACCGCGTGCGGCGCCCACTCCGCGTCGTCGTGGGCGTAGCTCGCGAGGACGTCCGGGTCGTCGATCACCCGCCCCGCGGGCAGGGCCGAGATCAGCCCGCCCACGACGGCGGCGACAGGTGCGGCGGCGGAGCTCATCGGGCGCGGACCCCCTCGTCTCGGTGCCTCCCACGGTAGACGACACGCCGCGTCGTCGATGGTCAACCGAGCGTCGCTGAGCTGCCAGGATTCGCCCGTGCCGCGCCCGTTCGTCCGCCTCGCCCTCCTCCTCGGCGGGGCCGCCCTCGCCGCCTCCTGCGCCGGCCCGCCCGCGTCCGCGGCCAGCCCGCTCGTCACCCAGGGCGTGCTCGCGGCGAGCGGCCCCGCGGTGACCTACGACCCCGTCGCGGCACCCGAGGGCGCGCGTCTCGCGCTCGAGGTCACCGGCCACCGCGGCGCGACGACGGCGACGCTGCGTGTCGAGGGGCTGGTCCCGGACCGCGGCTACGCCGTGCACGCCCACGTCCGGGCGTGCGGGCCGAGCGGCACCGACGCCGGCCCGCACTACCAGGACCGGATCGACCCGGCCGCGACGCCCGACAGGCCCTCCTCCGACCCCGCCTACGCCAATCCGCGCAACGAGTTCTGGCTCGACGTGCGCACCGACGCGAGCGGCGCGGGGAGCGCGACGACGACCGTGCCCTTCGTGCTCGCCGACCGGGCGCCGGAGTCGGTCGTGGTCCACGAGGCGGAGGTGACGGCGACCGACCACGGCCACGCCGGCACCGCGGGGGGACGTCTCGCGTGTCTCACCTCGGTGTGGCGGTGATCGACGGGAGCTAGCGTCAGCGACGATGGCGACAACACCCACCCTCACCGTTTGCCGCGACTGCTGCTGCGGCACCACCCGCAAGCACCCCGGCGTCGACCACGCCGCCCAGCTCGCCCGGTTCAGGGAGGCGGCCCCGGTCCGCGTCAGCGACTGCCTCGACGCGTGCGCCTACTCCAACGTCGTCGTCGTGTCGCCGTCGAAGGCCGGGCGGGCCGCGGGCGCGCGCCCGGTGTGGCTGTTCGGCGTGCTCGATGCCGACACCGAGGACGAGCTGACCGCCTGGATCGACGCGGGCGGACCGGGGATCGCCGACCCGCCCGGCATGCTCGACCTGCGCATCTTCACGCCGGCGCGGAGGATCCGTTCCGCAGTGACGTAGCGCGGGGAGGGAGAGCCGAATGAGCACCGAGCAGCGGGTGGCCGTGCTCCAGGAGCCCGAGCGGATCACCGTCGAGACGCGGCCGGTGCCGGCGCCGGGGCCCGGCGACGTGCAGGTCGCCGTGCGGGCGGTCAGCGTCTGCGGCTCCGACGTGCACTACTACGACCACGGGCGCATCGGCGGTTTCGTCATGCACGGCCCGCTGGTGCTCGGGCACGAGACGTCCGGGGTGGTCAGCGCGGTCGGCGAGGGCGTCGAGACCCCCGCGGTCGGCACGCGTGTCGCCGTCGAGCCGCAGCGCAACTGCGGGCGCTGCGAGCAGTGCGCCCAGGGGTGCTACCACCTGTGCCCGTGGATCTCCTTCTTCGCGACGCCGCCGGTGGACGGCTCGTTCGCGCAGTACGTGACGGTGCCCGCGACGCGTGCCCACCCCGTGCCGGACACGCTCTCCGACGACGCCGCCGCGATGATCGAGCCGCTCGCGGTGGCCGTGCACGCGGCCGGCAAGGCCGACATCGGCCCGGGGACGCGCGTGTTCGTCAGCGGCGGCGGGCCGGTCGGGCTGCTGTGCCTGCAGGTCGCGCGGGCCCGGGGCGCGGCGCGGGTGACGCTGTCCGACCCGGTCGCCCGGCGTCGCGAGGTGGCGCTCGACTTCGGGGCGGACGCGGTCGTCGACCCGGGTGCCGGCGCCGAGATCGAGCCCGTCGACGTGGTCCTCGAGTGCACCGGGGTCCAGGCGGCGGTCGACCTCGCGATCGCCGCGACCGCGCCCGCCGCCACCGTCGTCCTCGTCGGCACCGGCGCGGAGGTGACGCTGCCGCTGGACGTCGTGCAGGGCCGCGAGCTCGTGCTGAAGGGGACGTTCCGCTACGCGCACGTGTACCCGGCCGCGATCGCCATGGCGGCGTCGGGCGCGGTGCGGCTCGACGACATGGTGACCTCGCACCACGACCTCGACGGCGCGGTCGACGCGCTGCTCGCCGCGCGCCGCGACCCGGACGCCATCAAGGCCGTGGTGCGGCCGTGACCGCTACGCGGCCACCCGGCTGACCGCCTCGCCGGCGCGGCGGGCGATGCCGCGCAGCTGGTCGGCGGGGCGCTGCTGCTCGCCGGCCTGCGCCGAGAGCACCACGAGGGCGCCGGTCAGCGCCGGGACGACGACCTGCAGGGTGCGCAGCTGGCGCTGGGCCGACGCGACGTCCATCGGCAGCTGCTGGGCCGCCGCACTCGTCGCCTGGCCGGCGCGCTTGTCGGCCTCGCGGGCGAGCTCGGTCGCGTTGCCGGCCCCGCCCTGCTGCGCGGTCGTGGAGGGGACGTGCGACGTCGCCGACGAGCGCACACCGCCGTCGGCGTGCACCACGGCGTCCTCGATCTTCTTGCCGACCAGGCGCGTGTAGACCGAGGCCGCGACGGCGGCACCGGTGAGCGCCAGCTTCGCGGTGGCCGTGGCCGTGTGGCCCTTCTGCGCCACGACGCGCTTGCGGTTCTCCGCCAGCAGGCCGAGCCCGCCGATGGTGTGTGCGGCCATGGCGGCGGTGTTGACCGGGCTCCACTTCGCCCAGCCGATGCTCTCGAGCTTGTCGGCGGTGCGACGGTCACCGGCCTCCTCGGCCGCGGCGTTCAGCCCGGTCAGGCCGAACAGCGAGCCGCCGAACCAGGCGGCGAGACCGACGTCGTGCAGGGCGCGGAGGGTGGTGTTGCGCGTGCTCATCCGGAGCTCCCTTGCGTCTCGGGGATGCGAGGGCTGGGGGCTCAACCCGATGGACCAGGCGTAACCGGCGACCCGGGACCGCACGCGTGACGGGCCGGACGTTTCGAAGCTCAGAAGTCCCGCGCCACCTCGTGCGGCATGCCCTGGGTCGCGCGGCGCAGCTGCACGCGACGGCTGAACCGGATGATCGGCCGGATCCCGAGCTGCACGCTGCCGATGACGAAGAGCGTGACGCCGAGGTTGAACAGGTCGTGCCAGTAGAAGGCGATGCTGCCGACGGTGAAGAACAGGAAGATGCCGATGTCGTTGATGATGCTGAGCAGCTCGTAGCGCTGGCGCAGCACGATCTCCCGATCGCCGAGGGTGATCGTCACCGGACCGCCCTCGTGCCCGGCGTCGGGGTCCTGCTGATCGCTCCCGGTGCCCTCGGCCTCGTTGCTCGTGTCCTGGCTCATCGATCCTCCACGGGTGATCGGGCGATCGCACGCTCCTGTCGGCTGGGCTGTGAGGTGGGTGATCCCGGCCCGTCGCAAACGTCCGGCTCCGGTTTGCACGCCCCGGCGTCCGGTGTCACCGTTCCGGCACCGGTTCACCCGCACAGCCGCGCCCACCACCACCCGGACGTTCCCCGGAGGCGCTGCCGTGAGCCTGTCCCGTCGTGCCGCCGATCTCGTGCGCTCGTGGCCCCTCGTCCGTCAGCTGACCGGGGCCGACCCGCTGGGGCGCGGTGCGGCCGTCGAGTCGGACGCCGCCGACGGGTGGCGCGCCCGCACCGCCGACGCCGACGAGGTGACCCGCTCGGTCTGCCCGTTCTGCGCCGTGGGCTGCGGGCAGAAGGTCTACAGCAGGGACGGGCGTGTCACCCACATCGAGGGCGACCCGGACTCGCCGATCAGCCGTGGGCGGCTGTGCCCGCGCGGCTCGTCGAGCCTGAGCCTCGTCACCTCGCCGTCGCGGCTGACCCGCGTGCGCTACCGGCGCCCCTACGGCACCGAGTGGGAGGACCTCGAGCTCGGGACGGCGATGGACATGATCGCCGACCGGATCGTCGCCTCCCGCGCCCGGACCTGGCAGGACACCGACGACGAGGGCCGGGTGCTGCGGCGCACGCTCGGGTTCGCGCACCTCGGCGGCGCCACCCTGGACAACGAGGAGAACTACCTCCTCAAGAAGCTCTACACGGGGCTCGGCGCGGTCCAGGTGGAGAACCAGGCCCGCATTTGACACTCCTCCACCGTCCCCGGTCTGGGGACCAGCTTCGGGCGCGGCGGCGCCACCAACAGCCAGCAGGACATCGCGCAGGCCGACTGCGTCGTGCTCGAGGGCTCGAACATGGCCGAGGCGCACCCGGTCGGCTTCCAGTGGGTGATGGAGGCCAAGGCCCGCGGCGCGAAGATCATCCATGTCGACCCGCGGTTCACGCGCACCAGCGCGGTCGCCGACGCGCACGTGCCGATCCGGCCCGGGACCGACATCGTATTCCTCGGCGGGCTGATCAACCACGTGCTCTCGGAGGGCAAGGACTTCCGCGACTACGTCGTCGCCTACACGAACGCGCCGATGCTGGTCAGCGAGGAGTTCGTCGACGTCGGTGACGAGGGCCTGTTCTCCGGGTGGGACGCCGGGACCGGCGCGTACGACACGTCGACCTGGCAGTACGAGGGTGCCGACGTCGCGGCCGCGTCCGGGGACCGCGACGACTGGGACTCCGACCTCCACCAGCCCGAGGCGCGCCGCGCGTCGCACCGCCGCACGCACCTGCTGGGGCAGTCGGAGAGCGCGGGCGTGGGCGGCGCGACGATCACCGGCGAACCGGTCCGCGACGACACGCTGACCCACCCGCGGTGCGTCTACCAGGTGCTCAAGCGGCACTTCGCCCGCTACACCCCGGAGATGGTCTCGCAGGTCTGCGGGATGTCGGCGGCGCAGTTCCGCGAGGTCGCCGAGGCGATCTGCGCGAACTCGGGGCGCGAGCGGACGACGATGTGGATCTACTCGGTGGGCTGGACGCAGCACACCGTGGGCGTGCAGTACATCCGCTGCGCGTCGATCCTCCAGGGGCTGCTCGGCAACATCGGGCGCCCGGGCGGCGGGATCATGGCGCTGCGTGGGCACGCCACGATCCAGGGGTCGACCGACATCCCGACGCTCTACGACCTGCTGCCCGGCTACATCCCGATGCCTCACGCGCACCGGCAGATGTCGCTGGACGACTTCCTCGAGGCCGACGCGGCGAGCAAGGGCTTCTGGGGCAACATGCCCGCGTACATGGTCAGCCTGCTCAAGGCCTGGTACGGCGACGCGGCCACGGCGGACAACGACTGGTGCTTCGACCTCGTCCCGCGCATCACCGACGACCACAGCACGTTCACGACGGTGCTGAACATGATCGACGGGCTGTGCGAGGGGTACATCGTGCTCGGCGAGAACCCGGCGGTCGGCACGACCAACGCGAAGCAGCAGCGCCACGGCCTCGCCGCGCTCCAGTGGCTCGTCGTGCGCGACCTGCAGGAGATCGAGACCGCGACGTTCTGGCGCGACGGCCCCGAGATCGAGACCGGGGAGATGCGCACCGAGGACATCGGCACCGAGGTCTTCCTGCTGCCGGCGGCGACGCACGTCGAGAAGGCCGGCTCGTTCACCAACACCCAGCGGCTGCTGCAGTGGCGCCACCAGGCCGTCGAGCCGCCCGGTGACGCGCGCAGCGACCTGTGGTTCGTCCACGAGCTCGGCAAGCGGATCAAGGCGCGCCTCGCCGGGTCGGGGCTGTCCCGGGACGCCGCGGTGCACGCCCTGACCTGGGACTACCCGACCGAAGGCGTGCACGGCGACCCGGACGCGCACGCGGTGCTCCGCGAGATCAGCGGCGTCGACGCCGACGGGAACCCGCTCTCGGGCTACACGGATCTGCGCGACGACGGGTCCACGTCCTGCGGCTGCTGGATCTACTCCGGGGTGTACGCCGACGGGGTCAACCAGGCCGCACGCCGGGCGCCCGGCGGCGGCGAGAGCCCGGCCGCGCTCGAGTGGGGCTGGGCGTGGCCGATGAACCGGCGGGTGCTCTACAACCGTGCCTCCGCCGACCCCGAGGGCCGGCCGTGGAGCGAGCGCAAGGCCTACGTGTGGTGGGACGAGGACCAGCAGCGCTGGACCGGGCACGACGTCCCGGACTTCGAGCCGACCAAGCCGCCGTCGTACCGGCCGCCGCCCGGGGCGACCGCGCAGGACGCCATCGGCGGCGACGAGCCGTTCATCATGCAGGCCGACGGCCGGGTGTGGCTCTACGCGCCGACCGGGCTGGCGGACGGCCCGATGCCGGTGCACTACGAGCCGGAGGAGGCGCCGAGCCGCAACCCGCTGCACCCGGCGACGCGCGCCAATCCCGCACGCCAGCGCTTCGAGCGCCCCGACAACCTCTACAACCCGCCGGACGGTGAGCCCGGCGCCGAGGTGTTCCCGTACGCGTTCTCGACCTTCCGCATCGCCGAGCACCACACCGCGGGCGGGATGAGCCGCTGGACGCCGTACCTCGCCGAGCTCGCCCCGGAGATGTTCGTCGAGGTCTCACCGGCGCTGGCCGCCGAGCGGGGCCTCGAGCACACGGGCTGGGCGACGATCGTCACGGCGCGGTCGGCGATCGAGGCGCGCGTCGTCGTCACCGAGCGGTGCAAGCCGCTGCGCATCGACGGCCGGCGCGTGCACCAGGTCGGGCTGCCGTGGCACTGGGGGCCGAACGGGCTGGTCACCGGGGACGCGGCCAACGAGATCATCGGCATCTCGCTGGACCCGAACGTGCACATCATGGACACCAAGACCGGGACCTGCGACGTCGTCGCCGGGCGCCGGCCGCGGGGTCCCGAGCTGCTGACGTTCGTCGACGGGTACCGGCGGCGGGCGGGGCTGCTCTAACCGCCGACGCGGATCTCCACGCGACGGCTGGCCTCGAGCGAGCCGAGCGGGCGGGCGGGCCCGACGCCGACGGCGGTGAGGCTGCCGGCCGGGACGCCGTTCGCCTCGAGCAGGCGCACGACCTCGTCGGCGCGCTGCTGCGAGAGCGTCTGCGCGCCGCCCCGGTCCTCGCCGGCGGGGGCGGTGTGGCCCTCGACGGTGATCGACGGGCCGGGGGACGCGCGCAGGGCCGCGGCGACGCGCGCGACGGCGGCGGCCGCGTCGGGCGCGGGCGTCGCGCTGTCGGCGGGGAAGCGCAGCGGAGCCGCGGCGAGCACCTCGTCGACGGTGCTCTGCAGCACGGCGGTGTCGGGGCCGGTGCGGGCCGGGGTGCGGGAGCCCCCGGCGGGCGACGCGGGCGCCGCCGGGCCCGCCGACGCGGCCGGGGCGGGCGGGGAGGGAGGGGCCGGCGAGGAGCCGCGGGTGAGCGCGACCGTCACCGCCGCGCCGCCCACGAGCAGGACGGCGAGCAGGACGAGCACGAGGGGCAGCCGGCTGCGGCGTCCGCCGGGCGCGGCGTGCGTCCCGCCCCCCGCCGGGCCGCGGCCGCCCCACCAGTGCGCGCCGGTGCCCGGCCCGGCCGTCACCCGACCGCGATGGTGTCCGCCGCCTCCGCCCGTCACGGACACGCCACCTCCTCCACGTCGTGACGCACTGTGCCCGTTCGAAGTCGTGACGCGCCCGGTTTCGGGGAGAATCCGCCCGGACGGCCGTGCGCACGCTGCGTCGTCCGGCCTATGTGAGTGACGTTCCGGGCGACAGCACCGACGTTCGCTCACGAGGGCGGGTGGCAGGATCGCCCGCCGTGACGACCCCGAGCGCCGAACCGGCCCTGCGCGTCCTGCGCCGCGACGACGTGCTGGCCGCGGCGGCCGACGTCGACCCGGTGGCGAGCGTGCAGGCCACCCTGCTCGCGCACGCGCGGGGTGCCACGACGCTGCCCGACGAGGCCTACCTGCCCTGGCACACGCCGTCGTCGGGCGCCTTCGCGCGCAGCCTCGCGCTGCCCGGAGCGGTGTGGTCCGACCGCCCGGCCGTCGGCCTCAAGGTGATCAACTCGAGCCTCGACAACCCGGGTCGCGGCCTGCCGCGCGCCCAGGGCTGGACGTTCCTGTTCGACCCGGACACCGCGCGCCCCGTCGCGATGCTCGAGGCCGCCTGGATCTCGGCGACCCGGACCGCCGCGTACACCGTGCTGTCCGCGCGCCTGCTCGCCGCGCCGGGGCTCGACCGGATCGCGGTGCTCGGCTGCGGCGCGCTCGCCGAGTCGCACCTCGACCTGCTCGGCGCCGAGTACCCCGACGCCTCGGTCGTCGTCCACGACCTCGATCCCGCGCGCGCCCGCGCCCTGGCCGCCCGGCGCCGCGCCGACGTCGCCGACGACCCGCGCACCGCCGTCGAGGGCGCCGGGCTCGTCGTCTGCACGACCACGACCACCACCGGCTACCTGGCGCTGGACTGGCTCGCCCCGGGCGCGCTGGTCGCGCACGTGTCGCTCGACGACGTGCTGCCCGAGGTGGTCGCGGGCGCGGACCTCGTGGTCGTCGACGACTGGGACCTCGTCGCCGCCGACGACCGCCGCCTGCTGGGGCGCATGCTGCGCGAGGGCACGCTGGCGGCGCCGGGGGAGTCGGCGCCCGGGGCGCGCACGGTCGACGCGAGCCTCGCCGACATCGTCGCCGGGACGCACCCGGGCCGGGCGGCGGACACCGACGTGGTGCTCTCCAACCCGTTCGGCATGGGCGTCCTCGACGTCGCCCTCGCCGCCGACGTCCACGACGCCGCCCTGGCCCGCGACCTGGGCACGGTCCTGCCGCCGTGACCCCACGTGCGTGATCTTCTGAGCTACAGCTCAGAAGATCACGCACGTACTACTCCGCGCCGGTGCGGGGGGTGAGGCCGGCGGCGCGGATGCCGGCGACGACGGCCTCCTCGTCGGCCAGCGATGCGTCACCGCTGGCACCGGCCGCACCGAGCAGCGTCCCCGCGTCGTCGTGGACGAACACCCCGCCGGGCACCGAGAACACCTTCCCGCCGGCCAGCGCCGACACCGAGGTGAAGAACTCCGAGGAGTCGGCGGCGCGCGCCGCGATCGCCCGGCTGTCCATGCCGAGCGCGAGCACGCCGTACGCCTTGGCCGTCGCGACGTCCGGGCGCAGGAAGCCCGACCCGTCCTCGCGGCCGAGCGCCACCAGCGCGCCGCCCGGGTCGAGCACCGCGACGGTCAGCGGCTTGAACCCCTGCGCGCGGGCGTGCGCGAGCGCGGCGGACACGATGCTCTGGGCCTGCTCGAGGCTGATGCTCATGCCCGCCCGGTACCCACGGAGCACGCGGGCATCACCCCGCCGACCGCGACCGCCACAGCAGCCACACGAACCACGGCGCCCCGACGAGCGCGGTGACCAGCCCGACCGCGAGCTGCCCCGGGGCGATCACCGTGCGCCCGATCGTGTCGGCGACCGAGACCAGCAGCGCCCCGAGCAGCGCGGCCACCGGCAGCACCCGGGCGTGCCGGGCGCCGACGAGCGCGCGCGCCGCGTGCGGGGCGACCAGCCCGACGAACGCGATCACGCCGACCGCCGACACCGCCGTCGCGGTCAGCAGGCACGCGAGCCCGAGCATGAGCGGCCGCGAGTGCTCGAGGCGCACGCCGACGATGCGCGGGGTGTCGTCGTCGACCGCGACGAGGTCGAGCTCCCGGCGCGAGCGCCAGATCAGCGGCCCGAGCAGCAGCAGCGCGAGCACCACGGGCGCCACGTCGGCCAGGGAGCGCCCGTAGGTGGAGCCCGAGAGCCAGGTGAGGGCCTTGCCGACGTCGTAGGGGTCGGACAGCACGATGATCAGCGTCGTCAGCGCCGCGGTGGCCGCCGACACCCCGACGCCGACGAGGACGAGCCGGTCGGAGTCCAGGCCGCTGCGCGCGGCGAGCCCGAACACGAGCACGGTCGCGATCGCCGCCCCGCCGAAGGCCGCGCCGGCGACGCCCGCCGCGCCCGCGGTCGGGACGAGGGTGATCGCGAGGACGGCGCCGAGCCCCGCCCCGCCGGTGACGCCGATGATGCCGGGCTCGGCGAGCGGGTTGCGGCACGTCGCCTGGATGACGGTGCCGGCGACGGCGAGCGCGGCGCCCGCGGTCAGGGCGGCGAGCACCCGCGGGATGCGCGCGTCGAGGACGTAGGTGACGACGGGACCGGACCGCCCCGCGAACCAGTTGGCGACGTCGCCCAGCAGCAGCTTCGCGTCCCCGAGCAGCGCCCCGCCGATCGCGGCGGCGAGCGTCGCGGCGGCCGCGACGAGCAGGACGGTGACCAGCGCCCCCCGGCCCCGACGGAGCGCCGACCGGGCCGCGGGCGCCGGGCGCGTCGGGCCCGACGAGCGGAACCGGGCGGCGAGCCAGACGAGGAACGCCGCGCCGAACAGCGAGGTCACCGTGCCCGTCGGCAGCTCCACCCCGCCGAGCTGCGCGCCGAGCACCAGCCGCGCCAGCACGTCGGCGCCGAGCACGACGACCACGCCCGAGAGCGCCGACACCACCAGCAGCACCCGGTGCCGCGCCAGCCCGGGTACGACCGGCACGAGCAGCCGCACCAGGGCCGGGGCGGCGAGCCCGACGAATCCCAGCGGACCGGTGAGCGTCACCGCGGCCGCCGACAGCAGCACCGCGAGCACCACCGTCACCAGCCGGACCCGCCGCACGTCGACCCCGAGCACGGCGGCGGCGTCGTCGCCCAGCGCGTGCAGGTCCAGCCGCCGCGACATCGCCAGCAGCCCGAGCGTCGCGAGCACGACGACCGGGGTCATCGCGACCAGCCCCGACGTCCCGTACTGCGCGAGCGACCCGTTGCCCCACGCGTACAGGCCCGTGGTCTGCTCGCGGAACAGCAGGATGCACGTGATCGCGACCGACTCCAGCGCGAGCCCGATCACCGAGCCCGCCAGCACCAGCCGGGTCGGCCCGGACCCGACGCCGGAGGACAGCCCGAGCACGAGCACCGCGGCGGCGAGGCCGCCGAGGAAGGCGATCCCGCCGGCCACCGGCATCGGCAGCGCGACCCCGACGACCGAGACGATGACGAGCGCGAGCCAGGCGCCGGAGTCGACGCCGAGCGTGTCCGGCGCGGCCAGCGGGTTGCGGGCCAGCGACTGCATCGCCGCCCCCGCGACCCCGAGCGCCACGCCCACCACCAGCCCCGCGAGCAGCCGCGGTATCCGCGAGGCGACGACGACGGCGCTCGCCTGCTCGGCGTCGTCGCCGACGAGCAGGCCCAGCAGGTCGCCGACCCCGACCGTGGCCGTCCCCTGCAGCACGTGCACCGCCGCGAGGACGACGGCGGCGAGCACGCCGGCGACGACGACCCCCGTCACCCCCCACGGACGGGCCCGGAGCGGGGGCGGCGCGACGAGGGGGTCGGCGACCCGGGTCACCTCAGGCCTGGTTCAGCGCCGCGACGGCGGCGTCGACGTAGCGCTGCATGGAGACCGGTCCGCCGAACACCCAGATGCCGTCGGGCAGGCGGTCCACCTGGTTCGTGCGCACCCACGGCAGCGACTGCCACACGGCGTTCGCGCCCAGCTCGTTGCGGAACGGGTCGCCGCCGTCGGCGTCGTTGACGATGTAGAGGAAGGTCGCGTCGCCGACCCGGGTCAGCCCCTCGACGTCGGTCTGCCCGAGCCCGTAGGTGGCGTCGCCCGGCTCGGTCCAGGCGTTGGTCAGGCCGAGCCCGGTCGTGACGGCGCCGATCAGCGAGCCGTCCGTGAACGGGCGGATGGAGACCTGGCCGCCCTCGACGTAGCCGTCGGCGAACACGAAGCGCTGCCCGGCGCGGCCCGCGAGCTGGGTGCGGCCCTCGGCGAGGCGGGCGTCGAACTGCTGGATCTGGGCGGTGGCCTCCGCGTCGCGGCCCAGGGCGCGGCCGATGAGCTCGGTGTTGCGCTTCATCTGACCGATCGGGTCGGCGACCGCGCCGCCGGGCACGAACACGACCGGCGCGAACGACTCCATCTGCGTCACCGCGCCCTCGGGCAGCTCGTCGGTGGCGACGACCAGGTCGGGCTGCAGCGCGGCGATGGCGTCCACGCTGGGCTCGCCGCGGACGCCGACGTCGCGCACCGACGGGTCGAGCGGGGCCGCCTTGACCCAGTTCGCGTAGCCCGCGGTGTCCGCCGCGCCGACCGGCATCACGCCGAGCGAGACGACGTGCTCGGTGGCGTTCCACTCGAGGGTCACGACGCGCGTGGCGGGGCGGGGCAGCGTGACCTGCCGGCCGCGTGCGTCGGTGAGGGTGACCTCCCCGCCGGCCGGCGCCGCCGAGGGCGGGGCGCCGCCGCCCGCGGGTTCGGTCGTGCCGCAGGCGGTCAGACCGAGCAGGGCGAGCACGCACGTGAGGACGATGAGCGGGACGCGGCTCATGGGGCTCCTTCTCCGGGGGAGGTCACCGGCACGCGGGCCGGGTGGCGGCCGACGGGCCGGGTGCGCAGGGCGCCGGTCCGCGGGTCGTGGTCGACGTCGACGCGGATGCCGTAGACGTCGCTGAGCAGGTCGGCGGTGAGCACGTCCGCGGGCGGGCCGCAGCCCCGGACGCGCCCGTCGGCGAGCAGCACGACCTCGTCGGCCACCGCCGCGGCCTGGTCGAGGTCGTGCAGGACGAGCCCGACGGCCACGCCGTCGGCGTCGGCGAGGTCGCGGACGAGGTCGAGCATCTCCACCTGGAAGCGCAGGTCGAGGAACGTGGTCGGCTCGTCGAGGAGCAGCACGCTCGCGTCCTGCGCGAGGCAGGACGCGAGCCAGACGCGCTGCAGCTGGCCGCCGGAGAGCTCGTCGACGGGGCGGTCGGTGAGGTCGGTCAGCCCGGTCACGGTCAGCGCCCGCGCGACGGCCGCCGGTCCCTCGGGGTCGCCGCCGCGCCAGCGGCCGCGGTAGGGGTGCCGCCCGAACCCGGCGACGTCGGCGACGGTGATCCCGGCGGGCGTCGGCCGGCTCTGCGCGAGCAGCGTGACGCGGCGGGCGAAGTCGCGGCGGCTCAGGTCCAGGGCGTCGACGGGGTCGCCGCCGTCGGACAGGAGCAGCCCACCCGCCTCGGGCCGGTGCAGCCGTGCCAGCGCCCGCAGCAGCGTCGACTTGCCGCTCCCGTTCGGGCCGACCAGCGCGGTGACCCGTCCCGCGCACAGCGTGATGTCCGCGCCGTGGACGACCGTGCGGTCCCGGTAGCCGAGGTCCAGGTCCGTGCCCTCGACCCGGACGGACGGGTCGGTCGTCCGCGGCGCGGCGGCGTTGTCGGGCACGGCGGAAGGATAGGCTCACCTTGCCCAGGAGGTTCAAGACGGGACGAACACCACGAAATCCGGCACCGTCCCGTTCGAGGGAACGCGACCGGCGGCCCCGCCACACCTGCCGCTCGTCCGCGGTCACCGACGGTTCACCGTCCGGCACGCCGCGTGCGGGTCGGATGATGACGTTGGTCGACTACGGTGGCCGCGACCGTCACGGAGGGAGGCGACGGCGATGGAGGGACGCCACGGCGCCCCGACGCGGGACGTCACCCACGCCCCTGACGCGTCCCCGCAGCCCCGCGCGCAGACGCCCCCGCCCACGGTCGGGCCGGCGCTGCTCGAGGGCTTCGAGGAGGGCGTGGTCGTCTGCGACCGCGCCGGCGTCGTCCGTGCCGCCAACCCCGCCGCCCGCGCGCTGCTGCCCGGTCTGCGCGTCGGCGAGGTCGTCGACGTCGCCCGTTGCGACGTCCTCGCCCGGGCCGTGCGCGAGGGCGTGCCGGAAGGCTTCGAGGCGGTCGTCGAGCACCCCGCCGGCGAGCGCCACCTACGCGGTCGCCGCGGCCCCGGGCTCGGGGACGGCCCGCCGCCGCCCGAGCCGGCGGACGGCGACACCACCTGGTACCTGCGCGACGTCACCGGCGAGCACGCGCGCACCGACACCCTGCTCGCCGCCCAGGAGCGCGCCGCGTTCCTCGCGGAGGCCGGGCGCGCGCTGCACGGCGTCCTGCACCTCGACCGCACCGCGCGCCGCGTCGTGGCGCTGGCGGTGCCGCGGCTCGGTGCGAGCGCGACGCTGGTCGTGCGCCACGACGACGCCGTCACCTGGGCCGCCGCGGAGCTCGGCGGCGGGCGCCCCCGGCTCGACCGGGTGGCCACCGCCGATCTCGCCCGCGTCCCGGCGCTCGCCGCCGCCCTCGCCGGGGAGGGGGCCGCGAGCCCCTGGCTCGCCGAGGAGCTGGCGACGCTCACCGGCCTGGAGACGCTCACCGGCAGCGTGCGCGCCTGCCCGGTGCCGGTCACCGGCGTCGTCGAGGCCGTCGTCGTGCTGGCGGACCCGCGCAGCACGGACGCCGAGGGTGTCGAGGAGGACCTCCTCACCTCCTACGTCGCCCGCGCCGGCACCGCGCTGGCCGCCGCCGCCCTGCACGAGGAGCAGGCCCACCTCGGCGCGGTGCTGCAGGAGAGCCTCGCCGCACCGCGCCTGCCGGTCACCCCGGGCGTCACGTGGGGCGCGGCCTACCGCCCCGCCCGCGAGACCATGCGCGTCGGCGGCGACTTCTACGAGGTCGTCGGCGGCACCGACGAGAAGCGCTCGGCGTTCCTGCTCGGCGACGTCTGCGGCAAGGGCATCGAGGCCGCCGTCCTCTCCGGACGCGTGCGCCAGTCGTGGCACGCCCTGCGCCTGCTCGAGGACCGCCCCGGCCGCCTGCTGCCGCTGCTCAACACCGCGCTGCTCGACGCCGTCGCCACCCGCGACGAGAGCCCGCGCTTCGCGACGATGGTGCTCGGCGACGCCCGCCCCACCGGCGACGGCTCGGTCGAGCTGCGCCTGGCGACGGGTGGGCACCCACCGCCTCTGATCGTGCGCGCGAGCGGGGAGGTCGAGGCCGTCGCGATGTCCGGGATGCTCGTCGGCGGGATCCGCGAGGCCCGCTTCGGCGAGGCCGAGGTCCTGCTCGGACCCGGCGACACGTGCCTGCTCTACAGCGACGGCGTCGTCGAGGCCCGCGGCCCCGGTGACTTCTTCGGCGAGGAGCGGCTCGCCGCGGTCCTGCCGCGCTGCGCGGGCGCCCCCGCCGCCGTGCTCTGCGAGCAGCTCGAGCAGACGGTCGTCTCCTGGCTCGACGGGCACGACCACGACGACGTCGCGATGCTGGCGATACAAGCGCCGCCGGTGTCCCGTTGACACGACACCGTCACGACACCGTCACGACACCGAGGAGTGAGGCGTGACCACCGCGTCCCCACCCACCGACACCGCCACCCTGCGCGCCGACTACCTCGAGCGCCTCGCCGCCGCCGACGAGCAGGGCGCGATCGCCGTCGCGCTGTCCGCGCTCGACGCCGGGGCCGACCCGGAGGCGGTGCTGCTCGACGTGGTCGCCGGCGCGCAGCGCGAGGTCGGCGACCGCTGGGCGGCGGGGGAGTGGACCGTCGTGCAGGAGCACGTCGCCACCCACATCAGCGAGCGCGTCGTCGCCGCCGTCGCCGTGCACGCCCCGGCCCCGGCGCCCACCGGCGTCGGCACGGTCGCGGTCGCGTGCCTCGACGGCGAGTGGCACGGCCTGCCCGCGCGCCTGCTCGCCGAGGTCCTCGCCCGCCACGGCTGGGCGGTGGAGTTCCTCGGCGCCTCGGTGCCCGCCGCGCAGCTCGCCACCCACGTCCACCGCGTCGGCCCGGACGTCGTCGCGATCTCCAGCTCGCTGCCCTCGCGGCTGCCCGCGGCGCGGCGCATGGTCGAGGCGTGCCGCGCGACGGGCACGCCGGTGCTCGCCGGCGGGCCCGCCTTCGGCACCGACGGGCGGTGGGCGCGCGCGGTGGGCGCCGACGGCTGGGCGCCCGACGCCCGCGCCGCCGCGGCCGTGCTCGCCGCCGACCCGGACGGGCCGTGGTTCGCCGACGAGCTCGTCGTCCCCGGGACGCCGGGCGACCCGTCGGCCCGCGAGGAGCAGGCGGTGCTGCACGCCCGGCGCGCCGAGCTGGTGGCGCTGGCCGCCGCGGCCGTGCGCCCCGACGACGAGGTCCCCGACGAGCTCGCCGACGACCTCGGGCACCTCGTCGACTTCCTGGCCGCCGCGGTGTTCGTCGACGACCCGACGCTGTTCGACGGGTTCGTGCAGTGGGTGGGCACCGTGACGATCCCCGCGGGACTGCGGACGAACGAGGTCGGCACGGCTCTCGACGCGCTGGCCGCGGCGTTGGCAGACTCGCCTCGCACGGCCCGGTTCCTCCGCGGTGCCGACGGAGCACACGGAGGCCTGCCCGCCACGGTGGGGTGAGAGGTGGGGTCATGACCGAGCTGATCATCCGGACCGAGCGCACCGACGGGAACGCCGTCGTCACGGTCGGCGGGGATCTCGACTACGACAGCCACGGGCGTCTCGACGACGCCGTCGACGCCGCGCTGCACGACCCGCCGGCCGGTCTCGTCGTCGACCTCGCCGCCGTCACCTACTGCGACTCCTGCGGCCTGCGCGTCCTGCTCGGCGCCCACCGCCGCGCGACCGAGGCCGGCGCGACGTTCCTGCTCCGCGGCGCCCGGGGCCAGCCCGCCCGCGCGCTCAAGCTGACGGGCCTGGACCAGGTCTTCGGCTGACCCCTCGTGAGTACTTTCCGGCGCTATAGGGCCGGAAAGTACTCACAACCCCTAGAGCGCCGGCGTCAGCAGCGGCGTGCGGCGGTAGAGGTCGAGCGACACCACCGCGAGCCACGTCCACGCGATGATCAGCGCGACCCAGAAGCCGAGCACGACCACCGGGCTCGCCGAGCCGGACGCGATGCCGGCGAACGCGACGAGGAACAGCACGCCGGTGACACGGGAGAACCAGGCCATGCCCCCGTCGTAGTGGCGCGCGAGCACCAGCGCGCCGGCGACGAGCCCGAGGAAGCCGAGCCCGCCGAACACGAGGTGGCCGATCCCGCCGAGGCTGACGGTGGCGGGCGCGCCGGGCGGGTAGCCGTTCATCGGGTCGGCGACGAACACGCCGGCCCCGACCATCCCCACGCCGTACACGCCGACCAGGCGTGGCCCCCAGGTCGCCCCGGGGCCGCCGCCCAGGACCCGCAGCGCGCGGTGCATCCCGACCGCGGCGGCGACCGTCATGAGCCCGGTCAGCACCAGGTTGGCGATCTGGATCCAGCCCCACGGCCCCGCGGCCAGCAGGCTCAGGTCGTGCCGGGTGACGTCGAAGCCGTCGCGGGTGAGGGCCTGCGCGAGGCCGACGACGACGTAGAACGGGCCGGCGAGCACGCCGTACCCGAGCAGCGAGCGGGTGATCGCCGCGTGCCGGTCGGCGTCGCCGCGCCCGACGAGCGGGCTCCCGGAGGGTCCGGTCATGGCTCCTCGCTGGACTGATCGGTACTGAACTGGGAACCGAACGGTACTGCTCCTGGTACCGTACCGTCCAGACTGGAGGTGGCCGCCGTGGACGACGGGCTGCTCGTGCGGGTCGGGGCCGGCCCGGCGCCGTCCGACGCCCCGTCCGGGAAGCGCGCCGCGATCGTCCGGGCCGCCACCGCGCTCTTCCTGCAGCACGGCTACCAGGGCACGCGCACCGAGCAGATCGCCGCGGCCGCGGCCGTGTCGAAGCAGACCGTCTACACCCAGTTCGGCGACAAGGAGCGCCTGTTCCGCGAGATCGTCCTGGGCACGACGGCGACCGCGGAGGCGTTCACGGCGCACCTGGTCGAGGCCTTCGCCGACGTGAGCGGGCCCGACGACGTTGCCCCGGTCCTGCGCGCGGTCGCGCGGCGCTACCTCGCCGCCGTGCTGAACCCGCAGGTCCTGGCGCTGCGGCGGCTGGTGATCGGGGAGGCGTCACGGTTCCCGGACCTCGCGGCGACCTACCACCGCGAGGTGCCGGCCCGGGTGCTGGCCGCGCTGGCGGAGCGGTTCGGGGAGCTCGGCGCCCTCCTGCGCATCGACGACCCCGCCCGCGCCGCCGACGACTTCGCGTTCCTCGTGCTCGGCCGGTCGCTGGACGACGGCATGTTCCACGTCGAGGCGCCCGTGGTGGACGTGGACGCCACCGCCGACCACGCCGTCGACGTCTTCCTCGCCGCCCACCCGAGGCGGCTCCGCCGCAGGTGAGCGATGTGGGTCGCCAGAGCGACCCATATCACTCACCCGCGCGTCAGCGCGTCGAGTCCAGGAACGCGAAGAACGTCGCCGACCAGCGGTCCGCGGCGTCCACGTGGGGGCCGTGACCGGAGCCCGTGAAGATCTCGATCTCGGCGCGCCCGCCCGCCGCGCGGTAGGCCTCGAGGACGTCGCGGATCTGGGCGACCATCGGCTGCGGCGGGAAGGCGTCCGGGCCCGGCCAGCCGGGCACGGCCCCGCTCGCGCCGAGCGTGCCCAGCTCGAGGGCCGACCCGTCGGCGACGACGACGTCGGCGCTGCCGTGCGTCCAGAGCACCGGGGGCTTCGGGTCCAGCGCCGGCAGCCACGACCAGTCGCAGTACTTCGGCGACAGGGCGTTGAGCAGCCCGCGGGTGCCCGGCGCCGCGCCCGGCCAGTGCTCCGAGGGCTGCGCGTCGCCCGGGTAGCCGTCGTCGGAGATCGTGGTCAGCAGGATCTCGTCGACGAGCAGGTCCTCGCGCTCGCGCGGCTCGCGGTGACCCGCCCGCCAGTACGTCGCGTTCATGACGTTGCGCGGCGAGAGCGGGCTGTCCTCGCCGCGGTCGCGGTCGCGCAGCCGCTGGACGAACTCGGGGTTGGCCACCCCGGCGCCCGAGCCCGCGACGTCGGGCCAGCAGGGCGTCCCGTCGCGGAACGTGCCGCCGAACCCGTACGGCGAGACCGGGTCGAGGAACGTCAGCGACGCCGCCCGCCCCGCGCGGGCCACCAGGGCGATCGCCGCGCCGGCGGTGGACCAGCCGACGAGGTGCACGGGCCGGTCGATGCCCAGCGCGTCGAGGAAGCCGACGATGTCGTCGGCCCAGTCGCCGAGCCCGCGGGTGGCGTCGATCGGGGCCGGCTCGGACCGCCCGAAGCACCGCATGTCGGGGGCGAGCAGCCGCCAGCGCTCGGGGGCGCCGGGCATGAGGTGCTCGAAGAACCGGCCGGTGGACAGGTTGCCGTGCACGAACACCACCGGCTCGCCGTCGGACGGGCCCGACTCGAGGTAATGGGTGCGGATGCGTCCCCGGACCTCGGCCGCGCGCACACCGGGCAGGAGGTGGTCCATCAGGCCTCCGTCTCCGGGAGCCGCGCCAGCAGGGCGTCCACGTCCACCCCGCGCGGCAGCGTGCCGAACGCGTGCCCGTGGTCGCCCGCGACGCGGGAGGAGACGTAGGCGTCCGCGACGGCGCCCGGGGCGTTCCGCACCAGCAGCGCCCCGGTCAGCAGCACCGCCATCCGCTCGGCGAGCCGCCGCGCGCCGCGCTCGTCGGGCGCCGCCAGCTCGGCCTCGACGTCCTTGAACCCGGCGTCCACGCGGTCGTCGACGCCGAGCACCTCGGCGCGGTAGGCCTCGAGCGTGGCGGGCTCGCGGGCGAGCAGGCGCAGCAGGTCGAGGGCGTTGACGTTGCCCGAGCCCTCCCAGATCGAGTTCAGCGGCGCCTCGCGGAACAGCCGCGGCATCCCCGACTCCTCGACGTAGCCGTTGCCGCCGAGGCACTCGAGCGCCTCGCCGACCACGGCGGTCTGGCGCTTGCAGATCCAGTACTTGCCCAGCGTCACGCCGATCCGCCGGAACGCCGCCTCGTGCTCGTCGCGGCCCGCGCGATCCTGCGCCCCCGCCAGCCGCATGGACAGCGCGATCGCGCCCTCGGACTCGCACGCCAGGTCGGCGAGCACCTCGCGCATCAGCGGCTGGTCGATCAGCGTGCGCCCGAACGCCGCGCGGTGCCGCACGTGGTGGGCCGCGCGGGACACCGCGGCGCGCATCCCGGCCGTCGACCCGAGCGCGGTGTCGAGGCGGGTGCAGGCGACCATCTCGATGATCGTGCGCACCCCGCGGCCCTCGTCACCGACCCGCCACGCGACGGTCTCGTCGAACTCGGGCTCGCTCGACGCGTTGGAGCGGTTGCCCAGCTTGTCCTTGAGGCGCTGGATGCGGAACGTGTTGCGGGTGCCGTCGGGCAGTACGCGCGGGACGAGGAAGCAGGTCAGCCCGCCTCCTCGATGGTCCGGCTCCCCTATCGGCGTACTCCCCTCAACGCTGCGCGTCCGGGCGACCTGCGCCAGCACCAGGAACAGGTCGCACATCGGCGCGCTGGTGAACCACTTGTGGCCGGTCAGCCGGTAGATGCCGTCGGAGCCCTCGGGACGCGCGACGGTGGTGTTCGCGCGGACGTCGGAGCCGCCCTGCTTCTCGGTCATGCCCATGCCCGCGAGCAGGCCGCGCTTGGCCTCCGGGACGCGCAGGCCGGGGTCGTGCACGCGGCTGGTGAGCCCGGGCCCGAAGCGCTCGAGCAGGTCGGGGGCGGCGCGCAGCGCGGGCAGGACGGCGTAGGTCATGGTGATCGGGCAGCCGTGGCCCGCCTCGACCTGCGTCCAGGTCATGTACCCCGCCGCCCGGGCGACGTGGGCGCCCGGACGCTCGTCGGCCCAGGGGGCGCCGGCGAAGCCGTGCTCGACCGCGACGCGCGTCAGCTCCTGGTAGCCCGGGTCGTAGTCGACCTCGTCGATCCGGTGCCCGACGCGGTCGTGGGTGCGCAGCCGCGGCTCGTTGCGGTGCGCGGCGTCCGCCCACTCCGCGGCGACCGCCGAGCCGGACAGCCGCCCGACCTCGTGGAGCTCGTCGCGGTACCACCCGGCACCCTCGCGCTCGAGCGCCTCGAGCAGCGGGGGATCGGCGGCCACGTCGTGGCCGACGAGGTCGGGGACCTGGTTGGTGACCTCATGCGTCGCGGGCACCGGAGGATCCGACCACGCCGCGCGCCCGTGATCCAGGCCCCGGCGCCGGTCCGCCCCGGGCGAGCGCGACGAGCCCCGTGTGATCGCGGATCTGGTAGACGCCGCGGCCGACCGTGGCGATCATGCCGCGCTGCACCAGGGTGGCGAGGGCCTGGTTCACCGACTGCCGTGCCGCGCCCAGCCGGCTCGCCAGCTCCGCCTGCCGCAGGGTGACGACGACCAGGTCGGAACCGTGCTGACGGCTCGCCAGCAGGAACTTCGCCACCCGGCGCACCACCGGCAGCGACCCGAGGTCGGTCATCTGCTCGGTGAACGCCTGCAGGCGCTCGGCGATGTGGCGGGCGATGGCGATCCCGAGCTCGCGGTCGGCGGCGAGCATGGTCGGCAGCAGGGTCGCGGGCACGCGCAGGACCCGGGTGTCGTCGAGCAGCCCGCGCATCGTGGCGAAGTACGGGATGTCGGCGACCACGTTCTCCAGGCACAGGCTCTCGTGGCGGCGGTCGGTGACGAAGTACAGCATCGACTCGGGCCCGGTCGGGTCGCCCCGCCACGCCCCGACCCGCCCGCGCAGCAGCACGAAGAACGCGTCCGCGACGGCGCCCGAGCGGTACAGGACGGCGTCGCGGGCGAGCGTGACGATCGAGCTCGCCCGTGCGGCGTCGGCGAGGTGGCCGGGCGGCAGCCGGCGGAACCATTCGATCTCCGCGAGATCCTGGACCGTCGGCCGCACGGCCGAACCGTAGCGTCAGTTCTGATCACGAGTCAGCCCACGGAACGAGAGGACTGTCCCTTCGGACGTCGCATCGCCCCGCGGCGCAGGCCCGCGCCCACCGACCGGACGGCGGGCGGCGTGCCGGGGCGGCGGGCGTAGCGCGGGGGCATCCCGAGCACCACCCAGCGCCGCAGCAGCAGCGGCGTCTGCGCGATCGGGCGCCCGGCGGCGAGCTCCTCGAACGCCGATGATCGCCGGCACGCGGGCCAAGGGGCTCACCCGGCCGGCCGTGCCGTTCCACCCCCTCGGAGCACCCCTTGTCGGTCGCCGGGCGACCGGGCACCGTGGGCCACCTCACGGTGATCTCGAGGAGGAGCTCTCATGGCCGACGTCCCGTCGATGCGGGAACTGCTGGGCGACAACCCTCCCCAGAACTGGGGGAAGTGGGGGGACGACGACGAGGTCGGCTCGCTGAACTACCTCGACGCCGCCCAGGTGCTGCGGGGCGTGGCGAGTGTCAAGGACGGGCAGGTGTTCACGCTGCAGTGCCCGATGGGCCACCCGCACGGCGACCCGGTCTTCCCGGGCCGCGAGGGCATCAAGCGCGAGATGGTGTGGGACCACGACGTCTTCGAGTCCGGGCAGGGCCCGAGCTTCCCGGGCGGCATCCGGGCGTCGGACGACAAGGCGGAGATCTTCTTGCAGGGGTCGTCGCAGTACGACGCCCTCGGGCACGCCTGGTACGACGACACGCTCTGGAACGGCCGCCACGCCGACACCACCAACGGCGGCGGCATGAGCTGGGCGTCGGTGCTGCCGATCGCGAACCGGGGGGTCGTCGGGCGCGGCGTACTCATCGACATGGCGCGCCACCGCGGCAAGGACTGGCTGGACAAGGGCGAGACGTTCACCCACCACGACCTGCAGGAGGCCGCGCAGAAGCAGGGCGTGACGATCGAGGACCGCGACATCCTGCTCGTGCGCACGGGCTTCCTGAAGTACTTCTACGCGACGCCGGCGGACGAGTTCTACGAGGGCTTCGTCGAGCCCGGGCTGACCTACTCCCGCGAGCTGGTGGAGTGGTTCCAGGACAAGGAGATCCCCAACCTCGTCACGGACACCATCGCCAACGAGGTCACCGCCGACCCGGAGAGCGGCGTGCTCCTGCCCCTGCACGCGTCGCTGCTGCGCAACCTGGGCGTGAGCCTCGCCGAGATCATCTGGCTGGACGACCTCGCCGACGCGTGCGCGGCCGACGGCCGGTGGGACTTCCTCTACACCGCGGCCCCGCTGAAGATCCACGAGGCGACGGGCTCGCCGGTGAACCCCGTGGTGATCCGCTGATGGGCACATACGACGAGCGCCCCTGGCTGGCGCGCTACCGCAGCGACTACCCCGCCGACATCGAGCCCGAGTACCCGAGCGCGCTCGCGATGTTCTCCGCCGCCCTCGAGCGGTCGCCGGACACCGAGATCGTCCGCTACTTCGACGGCACGATCACCCTGCGCGAGCTCGACCGGCTCTCCGACCGGTTCGCGGTCGCGCTCGCCGACCGCGGCTTCGAGAAGGGTCACCGGCTCGCGACGTACCTGCAGAACATCCCGCAGGTGCTCATCGCCGTCATCGGCACGTGGAAGGCCGGCGGCATCGTCGTCTCGATCAACCCGATGAGCCGGACCCGCGAGCTGACGACCCTGCTCTCGGACTGCGAGGCGACCGCCCTGCTCGCCGAGGAGGACCTGTTCGGGCAGGTCGCCGCCGAGGTCGTGCCGACGATCCCGTCGCTGCGCATCGCGTGGACGACCTCGCCGCTGGAGTACCAGACGCGCCACGACCAGCGCCTGTTCAAGGGCCTGGAGCGCACGCGCCACGAGGGCACCGAGGACCTCACCGAGGTGCTCGAGTCCGTCGGCGACCGGAAGCCCGAGCCCGTCGAGCTCGGTCCCGACGACGTCGCGTTCCTCGGCTACACGTCGGGGACCACCGGCCCGCCGAAGGGTGCGATGAACACCCACCGCAACGTGGTGTTCAACGCGCAGACCTACCGCGACTGGATCCAGCTCGGGCCGCAGGACTCGGTGCTGGGCGTGGCGCCGCTGTTCCACATCACCGGCGTCATCGGGCACATGGCGATCGCCCTGCTCGTGCCGATCCCGCTGGTGCTCGCCTACCGCTTCGAGCCCCAGGTGGTGCTCGACGCGATCCGCGAGCACGGGCCCACCTTCTCGATCGGTTCGATCACCGTGTTCATCGCGCTGATGAACGCCGAGGGCGCGAAGCGCGAGGACCTCGCCTCGATGACCCGCCTGTACTCCGGGGGCGCGCCGATCCCGCCGTCGACGATCAAGGCGTTCTCCGACCAGTTCGGGCTCTACATCCACAACTTCTACGGCCTGACCGAGACGAGCTCGCCCTCGCACGGCGTGCCGCGGGAGTCCGACGCCCCGGTCGACACGGCCTCCGGGGCGCTCTCGGTCGGCGTGCCGATCTTCTCGACGGTCGTGCGGATCGTGCGCGACGACGGCACCGACGCCGACGTCGGCGAGGTGGGCGAGATCGTCACGCGCGGGCCGCAGGTGGTGCCCGGGTACTGGAACAAGCCCGAGGAGACGCAGAACGCCCTGCGCGCTCCCGACGGCACCGTCGAGCTGAAGACCGGCGACGTCGGCTACATGGACGACCAGGGCTGGTTCTACGTCGTCGACCGCAAGAAGGACCAGATCAACGCCGGCGGTTACAAGGTCTGGCCCCGCGAGGTCGAGGACGTGCTCTACGAGCACCCCGCGGTCCGCGAGGCGGCCGTCGTCGGCGTGCCCGACGAGTACCGCGGCGAGACGGTCAAGGCCTTCGTCTCGGTGCGCCCGGGGCAGAGCGTCGAGCCCGACGAGCTCATCGCGTTCTGCAAGGAGCGGATGTCGGCGTACAAGTACCCGCGCCAGGTCGAGCTGATGGACGAGATCCCGAAGACCGTGACGGGCAAGCTGCTCCGCCGCGCGCTGCGGTCCTGATCCCACGTGCGTGATCTTCTGAGCGATCGCGCCGAA